>JAFMIU010000014.1 GCA_017853835.1 Pirellulales bacterium | reverse complement strand
TTGACCGGACACGTCTTTAGCAAAGACGCGCATTCGACCACTCTGCCACCTCTCCTGCGACCAGTGCCGCCGAACGACCCGTGCGACCGTCCCTGAAGGAACAATCGCTTCGGCCGCGGCGAAACGGCACCGGCAAGAAACCCCGTGGTCCGGGAATCTCTCGTGCCGACTATTCTGGACGCCAATCTGGCGTCCCGCAAGGAGGCGCTCTGTCGATGCCGTACGCCCAAAAAATCGGCCCACTCCTCGTGCCCGCTCGCAACTCCATCACATGCGTGGTGATGGCTGTCGCCGCAGTCGTCGCATCCGCCCACGGGTCGGAACGGATGTCGGCGGCCATGGGCACCATCCGAAGCACCGACGCGGGCCGCCACGTTGCCACACTCGCCGACGACACCTTTGAGGGACGTGAGGGGGGAAGCCGGGGAGGCCGCGCTGCCGCCACCTACATCGTGGAACAGCTCACGGCGATGGGCGTGCCTCCCGCCGGCGACTCGGGCTCGTA
Source organism: Pirellulales bacterium (assembly GCA_017853835.1). GTDB lineage: Bacteria > Planctomycetota > Planctomycetia > Pirellulales > UBA1268 > QWPN01. The sequence goes on along the minus strand of JAFMIU010000014.1, from coordinate 54,588 downwards.
TTACCAGCCCCTCGGAGGCCTGCGAAACATTCTCGCCATCCTCGAGGGCAGCGATCCAGACCTATCGCACGAGGTGGTGGTCGTGGGGGCCCACTACGATCACGTCGGCTACGGCAACGCACGAAACAGCTACGGCCCGTTCGGCTTCGTCCACAATGGCGCCGACGACAATGCCTCCGGCGTCGCCGGACTGCTGGAGGTGGTGGAAGCCCTCCAGCACCTCCCCGAGCGGCCGCGCCGCACCATCCTGATCGCCTTCTGGGATGGCGAGGAGAAGGGGCTCCTCGGTTCGAGGCACTTCATCCGCACCCGGCCCGCCTCGTTGGCTGGCCGTGAACTGGTGTTGTTTCTCAACCTCGACATGATCGGTCGCCTGCGAGGCGAGCGGCTCGAGGTCTACGGCAGCCGCACCGCCCACGGCCTCCGCGAGATGGTGGTGCAGGCCAACAGCCGGCCAGCCAACGCGGCGAACCTCGGCCTGACGTTCGTCTGGGACATCGAGGAAGACTCCGACCACTATCCCTTCATCGTGGCCCGGATTCCGACCGTGATGTTTCACACCGGCCTGCACGACAACTACCACCGTCCCAGCGACGATGTGCATCTCGTCAACCTTTCTGGAATCGAGCCGATCGCCCGGCTCACCTTCGGCTTCGTCACGGCCGCGGCCAACGATCCGTCGCCGCTCCCGGGATTTCGCGACCAGGGCCGAAGCGAATCCAACGCCACGCGACATCGCATCGAGGCGGCTGTCCCCGACGCGAGCGGAACCCCTCGCGGACGATGGGGCCTCGGCACGCGTCACGATCCCGGCGAACCGAGCCTCCCGGTCGTGGTGCGAGTGTGGCGAGACTCACCCGCATCGCAGGCGGGTGTGCGAACAGGCGATCGCATCATCGCCATCGACGATGCCCGCATCGCCTCGCAGGACGACATGCTCGCCAGGCTCAAGGATGCGGAAGCCACGACGTACCTCGACGTCGAACGACAGGGACGCATCGTGCGGCTCGTCTTGCACGCCCCCGCGCCCTGACGAACTCGTTGCGCCGGCCTCATGCCCGCCAGGACATCCACCCGGCATGAAAAAGGGCCCCACGAGGGGCCCTGTGTGCGATTCGCGAACGGGCCGAACGAGCCCGGACAGCCATCGATGGGTCAGGAAACGTGACGGTCAGTCGTCGTCGTCTTCATCCTCATCTTCGTCTTCGTCTTCCCAATCCTCATCTTCGTCTTCCCACTCCTCGTCCTCATCCTCATCGCCATCTTCTTCGTCGTCCTCGTCTTCATCCTCCTCGCCGTCGACTTCTTCCCACTCCTCGTCGTCTTCCTCGTCCGAGTCGGAGTCGTCGTCTTCCTCCTCCTCCTCGTCTTCATCGAGGTAGTCGTCGTCTTCGTCCTCGTCCTCGTCGTCGTCTTCGTCCTCAAAATCATCGTCGTCATCTTCGCCGGCCACGACAAAATGGCCCGGAAGCGTCCATTCGTCGGCATCCACAACCGTCGAATGCTCGACGAACGCAACGACCGTGCCGTCACCGGCGACGTCGCCTCCCTCGAAGAGATCCTCGGCGGCAAGCAACTCGGGCAGTTGATTCCACGAGAACACGTCGGCGTCACAAACGTTCCGATGCTCCCGACTACCTGCTGCAATCGTCACGGCGAAAACCTCCTGAGCGGTTCGACAACTCTCACCACGAGCCATTTCTCTACCCGATCGCTTCGAGTCCGTCCAATCGACCGCCGCGAAATTTCGGGCGGACAAAAAAACAATGGCTTCTCGACGCGATCCGGGCAGACAGTGTGTCGCCCGACCGCGCCGCGTGCAAGTCATGATCCGGGCATTTCGTCGCCCGAATCGCCCGCCGCGTCGAGGCTAGGCTGCGGAGCCGTTTCGGGAAGGGACACCGCGGGCAGATCCTCGATCCGGGCGAGCCCAAATGCCGCCAGAAAGCCCCTCGTCGTCACGTAGATGTTCGGTCGCCCGAGATCCTCGGCCCTGCCACCGACCGCCACCAGGTCGCGTTCAAGGAGTTGGCGGAGCATCTCCTCGCTCCCCACGCCTCGAATCGCCTCAATTTCGGCCCGGGTGACCGGCTGCCGGTAGGCGACGATCGCGAGGGTTTCGAGCGCGGCCGCCGAAAGCCGCGACGCCGCCGGCTGATCGAGCAATCGCCTCACCCACGGCCCAAATGGCCCCCGCGAGAGGAGCTGGAACCCGCCGGCGATCTGTTCGACCCGAAAGGCGGCTCCTGACGCATCCTGAAGCTGCCGGAGCTCCTTCACCAGCACTCGGGCTCGGGTTCCGTCGGTCACCCTGGCCAGTTTGGCGAGACGCCGAATCGAGAGGGGCTCCCTCGCCAGAAAGAGCGCGGCTTCCACCCGGGCGAGCTCCTCGGAACGCACGTGCTGCCCGGCCACCGTCGCATCCGGCGTGGGGCCCGCCGAGGTCTCCTCGATCCACCATCGCCGGCGTGGCCGTGAACCCGACGTCCATGGCGAGGGCGACGCCAACGCCACGCCGTGACCGCGGGCCATGCAGGCCGCAAGTGTTGCGTGTGAAGGCAGCCGGCGGGCCATCGGATCGTTCCCCGATTGGTCAATACCGGAGAATGGGGCCGCTGCCCAAAGCGGGCTGCGTCGTTGCCTCATCCCGCACTCGAGCTGCCGTCCGATGACGCCACGACTCCACTTCGGCAAGCAGAGATCGCTCGGCCGACAGGGAGTTGGCACCGGACGCGTGGAAGACCCGCATCAACTGCCCCGTGGCATCCAGCGGCACGCTGCACGTGGCCACATGGATTCCGGCGGTGGAGTGCACGGCCCGGCATTCGATCCCCTGGGCACCAAGTGCCCGGAGAGCCTTCTCGATGTCGTTGGCCGCCATGGGCTGGGAGTCCAGACTGCTCGATCGCGGAAGTTCCGCGCGGAGGGCTGGTGTCGCCGCCCCGGCAGCTGATTGAGACGATTCGTGGGCGACCAGCTCGTCAGACGCAGGTGGCTCCGCCCGCGCAGGCTTCGATTCCGACGTCGACCATGATGCCATGGCATCATGAAACCACTCCCGCACGCCGGCCCGAACCGGCGCAGGAATTCGGTGGGAAAACATCGCCGCCCCAGGCACGACGAGCATAAACGCACAGAGCAGGGCGGAACGAAACTTCATGCAGAATCCCGGTGGAAGGGGCGGGGAGGCTACCGGCCCTGCCCGCAGGGCCGCAACCGTGAAACCACGGAAACCAACAGAACAAACCCCGTGAGCCCGCGGCACAAAGCCGCCCGCACCGGGGCGGGCGAATCCCGGAAAGGGGCGCAATCTGGGCGAACGCCCGAGTGTGGCCGCGGGGTCAGTTGGCCCCCGACGTCGCTGGTTCCCCCACGACGATCACCCGGCGCGTGCCCGCGCCCGCCGGCGTGGCGGGATCGAAGTGGGGCATCCCCGGAGCATATTTCACGGGAATCGCCTGCCGGGCCTCATTCACGAGGCTGCGAACCGCCTGTGAGGCCAGTTCCTTCTCGATCTTCGACCGAACCACATCGAGGCCAACGCGGCCTGCCTCCACGTCGGTCACCTTCGCCACATGAACGCCAAACGGCGTGATGAATGGCTTCGACACCTCGCCCTTCGCCAGATTGAAAACACCGGCCGTGAACGCGTCGACCATGGGGCCGGTGCGCGTAATCCAGCCGATGTCGCCTCCGCGGGCACGACTTGGCCCCGCAGAATGCTTCATGGCCGCCTCCTCGAACGTGACGTCCCCTCGCAACACGTCACGCCGAATGGCTTCGGCCTGCTCCATTCTGCGGGCAACGCCGTCAACATCGACGATGTCGGGGCGGAGGATGATGTGACTCACCCGGAGTTTGGTGCCGTCGTAGTCGCGACGATGATCGGTGAAGTATCGGCTGACGGCCTGCGGCGTCACCTGGGGACCCACGAGTTTTTCAAGCGCCACCTCGAGCATCACCTGATCCCGAAACACGGCCTCCGTGCGTCCTGACTGCGCCAAAAAGGCCTCGAAGTTCTGACCGCGGCTGGTGATCTGCCGCGTCACCGTGGCGACGGCCGCGTTGACCTCCTCCTCGGTCACCTGCACCCGGGCGCCGAGCGACTGCCGCAGCAGGCTCTCGTCGATCAGCTGCTCGAGCACCGTGGCCTCGAGTTGCGTTCGCTGTTCTGCCGTGGGCTGCTTCGTGGGGTGCATGCGGGCGATCACGGCATCGATGGCATCCCGATCGATCACCGCCTCGCCCACCGCCGCCGCCGGCGACCCGGCCGATGCCGGCGAGGGACCTGGCACGCCCAGCCCGATCGAAGCCACGCCCACAAGCCACAGCACGCCCGCTCGCCTTGAAAGCAACCTCATCGCCGCCACCTCCTCCTCGCCGTCCGTCGCCGCCACCATCGTACGCGACCACCCCGGCCTCCTGAAGCCGCCGGGCAATCCGGTGGCGAAACTCGGGCTGGATGGAGAGAATGCCCCACCATCATTGCTCCGCTCCGCCACGGCTTCCCATCACGCGCGCATGTCGAAGATCGCCATCAGCCTCTGCGGCGAAGGACGCGGCCACGCCGCTCGGATCAGCACGCTCGTCGAACGACTTCAGGACGATCACGAGATTCTCGTCTGGACCTCGGCCGACGCCCTCGACTTTCTCCGGGGGCAGTTTCCCTCCGATCATCCCAGCGTTCGTGTGGAGGAGATTCCCGGCATCATCTTTCAATACAGCGGCGGGCGGCTCGATGTGATGAAGTCGATCGCGACAGGCCTCGACTACCAGGCTCGTCTTCTCGGCCCCCTCGTCGACCGCATGCTCGCCACCCTGGAAACCTTTCACGCCGATCTGGCGATCACCGACTTCGAGCCGGCCCTCCCTCGCGCCGCGGGACGGCTCGGCATTCCGCTCGTGAGCATCGACCACCAGCACTTCCTGCTCGCCTACGACCTCGACTCGCTGCCCTGGTCGCTGCAGTGGAATGCCTGGTTCATGAGCCATGCCGTGTGGATGTATGTGATGGAGGCGAGCGACACCGTGGTGTCGGCGTTTTTTCGTCCGCCGCTGCGACGCGGATGGGAGCATGTGGTGCAGGTTGGACCGCTGCTGCGGCCGGCGATCGTCGCCGCCCAGCCCCGTGACGATGGATTCCTCCTGAGCTACCTTCGCCGCCACACCCCCTTCACGGCCATCGAGGCGCTAGCCGACTGTGGACTCCCGGTGAAGGTGTATGGACTCGGTCGTCGAGAGACCGTCGGACGCGTGTCGTTTCACGACATCGACGACCGGCAGTTCGTCGATGATCTCGCGTCGTGCCGGGCGCTCGTTTCGGCGGGTGGCAACCAGCTCATCGGTGAGGCTCTCCACCTCGGAAAGCCCCTGCTCGTGCTGCCGGAACGCGCCCACGCCGAGCAGCTGATGAACAGCCACTTTCTCCGCGCCATGGGATGTGGCGACTTCTGCCTGCTCGAAGAAGTCGACCGCCCCCGCGTGCGAGGCTTTGTCGACGGGCTCGACCACTACCGCCCGGCGCTCGCCGCGGTGCAGGGGCGCATGGATGGCACGGACGATGTTCTCCGCGTGATCGAGCACCGGCTTCACGCCGCCTCGCCCGCGTGAGGCGTCAGGACGATGGAAGGGCTCTCACGATCGCCGGCACCATGGCCCGCATCGCCCGCGCCCGATGGCTGATGAGGGCCTTCACGGCCGGCGCCAACTCGCCAAACGTGCGGTGGTATTCCGTCACGATGAAGAACGGGTCGTAGCCAAACCCTCCGCATCCGGCAGCAGCTTCGGCAATCCGCCCGTGGCACTGCCCCTCCGACACGGCAACGATCTCACCCCGTGGACTCGCCAGGGCCGCATGGCAGACGTAGTGGGCCGCGCGATCCCGGCCGGCCACGCCCGCCAGCCGCTCCATCAAAAGCTCATTGTTGCGGGCATCGACGTCTCGCCGATCACCCGTGGGGGCCGCTCCCGAGAAACGCGCCGAGTGGATGCCCGGCGCTCCACCGAGGGCAGGAACCACCAGGCCGCTGTCTTCGGCCACAACCCAGTGCCCGAGCGCCTGCGCCTGCTGCGACGCCTTCAGGGCCGCGTTCTCGGCGAAGGTGGCCCCGGTCTCCTCCACGTCCACGGCGGCATCGAATCCGGCGAGTGATCGGCATGCGATGCCGAGCGGTTCGAGGAGCTCTCGCAACTCCCGAACTTTTCCCTCGTTGGTGGTGCCGAGCACGAGCATGGTCTGTCAGCGGCGCCCCGCCGGAGCCCGCGGCACGTCGATCGGCTTCGGCTGCACGTCGAGCAGAATCCCGCCAAACGCCCGCGGCATGATCTGGCCTCGGGCCAGCGCCGCCGGATCGGGGCCAAGGTTGGTCACGATCCGACTGATCTCGGGATGGGGCACCGCGCGCCCCTCGGGCCCCGGCACGGTCAGCTGATCGATGCTGCCGACGCACACGAAGCTCGAATCGCGATCGTGAAACTCGTAGGCGCTCCATCCGCTTCGCCGAAGGGCCTCGGTGAGGCGGTGTGCCTTGTCGGCCGCGTCGACGAGCCGGCTCTCCTTGTCAACGCCCCGCAGCTGTGGATCCTTCCAGCCCTGTCCTTTGAGCATGTCGACGAAACGGTTCACATCGACGAGGCTGCGGTCGGAGTCGAGTGTTTCCATGCCGCCCGCGCCCGTGTTGAACGTGCCCGCGCCCGTGAAGGAGGCGACGCGAACCGAATACCGTCCGGGGCAGTCGAGGAGGCAGTGTTCCACATCGGCATTCATCTGCATCACAAACTCATCGACCTGCTGCCGCGAAAAATAGTCGGCCGGAAGGAGTGGATTGGGGATCAGAATCGCCGCGTGCATGGGAGGCTTCCCCGCCGCGCCGGCGGCGGCGACAGTGCGATTGGCCTGCAGAAACTCACTTTCAAGCTGATCGTTCTTCGTTTCGGCAAGCGTTCTCGGCTTCAGTTGCTTCACCTTCTGCAGCATCTTCTGGCCGCGCGGATCTTCGAACGAGGCGAAATCCCCCACGAGCACCGCCACCTCGAGCACCTGGCCCGCACTCGCATACCGCATCCGCTTCGGGGTTCCATCGGGATTGAGGCCGTTGCCCCGCTGCTCACCCGAATAATCAAAGGCCTTCTCGTGGGTGTAGGCGGTGAGGCGGTGACCGCTGCGAAGTTCGTGCACGAGGCGACGGGCATCCTCACGGGCGCCCTCGCCGCGAAAGGTGGTGGCCAGCACGAGCCACGGGCCGTCCTTTTCCGCGAGCGGGTACATCGCCTGCGGGTCGACTGCCTCGCCCGTCAGCCACGACATCGGCAGCCAGCCGCTTTGTCCGTGGGCCACATGGGCCTGCAGCACGCCAGCCAGCATCACCATGGTGAGAATCGCCCGGCACCGGACGACGGTTGAGTGAATCACGGCACCTGCTCCTCGGTGGGTCGAGTCCGTCGCCAGACACCATCCTGGAAAACGGACCCTGCGCGGGGAGGAACCGTAGCAGGGCCCTGGCGGAGATGCCAGACTGGAACCCTGCGGAAAACCACGGACATCAGGCCACCCTGGCAGGCTGGGCAGACACGGCAAAGGACAAACGAGCGTGGCCGGAACACCGAGCCTCACACGACGCGCGACGATCGCCTTGGTGGCCGCCACCTGGCTGGCGTTCGTGGCGCTGCCGCCCTGGGCCCTCGTCTCGTGGCGTGCGCTGCGGCTGGCCGATGTGAGTTCGCCCGAAGCCCAGGAGCAGTGGGACGCGTTTCGGGATGACATGCGGCAGCACACGGGTCGCAACGGTCCCGTGCAGCGCAAGGTGCCCCGGAGCGTTGAACCGCCGGAACTCGTCTGGCTCCGCGATTATCTCCCCCTGGCGGTCGTGGCCTGGGTGACGCTGGCGGGGGCCATGGGGGGCTTCGTGGCGGCGATCGTCATCGGCATGACGAACCGCGCGTCAGCGGCCGAGAATCATGCGGCCCGTCACGGCGACGGTCAGAAACAGGATCAGGGTGATGCCCAGCACACCGGCGAACGAAGACACGGCTGACTCCCGAAGGCGAAGTGCGTTTCGATATCCGACACGATTCCCGACCCCGGGATCGTAGGCACCATACGACTCGCCCACAAGACGACCTGCCGGCTCACCCTGCCGGCGGCTTCCGAAACACCTCTTCCGGCACGAGCATCCGGCCGGTGCGACCGATGTCGTCGAGGGTGCGCCGCTGACCCACCGTGTGCCACGGCGTGACATCGGAGAGCTCCGGCATGATCTCGAGAATCTGCTCGATGAGCATGGTGACCATCCGGCCCACCGGCTGGCCTTCCGTCCGTTCGCGGATGGCGGCGGCGGTCTTCATGAGCTTGACCATCCGTGACCGTTCGAGCACCGGGCCCGAGAGCTGTCCCTCACCTTCGACGAGGAGTTCGGCAACCGGCACTTCGAGCACCTGCTGCCACCGCTGCAGGTCGGAGAGCCTGAGGTCGCAGTCGGGCTGCTCCTGACGTCGCACCACGGGCAACGACATCCCAAGCCGGCGGGCCACGTTGCGAAGCGTGACACCCTGCCGCTGCCGAACCTCGGCGATGCGATGGAGCGGGGCGGGCTTGTGCCGCGAGCCGTCGCCGCGTCGTCCACCATTCGACAGGTCGAACTCCGCCCGCACAGCGTCGGAGTGTTCGGTGTCGGCGACGGCGAGGGGGTCGTTGCCGTCGAGGTCGGAATCGTCGTCAAACTCGTCGCGGCAGTGCCGGTCGTAATGCACGGTGGCCATGGGATGGGACTCCTCGTCAGGCCCCCAGCCGTCATGGCCGCGGGGTGTTGTTCTGACAAAGAGGAATACGCATCGGGTTCATCGGATGTTCGCGCCGGAAGGTTGTCTTTCATGGTTTTTTCATGGTTCGCGGGGGTCGAGGGCTGGCCGTGGTAGGGTGGGCGGTCATGGAACCCTCCGCGCCATCACCGTCACCCGATCCGACCGCACCCAGCCCCCTGCGAACGAGCGTCGCCTGGGTGGCGTTGGAGCCTCGAGGCATGGTGCAGGCCCGGGGTGCCGAAGCCGTGGCTTTTGTCGACAAGTTCACCACGGCTCCCCTCCTGACCCTCACCGAAGGCGACGGCGCCGAGGGATTCTTCGCTGATGCCCGTGGATGGGTGATCGCCCTCACCACGATCCTCCGCACGAACGAAGGCCTCTGGATCGAGTGCGACGCCGCCTCGGCACCGCGACTGAGCAGCCATCTCGAGCACTATCACATTCGCGAACAGGTCGAGTTCACCGACACCACCGACACTTTCTTCGGCGTCGCCGTCGTTGGACCAGAGGCTGCCGCATGGCTGGCCATGCACACCGCCGATGCCGTGCCGATGAAACCACTCGTCCATGGACGCGTCCGTCTCGGCGATGTCGACACCCTGGTGCTCTGCACCGACCGGTTCGGCGGCATCGACTACCTCGTGTTCATTCCCCGCGAGGCGTCGTCGCGCCTCCTCGCGTGGCTGACGGCCACCTCATTGCCGCAGGCGAACCCCGACGACCTCGCATCGCTCCGGATCGAAGCGGGTTGTCCGGAGGCCTGCGACATCCCGGAGAAAACGCTGCCGCAGGAACTTTCCCGACCCCCGAGGGCCATCTCCTTCACCAAGGGCTGTTACCTTGGCCAGGAAACGGTCGCCCGCATCGACGCCCTCGGCCACGTGAACCGCACGCTCTCGCTCGTGGCGGTAGCCGGCCATCCGCCGCGTGTGGGGAGCGTCATCGTGGATGCCAACGGCGAGTCGCTCGGCACGATCACGTCTTCATGCCGTTCTCCACGCTTCGGTGGCGGGCTCGGACTCGCCCTCGTGCATCGCCGTGGTCAGATGGCCTCCGGGCTCGTTGCCGACGAAAGGCCGGCGCGGCTCATTCCGATCGACCATCCCGCCATCCCTTCGGACGAACGATCATGAGCAGCCGGAGTGAGGGGCGACCCGACGACGAGCGGTTGCTGGAGGCGAGCCGGTTCGTGGTGGTGCGACGTCACGAACCCTTGCCCGACGGAACCCGTCGTGTGCGCGAGGTCGTGCTGCATCCGGGCAGCGTGGTCGTGGTGCCGATGGTCACGGCCGACACGGTCTGTCTCGTGTCGGTGGTTCGCACGGCGGTAGGGCGGACGCTCCTCGAGCTTCCGGCCGGCACGCTCGATCGAGACGAGCCGCTGGCCGACGCTGCACGTCGTGAGCTGCTCGAAGAAACGGGCTATCGTGCCGGCCACATCGAGTCGGCCGGCGAGTTCTGGATGTCGCCGGGAATTCTCCGGGAACGGATGCATCTGTTCGTGGCGTCCGACCTCGTGCCGGGTCCGCAGGCACTCGAGCCCGGCGAACAGATCACGACTCAGGTGGTGCCCTGGCGCGAGGCCGTGGCGATGTGTCTCGACGGCCGTATTGACGACGCCAAAACCATCGCCGGCATCCTCGTCACCGACGCTCGGCGTCGATGACGGCCTGCCGTCGGGATCGGTCCACCAGGAAAAACACTCCCCCGACCAATCCGGTGAGCAGGGTGCTGAGTCCCCACAGGAGCGCCACCGCCACCGCCTTCTCGCTCGGCACCCCGGCCTCGCCGAGCAGAAACGTCATGGCGTTTTCGCGCACGCCAAATCCCCCGATGCTGATCGGGAGCACGACGGCAAGTGCCACGAGCGGCACCACCGAAAACCACAGCGAGAGCGGCTCGTCCACTTCCAGCGCCCGCGAGGCGAGTGCCACCGAGATCGCCCCTCCCATTTGCACGAGAAACGACCACCCCACCGCCTGGGCGATCAAGCTGGGCCGCTCCTGATACGGAAGCAGCTGGGCCAGAAAGCCGCGGAGCGGCGATGGCGAGGGAAGCCTCTCGACGATCCTGTCGAGAAACGAAACCGCGAGGAGGAACACCAGCAGCACGGCGGCGAGAAGCACGGCCGCCACGGCGAGCGTGGCCGCCAGCGAGAGATGAAGCCGACGGGCGGCGAGCGCCGCGCCGCCAAGTACGCCCAGCGCCGACAGGCCCGTTAGGCGATCGGCAAGAACGGAGCATCCGGCGAGCAGTCGCCGAGGCGTCGTGTCGCCGATCCGATAGGCCTTCACGACGTCGCCGCCGATCGACGACGGGAGGCAGAGGCTAAAGAACATGCCTTCGAAGAATCGTGCCACGAAGAATCGCCGCGGGTAGTCGAAGCCCAACGGCCTCGCCAGCGCCGCCCAACGCACGCCTGCCACCACCTGCACCACGATCCCGGCCACGAGGCCAGCGGCCCACCATCGCCAGTCGGCCTGTCGCAGGAGCACGAAAAACGCGGGCCAATCCACGCCCCGCAATGCGTAGGCCATCAGGCCCGCCGTTGCCGCAAGCCGAAGCACCAGACTCATCCACGGGGGGATGGCCGATCGACGAGGCTGAGGGTCGGTGGAATCGGATGCCATGTGGGAAAACGAAGCGACGGGCGACGACCTGCGGGAATCCCGACGAGGATTCCGGGTGGTGCCTCCGGCCTGGGCGACGAGTACCCTACACGAAGTCGCTGCGTCCTCCCATCCGAACCCTTCTCTGGCGAGTTGGCCTGCATGATGCTGTGGTTGCTTGGATTCCCCGGGGAATCCCTCATGCTGGTGGCGTTTGCGTTCGCCTGGGGTGCCGTGCTCGGCAGCTTTGCCAACGTCGTGCTCCACCGGGTGCCCCGCGGCGAATCGGTGGTGACCGCTGGCTCCCACTGCCCCGCGTGCGGTGCGGCCATCCGCCCTCGCGACAATATCCCGGTGTTTGGCTGGCTGATGCTGCGGGGTCGATGCCGCGACTGCGGGTCGGCCATTTCGGCCCGCTATCCACGGGTTGAGTTTGCCTGTGGCTGCCTTGCCGCCCTGATGGCATGGTCCGACCTCATCGCGGGCACTGGCCTGACGACCGCTGACGGCAGCCGCACCGGCCTCGACAGGCTGTTGTCGTTCGGAGATGCGCAGCCGCTCGTCGCATGGGGTCTGCATTCGGTGGTGCTGATCGCCATCGTCACGTGGACCATTCTCGAGTGGGACGCCGCAGCCGCGAGCGGGTCTTCCCGCGAAACCTCATCCTCCGGGCTGTGCCCTGGGGCAGCAGGACTGGCTGCGGCGGTGCTTGCGGTCGCGACCTGCTTTCCAGCCATCGCGCCGCCCCACTTGGGTTTCACGATCATCGAGGCCCCATGGCATCGTCACGCCGCGGCGTTTGCGGCGGCGACAGCCGGCCTCCTCGCAGGCAGACTTCTCGGCGGCTGGCTGGGCTCGCCTGCAGACCGCTGCATCGCCGCCCTGCTCGGAGCCGCCGCCGGATGGCCGTCGGTAGCGGTTATGGCGGTCGTAACGCTGGCCGTCCCGCGCAGGAATCTCGGCATGGCCCTGGGGATCAAAGTGGCTGCAGCCGCGGGAATTCTCGCCTTTTGGCAGCCACTCCATCACGCGTTCGTCGCGATCCGGGCCCTCGCGAACGGCGGGTAAAAAATCGTCGCACGGTGCATGAAATGGCCTTCGGCGGTGTGTATATTTCAAAGGTTCATCCGGGGCGATCGTTTCAGCAGCATGAGCCTTACTTCACCCAACATGCCTGTCGGTGGGCCTGATTTGCCTGCGCCGCATGACGCGTCGCGGGTCGAGGGTGATGCGCGCGAAGCATCGTCCATTGCGCCGAAGCAAGCCGTTTCGAAGGCTGCCGTGGTTGACCCGCGCGACGAAGGCATCGTGGACGGCGCCCTGCGACGCGCAAAAGCGTTTGCGGCCGACATGGCCTCCCCCGAACAGTCCATGCCGTGGATCGTGATTGCAGCCCTCACAGCCCTGCTGATGTTCAGCTACTGGCCGAGCCTCGCGCAGCTCCCCTCGTTCTGGGACAATCCCCAATACCAGCACGGCTGGATCGTGCCGGTCTTTACGGTGCTGCTCCTCTTCTGGTGGCGGCAGCCCATCACGCCCGTCGCGCCATCGGCTCGTGCGGCCGGCATTGCTCTCCTCGTGGCGAGCTTCGGCCTGCGGCTTTGGTGCGCGAGCTTCCGCATCGTCACCATCGACATGTACACCTTCGTGCCCGCGCTGATGGGCGTCTTTCTGCTGGCCGGCGGATGGAACATGTTCAAGTGGTCGTGGGCGCCCCTGGCGAGCCTGATCTTCATGTATCCGCTGCCCGACGAGGCCACTCGCTACCTGCTCGGGCCGCTGCAGACGCTGGCCACGATCATCAGCACCTACTCGCTCCAGACGCTCGGCTTCGATGCATTCCGCGACGGCAATCGCATCAACCTGGCCGATGGTCAGGTGCTCGGCGTCGTCGATGCCTGCAGCGGCCTGAAGATGCTCACGATCTTCGTGTGGCTCTCGGTGATGCTCATGCTCGTGGGTGGCCTCGAGTGGTGGGAAAACGTCGTGATCGCCCTCAGTGCGATCCCGATCGCGCTGGTGTGCAACGCATTCCGCATCACGACCGTCGGCATCCTCTACAACTTCAACTCCACGATGGCAGAAGGATTCCACGACAGCCTGCCGGCCGCCATGCTCATGATGCTGCTGGCCGTGGGCTTCCTGATGCTCGAGATGAAGGTGATGGCGCACCTCGTCATCGCCGAGGAACTCGCACCGACCGTCTTGGGCGGAAGCCATGCTCTGGCCGGTGGCCTCCCCTCGGCCCGTTCGCTTGGCCAAACGGTGCCCTCGGTCGCAGCAGGCCCCCGCGTGGCGATTCCCTCGGCCCCTCGCCCAGTCGGGGGCTTTCCCACGATTCCGCGCCCCAGTTTTACGGAAAAACGCCCATCGCCCCCTTCCCCGGGCGGCGACCAAAAAATGGGCTAAACTAAAGAATCAGTGAACTACGTTTGGCCACGCTGTCAAACGTGACTTCAGCACCCGAAACGACGAGATGCCGGCAGTATGAGCGAGGCAAACGCACCGCGAGACGGATCTTCGACCACGGCCACCGCTTCGCCGGTGGAGGGCGGCGCGGGCATGCTGTCGACGATCCGCGATACGGGACTTGCCCCCGTCGGACACCCGATGGGCCCGGTGGCCCATGGCGGCGCCAGCGATCCTCTCGCCGGCGGCATCGACTACCGCCGGGTTTGGCACGCCTTCCGCCGCCGCTGGCTGGCCGCCACGTCGCTGGCCATCCTGCTCGGTTCACTCGCGTCGATGCTCACGTTTGTGTTTCTGCCGGAGGGCTACGAGGCCGTGGCCTGGCTTCGTGTCCGCGACAAGTCGGGCATGTATGGCGTCGGCGGTGGCCGCGACAACGCCGAATACGAGGCCTACCGCAAGACGCAGGTGCAGCTGATCAAGAGCCCGTTTGTGCTGACGTCGGCGCTTCGTCGCCCGGGCATCCATGACCTTAGCACGTTTGCTGGTGAGCCCGATCTCGTCGGTTTCCTGATGACCAACATCCAGGTTTCCGCGCCGATGGAGTCGGAAGTGATCCAGGTGCGGATGCGTGGCGAAGACGCCAACGACATCACAAAAATTGTCAACGCCGTCGCCGCGGCGTATCTCGCCGACGTGGTGAACAAAGAGAAGTCGGAACGGCTCCAGCGCCGCGACACGCTCGAGCGGAAATACAAGGAAAACATGGCCGAGGTTCGGTCACGGCTCGACACCTACAACAACCTGGCCCGAAGCCTCGGCACGACCGACAGCGCCGAAGTGACGACGCAGCGCACGCTGATGCTCGACCATCTCGCGACGCTCCGCGCCCAGATCAACCAGGCCCAGCGTGACCTGACGATCATCGACGCCGAACTGGCCATCATGGATGCCCGCGACCGGGGTGAAATCAGCCTCGAGCAATCGGTGCCCGAAGAAACGATCGACGCGATGCTCCTCCGGGATCCGGAGTTTTCGGAGTATCGTGAGCGCCTTGCGGCGATCGAGGAGTCGATGGTGTATCAGGCCGAACGCAGCGCCCGCGGCCCCAACGATCCGGCGGTGAAGCGACTCCAGTCGATGCGAGAAGCGATGGTGCGTCGCCTGGAAGACCGCAAAGAGGAGCTGCGGCCGCAGATCGTGGCACAGCTCTCGATGGACTCGACGAGCCGCCGCACTGGCGCTGCCGCGGAGAGCCCCGTCGTGCTGCGGATGCGGCGTCAGATCCTTGCCCAGCAGCTGGATGATGCGACGAAGGAGTTCGACTCCACCGCCTCGGAAGTGAAGACGCTTGGGGCAGCCAACGCCGACCTCATGGCCCGTCGGCAGGAGATCGAGCAGCTCATGAAGGTCACCGACCAGATGGGCGTGCAGTTGCAGGCGAGCGAGATCGACGTCAGCATGCCAAACCGCGTGGAGCTGATCGAGGAGGCGAGTGTGCCCGAAGGCAGCAACGACCTCTACCGCTTCATGCTCACCTCGCTGGCAGGACTGGCGGGCCTGGTGCTCGGCGGTGGCTCCGTGGTGGCCTTCGAATACCTCCGTGATCGTCTGAGCGTGCCCGAAGAGGCGAGCCAGCGGCTCGGCCTCCGGGTGGTGGGCACACTCCCACGAATCTCCCGTTCGTCCAAGAGGCCCAACGACGGCCATGTGGCCGAGTGTGTCGATGGCATCCGGGCCGTGATCAATCAGACCGGCCGCGAGGCGCCAAAGGTGATCCTCGTCAGCAGTGCCGTGGAGCACGAGGGCAAAACGACGTTTGCCTCGCAGCTGGCGGCAAGCCTTGCCCGGTCTGGCAAGCGCACCCTCCTGCTGGACGGCGACCTGCGGCATCCCAACGTGCATCTGGCCCTCGGCCTCGACCTCCGTGCCGGCCTCCCCGAACTGCTCCGTGGCGAGATCTCGGCCGACGAGGCCGTTCAGCCAACGGCCATCGACGGCCTCTTCGCCATCACGGGCGGATCCTGTGACTACGCCGCCATCACGGCGCTGTCGCGGCCCGAGTCGGTGGCCCTGGTGAAGTCCCTTCGGGAAGCCTTCGACCATATCGTGATCGACGCCGGCCCCGTGCTCGCCTTTGCCGACGTGCTGCTGCTCGGCCAACTCAGTGACATCGCCCTCATCGCGACGATGCGGGATGTGAGTCGGGTGCCACAGGTTGCCAGTGCCGTCGACCGGCTCCGCTCGGTCGGTATTCGCGTGCTCGGCACGGTGGTCAATGGCGTGGGCGACCCGGCCCCACGGCGTCTCTACGCCTCGCCGGCTCCCGTCTGATGTGACCGGCGAGATTCCCCGCGCAGGAGACGATGGCCATGAAAGATTCCCTCACGGGTCTGCTGACGCTTGCCGGTGCCGCCGCCTTGGTGGTGGGCGTGACGGTGTGGCAAGGCAGTCTGACCGAGCGATGGAAGGATAAGTCGGTCAGCAAAGACCTCGAGAGCGCGGCCAAACTCCTCGAGGAGACCTTTCCAGCAAAGTTCGGCAACTGGGAATACGAGCTCGAACTCGACAACAACCCCAAGGAACTGGAGCGGGCCGGTGCGGTGGGCCACATCTCGAAGCTCTATCGCAACACCCGCACGAAGTCGCGGGTTTCCGCATTCATCGTGTGCGCCCGTCCCCATGACGCCTCGGGCCACACGCCCGATCGCTGCTACCCCGGCGCCGGCTTCGAGATTGGCGAAGCCGAGCATCGACAGAAGATCCGCCTCCTCGACGGCAGCGAGGCCGAAACGTTCACCGGCACGTTCAAGAAGCAGGGGCAGACCCTTCGGATCTTCTGGACCTACGGGATCCGGGATGAGGCGGCCGTCGATCGCGGCGACATCACCGCCAAGCGTTCCTGGATCGCACCGCAGGTGGCCCGCCTCGGGATCGTTGGCGAGCCTGCCGTCTACAAACTCTACGCCATCGTCGACGAATCCAGGTCGTCCACGAGTGCCCAGTCGATGATCGATTGCGAAGACTTCATCGCCCACATGCTGCCCGCGATGGCCGAGGCCATCGCGGCCACCGCCGAAGCCCCGGCCGCCGCTGACGATCCGCCGGCGGAAGCCGGAACCGACGCCCCGGCGGAAGGCCCTGCCGAGCCGGCCGCGGCGGGCTAGGCGCCCCTGCAGGTCTTTCGGCCAAACGGGTACACTCGGCGGCCCGAGAGCGTTGACCGAATCCACCGACCCAGGAGCATTGATGGCAACCGCAGCGAAGCGAGCCCTGATCACGGGCATCACGGGACAGGATGGCTCGTATCTGGCGGAACTCCTCCTCGACAAGGGGTATGAGGTGCATGGCCTCGTGCGGCGGTCGAGCACGTTTGGCACGCAGCGGATCGAGCACCTCTATCGCGACATTCACGAGGTGGTCCGTCCGCTCGTGCTGCACCACGGCGACATGGCCGACGGCAACGGGCTTTCGCGCGTCATCCGGGAGATTCGCCCCACGGAGGTCTACAACCTCGCCGCCCAGAGCCATGTACGGGTGAGTTTTGATCAGCCGGCCTATACGGCCGACGTGACCGCTGTGGGAACGCTGCGACTCCTCGAAGCGATTCGCGACTTCCAGGATGCCGCCGGCGAGCAGATCCGGTTTTATCAGGCATCGAGTTCCGAGATGTACGGCAAGGTGGTGGAGACGCCACAGTCGGAAACGACGCCGTTCTACCCACGAAGCCCCTACGGTGTCGCGAAACTCTACGGACACTGGATCACCGTGAACTACCGCGAGAGCTACGGCCTCCACGCGTCGTGCGGCATCCTTTTCAACCACGAGAGCCCCCGACGCGGCGAGACGTTCGTGACGCGCAAGATCACGCGGGCCGCCACCCGGATCAAGCTTGGGCTTCAGAAGAAGCTCTACCTCGGCAACCTCGAGGCCCAGCGTGACTGGGGATTTGCGGGTGATTATGTCGAGGCCATGTGGCTCATGCTGCAGCAGGACGAGCCGGACGACTACGTGATCTCGACCGACGAGACCCACAGTGTGAGCGAGTTCTGCGAGAAGGTCTTCACCCGCCTCGGCATGGACTACCGCGACTACGTCGAAATCGACCCTCGCTACTTCCGCCCTGCCGAGGTGGATCTCCTCCTCGGCACGTCGCAGAAGGCTCGCACCAAGCTCGGGTGGACGCCACGTGTGTCGTTCGACGGACTCATCGATCTGATGGTTGACGCCGACCTCGATCTGGCCCGCAAGGAGCAGGTGCTCCTGGCGGCAGGCCACGACACCGCCCTGCCCAATCGATGACCGGAGCGAGCTGTCGTCCATGCTTGATCTCGTCGGCCAGAAAATAGTCGTCACGGGCGGCGCTGGCTTTCTCGGCCGGACCGTCGTGCGGGTGCTCCGGGCCCGGGGCGTTCCCGAGGATCGAATCGTCGTGCCGCGGCGCCGCGACTTCGACCTTACGGTCGAAGCCGATGTCGAGCGGCTCTACGAAACGGCGCAGCCCGATGTGGTGATTCACCTCGCGGCCGAGGTCGGGGGCATCGGTGCCAACATGGCCCATCCCGGCCGATTCTTCTTCGCCAACATGGCGATGGGCCTCCACCTCGTGGAGCATGCACGACGTCGCGGGCTGAGGAAGTTCGTGCACACCGGCACCGTGTGCGCCTACCCGAAGTTCTGTCCGGTGCCCTTCCGAGAAGACGACATCTGGAACGGCTACCCGGAGGAAACCAACGCCCCCTATGGCGTTGCCAAGAAGGCGATCTTCGTGATGCTCGATGGCTATCGCCGCGAGTATGGCCTCGCCAGCGCCGTGGCGCTCCCGGTGAACCTCTACGGCCCCGGCGACAACTTCGACCCCGCCTCGAGCCACGTAATCCCGGCCCTTATTCGCAAGTGCGAGGAGGCTCGGGCTGCCGCCGCGCCGGAGGTGGTGTGCTGGGGAACCGGATCAGCCACGCGGGAGTTTCTCTACGTGGACGACGCGGCCGAGGGGATCGTGCGAGCCGCCGAGGTGATGGAGGAGCCGGTTCCGATCAATCTTGGCGGCGGTGTCGAGATCGCGATCCGGGACCTCGTCACGAAAATCGCCTCGGCGTGCGACTACCGGGGGCGGATCGCGTGGGATACGACCAAGCCTGATGGGCAGCCCCGTCGCGGACTCGACATCTCCAGGGCCCGGGAACTCCTCGGCTGGTCGCCACGGCAGGATTTTGACGCGGGCCTTCGCGCCACCGTCGACTGGTGGCGATCCCACGGCCAGGGCTGAATCCACGTCGCCTCACGAGTTGTCGATCGGCTCGAGCGCCCCGTGTCCGAGAATGAACGTGCGTCGTCCGGCATCGCCGTCGAAGATCACGGTGCCGACCGCCCGCGCGCCGGTGCCACTGATTCGACTGACGACTCCCTCGCCGTATTCAGCATGCCGAACCCGCTGCCCCTCGGCATAGTCATGCCGCTTTCGTCCGCCGGCCATCTTTTCCGCCAGGTCGGATGCCCGCTGAATCGTGGCGTCGCTGCGGCGGAAACGCCGCGGCGGGGGAGTGACCGCCGGCACGCCCTGTGCCTCATCGGGTTCAAAGGTGGGCCCATCGCCCTCGCCCGACCTGGATGATGTCCGCTGCCGCGAGGGCACGTCATGCACGAGATCGGAAAAATCGTCGAACTGTCGTGCCGCAGCGTCCCCGAACGGATCAAACACCACCTCGGACGACGGTGACTCCGCCCCCACCACGATCGTCTCACTGCCCTGCATCTCCGCCAGGAACACGCTCGGGGCCGACACGCGACGGGTGCCGCGGTAGTCGCGCATGCGGGCGCAGCTGGCATGCACTTCCTCTCGCCCACGCGTGATGCCCACGAACACGAGCCTCCGCTCCTCTTCGAGCTGATCGGCGTGATCAAGGCTCCGCTCATGCGGCAGGATGCCGTCTTCCATGGCCACGAGATACACGACCGGGAACTCCAGCCCTTTCGCCGCATGGAGCGTCATGAGGGAACACCGGTCCGCCGATTCGTCCCAGGCGTCGGCATCGCCGACCAGGGCCGTCGTTTCCAGGAAGCCCCCGAGGGCGTCCGACTCGACCGTTGCCGACGAGGAAGACCAGGTCTCGTCAAACTGCCTCGCCGCCGTTACCAGCTCCTCGACGTTAGCGAGTCGTTCCTGGCCCTCCTCGTCATCGTCGTCGTCGGCCAGCATCGCCCGGTACCCCGAGCGATCGAGGACTTTTTCCAGAAGCGCCGCCACCGAGGGCTCTCGTCCGGCCGTCGCGGCGAGTTCGGCGTGCAGGCGGGCAAAGCCGAGTAGCGCCAGCGACGCTCTTTTGGAAAGCCCTGGAATCGAAGCTGCCTGCTCCGCGGCGACGAGCCGTGGGATGCGGTGATCGTCGGCCCAGGCCGCGAGGCGATCGAGCGACTGGCGCCCAAGGCCCCGGGGGGGCACGTTGACCACGCGAAGGAAGGCCTCGTCGTCACGGGGATTCTTCAAAAGCCTCAGCCATGCGACCACGTCTCGGATCTCACGACGGTGGAAAAACTCGAGCCCCCGCACCAGCTGATAGGGCACCCCACGGGTGCGGAGCGCGAGCTCGAACGACCGCGAGAGGGCGTTGGCCCGAAAGAGGATCGCAAACTCACGGGCGGACCTGGTGCCCGCTCCGATGGCGTCCGCGATCTCCGTGGCGATCCGCTCGGCCTCATCGATGCCCGACCCATCGAGCACGATCCGCACCGGGGCACCGGCTTCCGCCGCCGTGACGAGCCGCTTGGCCTTTCGACGGGTGTTGTTGGCGATAAGGCGGTCGGCGGTTGCCAGGATGTTCGACGTGCTTCGATAGTTGTTCTCGAGTTTCACCACCTGTGCCGCAGGGTAGTCCCGCTCAAACTCCAGGATGTTGCGGATGCTCGCACCGCGCCAGCCATAGATGGCCTGGTCGGGATCACCGGTGACCGCAAGATTCGGATGGTCGATCGACAGCCCTCGAAGGATGCAGTATTGCACCGCGTTGGTGTCTTGATACTCATCCACGAGAATGAAACGATGTCGCTGATCGAGGTCACGCCGAAGCTCGGGGTCGTCGGCCAGCAGCGTCGCGATGTGCACGAGGAGATCGTCGAAGTCGACCGCGTTCGCCCGCAGGAGCATCTCCTGGTAGACGGGCCAGACACGCTGAGCCAGGTCATCGACGGGGCGGCCCCACCGCGGCTCGAAGGTCGTGGGCGTGAGGAGGTCGTTTTTGGCCCGGGAGATCACGCCGGCAATCCGATCCACCGGGGTATGACTGGCCGTGAGCCCGAGCGACTTGATCGCCCGCTTGAGCACCGACGACGTGTCGTCGGGATCGAGAATGGAATAGTCGCTCGTCAGGCCGACGTGGCGGGCATGCCGCCGGAGCAGGCGGGCGGCAAACCGATGAAAGGTGCCCATCTCGACAGGCTGCGGCCCCACGAGTTCGGTCACCCGTCGCCGCATCTCGTCGGCCGCCTTGTTGGTGAAGGTGAGGGCGACGATCTGTTCCGGGGGCACTCCCTCGCCGATCATGGTGGCGATCCGATGGGTCACCACGCGGGTTTTTCCGCTACCAGGGCCTGCTAGCACGAGCAGCGGACCGACCACATGGCTCGCCGCCCGCCGCTGCGATTCGTTGAGGGAATCCAAGGTCATGGCGATGAGGATGGCCGGGACGCGGGGCGTGGAAGGGTGGCACGGATTCGGCCTCGTACCAGGGCGTAGCCGATTTCGGCATGGATCGAGTATATTGCCCCGCTGGCGACGGGCTCATGCCCGTCCCATCAACGACTCAGACTCGATTCGCACGGGAGGGAACCCATGGCGCGAATTCCATACAAGAACCTGATGCAGTCCGATGAGATGGCCGAAAAGCTCGAAATGAGCACGGCCGAAATCGGACTTTCCGTCCGCACCACGAACTGCCTGGAAGAAAAGGGCATCTTCACGGTGCATGACCTGCTTCATTGCACCCGTGCCGACCTGCTGTCCATCTCCAACTTCGGCGAGAAGACCCTCGAAGAGGTCTTCAAGGCGCTTGAGAAAATCGGCTTCTTTCGGTCCCAGCGTACGGGGGCTGAATCGGAGCAGCCGGAGATCGCCGGCCGGATCGGGTAGGCCGTCCCCGCGGACACATGCCGAACGGCTCGTCCGCCGGCGAGGAGTTCGATGGTGAGGTTCCCGCGATTCTTCGGCAAGAAACGGGGCCATCGCCGCACCGGGTCGCAGGTCTGGGCGTCGTTCGGAGACGGCGTGTTTCACGCTGCGCTGTTTGCGGTGGGCCTCGTCTTCGCCGCCATGCTCCTGTCCGGGGTCGCCGTTCCGGAGTGGCGGATCAACCACCGCTACGCGCCGACCACCTGCACGATCATCGGTACCGGGCTTGTTCGGCACACGCGAATCACGCCGGCGGGCAACGGCCCATCGACGTGGCAGCCGTGCCTCCGGGTGCGCTATGCGACGAGCGACGGTCCTGCGGAAGCGTGGAGCCAGCCGCTCCGTGGAAGGCTCACCGACGATCGAAGCCGGGCCGTCGCCTCGCTCGCGTCGTGGCACGTCGGTGATGTCGTGCCGGGATGGTACGACCCGGCCGACATCCGCTCGGTGGTCCTCGAACGCGGCTACAACGGATGGATGTGGCTCATGATGCTCGTGCTTCCCGGAGCCCTGATCATCCTCGGGGGCGCCGGGTTGATCCGGGCGATCAACCGGTGGGGGCGGTCGGAAGAGCGCTGTGCCATGCCCACACGTCTGTCCGGCATGCTCGATCCACTCGCCACCGGTCCCCGCCATTCTGCCGGACATCCCGGCGTGCCTGCATGCGACGACATGATCAACTCTCCAGGAACCGTGCTGGCGTACCGCCTGCCGATCGAAAGCCCCGAGAGTTGGACGCTCATCGGCTTCGGCCTCTTTGCCGTCTCGTGGAACGTCGTCCTCGTCGTGCTGATGGTGGGCGCCGGCCTCGATTTCCTCGGTGGCACGGTCGACTGGCTTCTATTTGCCTTCATCATCCCGTTTGCTGGTGTTGGGATCGCCGCCGTGGTTGCCTTTTCACGGCTGCTCCTCCTGGCCACGGCCGTGGGAACCACCCAGATCGAGATCTCCGCGCAACCGCTGCGACCCGGCGGCTCCTACACCCTGCTCCTGGCGCAGGGCGGATCGGGCACCCTCGAGTCGCTGATGCTCAGGCTGACGCTCGACGAGCAGGCCACCTTCACCCAGGGCACGGATACCCGCATTGAAAAGCTCACCATCTGGTCCCAGGAAATCCGTTCGTGGCACGACCTCCAGTTGGAGCCGGGAACGCGTTTTGAAGCACGGGCCGCCATGACCATTCCGGCCGACGCCATGCACTCCTTCGCGTCGGAGCACAACCTCGTCCGCTGGTCGATCGAGGTGCGTGGCAAGCCGACCCGATGGCCGGCATTTGTCCGAACCTTCCCGCTGGTCGTCTTCCCCGACGTGGCCCGCAGAGACGATGGGGAGGGTGCACCATGACATCACTGTCGGAGTCGCACCATGGCCCCCCGCGGGTGTTCGTCACCTTCTCGAACACCGACCGCCGCTACGAGCCCCTGGACTCGCTCGTGGCCCGCTACGAAGTGGATGGTCTTGGCGACGAGATGCCTCGCGCCGTCGAACATTCCGTGCTCTGGTACACCGAGGGCAAGGGAGAGGAGGACCTCGGGGTGTTGTTCTTCGAACGCGTGACCGATACCGAACGCCTGCCTCCTGCAGTGCCCGGAGAATCCTTTGGCTGCACCCTTCCGGCGAGCCCGCTGTCGTACGAGGGAGTGATCGTGAAAATCAGGTGGTGCGTCCGGGTGCGATTCTTTTTTTCAGGTGGCCGTGATTTCGTGTCCGAGCATGAGTTCACCGTCGGAACCGTTCCCCCGGCTCGAATGCCACATGCGGTGCCCCTATGACCGGTTCACGATCCGAGCCACCGCGCCTCCCCCGCAATCCGTTTACGACCCGCATGACCGCTCCAGGGCGACTGCCCCCCCTCGACGCCGCCGGCAGTCCGGTGGACCTGGGGCGGGTGTTGGATGCGCTGCAGCCCGGAGTGTCCATGATCGAAGGCCCTCATGGCCACGGAAAAACCACGCTCCTCCGAGCCGTGTGTGCCGAGGCTGACTCCCGCCACAGGCCCTTCGACTTCCTCGCGATTCGATCGATATCCTCAGCCCTCACCACGGTCACGCGGGTGCTGTTCGCCGGTCAGCACGCGGTCGTGGCAGTTGACGGCTGGGAGGAACTGCCGGCCGGATTCCCGATCCTGATCCGAATCCTGGCGAGGTGGAAGTCGGTGGTCGTTGTGGCCACGGCCCACGCACCGGCTGGTGTTCCGGTCGTGGCTCGATGCGTCGCGACACCGGCCATTCTCGCCGCCATCGTCGGCCGATTGCCCGACCATCACGGTCTGATCAGTCAGCACGACCTCGATGAGGTGTTCGTCCGACACGCGGGCAATCTCCGTGAGGCGCTCTACGACCTCTACGATCGGTTCGAGCGTCGCGCTGCAGCAGGCGTCGCGCATCCACGGCCGATCGCCTGAGAGCCGCCAAAAGCCTTTTCCTGCCGTTTTCCAAGGTGGGTTCGTGCCGACTGTGTCGGCCATGCCGATTGCATCACCGCCCTCGTGGAAATTCACGAGGGCATCCAGGTTTTTTTCCTGAAGAACGGCCGGCGCGCAACCTACGTTTGCATGATGCCGCCGATTCCGCGGGTTTTTGCCGCGAGAGGGCGGGAGGAGAACTTACCGATGAAGACACGTCGAATCCCCACCATCGCCATGGTCGCCGGAAGCCTGCTGGCTGCAGCACCCGAAGCAGCGCGAGCGCAGTGCTGCCTCGACGGCTTGTTCAGCTGCTGCAAGAAGCCGGCCTATGCGGTTGCTCCGATCGTGGCTCCCGTGGCGGCTCCCGTGCCTCCTCCGGTCATGGCGCCCGTGCCGGCACCGGTCGTCGCGGCTCCACCCGCGCCCGTGATGGTGCCCGTCCAGCAGACGAGCTACGTGCCGGAAACCACCTACCGCACGCAGTACCAGACCGTTCCCGTCACCACCTACAAGCCTTCCTGTGAGATCGATCCCTGCACCGGGTGCCCACGGGAATGCATGCAGCCCGTCACGCAGTACGTGCAACAGGCGGTCAATGTTCCCGTCACGCAGTATCGTGCCGTCACCACCACGAAGTATGTCCAGATGCAGCCAGGCATGGCGGCCGGAGGCTATGCCGCCCCAGCCCAAGCCGCCCCGCCCGCAGCGAGTCCGTTTGCTGCACCGGTTCAGACGTCGCCTCAGGCATGGGGCGCGGCCGGTGCCGACGTCCCACCGCAGATCGTGCCCGGCACCGTCCCACCGGCGCTTCCCGCCACGGGGGCGCCCCAGCAGACGTACTACCCGATGACCGCGGCAAGTGGCACCATGACCGTCGCGCCACGGGCGATCGTCCAGCCGCAGCCGACGTCACCGCCCGCCCTCAGTCCAGTGCCGACGACGACACCCGCTCCCGCAATCAGCCCTGCGCCATCGCTCAAGCCGATTCCAGAGATGCCCCGTGCCGCCACGGGCGGCACGCCCGCGCCGGCCCTCCCCACGAGCCCAAGCAGCCTGCAGCCGGCAACAACCGGCCCGGCCAGCATGCCCATCCTGCCCGGCGAGGGCCCCAAGGCGTCGACCGGAGCATTTCCACGGCTCCTCGAGCCGACGAGCCACACCACGTCGTGGCAGCCCGCTGTGCTCGGCACTCCCTCGCCTCTGCGTCAGGCGTCGTATCCGACCGCGTCCCTGCCGTCGCGGCTCCAGCAGTAAAGCCTCTCGGGTGTCGAGGCTTGCCTCAGGCGCCCGCCCGGCCGACACTTCCGGACGCCCGGCCATCCCGCCAGGCCACCCGGAAGCGTCGAGGGCCCAGTGACGAATGCCGACATTGCCGCCGCGTTTGATCACGTGGCTGACCTGCTGGAATACCAAGGCGACAACGTCTTCCGGGTGCGGGCCTACCGGAACGCGGCCCGAACCATTCAGGCGCTGGTGGAGTCGGTCGCTTCGGTCCGAACCGATCCATCGCGATCGCTGACCGACCTCGAGGGCATTGGCGGTGATCTGGCCACGAAGATCGAGGCGCTGCTCGATACCGGCCGCCTTCCACTCCTCGACCAGCTTCGGGAACAGGTGCCGGCCGCTGCATTTGACCTCATGCGGGTGCCTGGGCTTGGTCCCAAGAAGGTGAAGCTGCTCATCGACGCCCTCGGCATCGACTCCCTCGATGCGCTCGAGGCTGCCTGTCGCGATGGACGCGTGGCCGGCGTCAAAGGATTCGGGGCCAAAACCCAGGCGGCGATCCTGGGCAACATCGCCTTTGCCAAGGATCCGGCAAACTCCCGCCTGCTGTGGCACGACGCCGATGCGATCGCCACCCGCCTGCTCGAATGGATGCGACGCTGCCCGCAGGTTCGGCAGGTCGAGGGCGCCGGCAGCTGGCGACGGGGGAAGGAGACGATCGGTGATCTCGATCTCGTGGTCGACAGCACCGACGCGGGCGCCGTCATGAATCATCTGGAGCACTGGCCCGATGCCGTCGGCGTGCTCCAGCGAGGCGACACCAAAACCAGCATCCGCGGCCCCCAGAATCTTCAAATCGACCTCCGTGTGGTCGCTGCGGAGTCGTTCGGCGCCGCCCTTCAATACTTCACCGGCTCGAAGGAACACAACGTCCGGCTGAGGTCCTTGGCTCGCGAACGGGGCCTCACCATCAACGAATACGGCGTGCATCGGCTTGCCGATCTCTCCGGCGACGGTCCAGCCCGCGGCAGTGGCATGGCAGGCCGCACCGAAGCGGCGGTGTATGAGGCCGTAGGCCTCCCCTGGATTCCTCCCGAACTGCGCGAGGGCCGAGATGAGTTCGACCGCGCGACCTCCGGCACACTGCCAGCGCTCGTGGAACTCGCCGACATTCGCGGCGATCTCCACATGCACACCACGGAGACGGATGGGGAAGACACGCTCGCCGACATGGCACGAGCGGCCGTGGAACGTGGACTGGAATACATCGCCATCACCGATCATGGGCAACGGGTCACCATGGCCCGCGGCCTCGACCGCCGGCGGCTTCTCGCGCAATGGGATGCCATCGACCGGCTCAACGAGTCGTTGGCCCGTGATGGCGATCCACCGCTCGTGGTGCTGAAGGGCATCGAGGTCGACATGCTGGAAAAGGGAGGGCTCGACCTTCCCGATGAGGTGCTCGCCAGGGCCGATTGGGTCGTGGCAAGCCTCCACTACGGCCAAAATCAGCCACGTGATCGAATCACGGCCAGGATTCTCGAGGCGATCGAGCATCCATGCGTGCGGGTGATTGGCCATCCGACCGGCCGCCTCATCAACAAACGTCCCGCCTACGACGTCGACATGGAGGCGGTGATCGAGGCGGCCGCCCGCACGGGCACGTTCCTCGAGATCAATGCCAACCCCTGGCGACTTGATCTCGACGATGTGCATGCCGCGGCCGCACGCCGCGCCGGCGTGAAACTGGTGATCTCCACCGATGCCCATTCCATTCGGGGCCTCGATGTGATGCGGTGCGGTGTCATGCAGGCCCGTCGGGCCGGCCTCGAAAAGGCCGATGTCGCCAACACCCGGTCGCTGGCCGAACTCACGCGGCTCATGGGTCGAGGCTAGAGCGCATCTCCGCTACGTGTAGCGACGAGTTGATAATCCTGAGCGGGTAGGCGAGGGGGTCGGCGAACGCTCGAGGAGCCTTGGGCGTATCCTCGCCCCGGCGACGAGACTTTTGCCGCCCCCGAGCCGGCGATACACGTATCTCAGACGCGCTCTAGCGCTCGATCAACGATCCGATTCAGCCGCATCCTTCACGCAGCGAAATCCCGTGTGATTGGTGCCGGTCGACACCTCCCCCTTCCCACGGGTGCCCACGATGTATCGTGAGCAGTATTGGTCGTTGCAGAGGAACGATCCGCCCCGGTGCACCCGTTTGGGCTGTCCTGGCTCCATCGGATCGAAGCTGTCTTTCGGCCCTTTGGGATCGACCGCCACGCCGCCTTCAGCGTCGCGGGCATAGGTGTCAGGACGATACCAGTCGCTGCACCATTCCCACACATTGCCAGACATGTCATGGAGGCCATACGCATTGGCTGGATACCGGCCGACCGGCGCGATGCCGGTGAAGCCGTCGTCGGCGGTGTTTTCCACTGGAAATCGCCCCTGCCACGTGTTGGCCATCCACTGCCCGTTCGGACGAAACTCGTCGCCCCACGGATAGAGGCTTCCGGCGAGCCCGCCGCGGGCGGCAAACTCCCACTCGGCCTCGGTCGGAAGCCGCTTGCCCGCCCAGGCGGCGTAGGCTTCCGCATCTTCATAGGCGACGTGTACCACCGGGAGATCCCCGCGTCCTTCCAGCGTGCTGTCGGGGCCTTCGGGGTGACGCCAGCAAGCCCCCGGCACATACGCCCACCACCGCAGGTGCGCCATCCCAGACTCGTCTCGCAGCGGCACCGGTTCCGCAGGGGGCGTGAACACGATCGACCCAGCCACGAGATTCTCCTCCGGCACGCCCGGGAAGTCCTCCGAACGAGGCTTTCGTTCGGCCATGGTCACGTATCCCGTTGCCTCGACGAAGGCGGCGAAGGCGCCATTGGTCACTTCATGGGCGTCCATCCAGACCCCCTTGATCCGCACGCGATGAATCGGCCGTGCGTCGCGCATGGCGTCGAAGCCACCAAAGGGCTTTCCCCGGGGATCTTCACACCCCATCGAAAACTCTCCGCCTGGAATCCACACCATCCCGGGTGGCGAGGAACCCGGCGTGGCCGCCGTGGCCGACCGGGTCGACTCAAAGCCGTCGCTGGGGGGCTGAGTGGCGGTGGGCGTTCGGCCCGTCAGCCAGGCCGCCACCACAAGGAGCACGGGAAGCACCCAGATCCCCCATCGCCACGGTGCATCGCCACGGGATGGGTGACGGGATGGTTGATCCGATGAGCCCTTGCGCCGCGTCATGCCGTTGCCTTTCGCACTGCCTTGGTGATCGTCCGAGAGAGATTCTGCCGATGAGACCGACGCCACTGCCGGCGACACGCACGACCAACCCGCTTCGCGTCATCCCGTTCCCGTCGCAACAGCCGCTTCACCATCTGCCGTGAGCCACGTTCGGCGGTTCGCGAAAACAGCCATCCGAGGCGGTCGGCCGCTGCGGCATGATCGGTAAACTCCCCGAGGTCCGACTGCAGCCGCCCCATCGCTCGTTCGCACCGCCGACGCACCCGTTCCGAAAAGATGGTCGAAAAGACCTCGACAAGATACCTCAGCCGTCGCCCCTCGATACGAAAGCGGTGGATGTCGCGACCCCCTCGCATCCGATGGTCGGCCCTCTGCTGAAACCGTGCGAGCACAGGGCGAAGTCTGCGCCTCGCATACCTCGGCAGCGTCCACGCCCCGATGCCGGTCCGCTGAACGGATCCCTGAAGCTTTGTGGCTCGCGCCTGCCACCCCGCATTCCGAAGGCGCCGATGCAGCGTGGCCACCGGCTCTCGGGCGGTTCGTCGCTCCCGCCTGAGCGTCTCCAGAAGGGCTCGACGGGCGGAAACCGCCACCCCATGGGCCTCTCCCACCCGATGTGAACCGGCCACCAGCCGATCATTCATCACGTCGAGGTCGCGGGCCTTCCCGGCCGATCGCTTGATCAGCCTCAGACGCGTGACAAACCACTTCCGCCCACTCCGTGGAAGAATGGGCTGAAAGGCTTCAAGCACCGCGAGGCTCCGTCGGCAGGCCACCCGCAGACGGTGCATCGCCTCCGTATCACCCCGATCTGAAGCGGCGATCTCGATCGCCCGCCACACGGCATCGAGGTGGCATGCCACAGCACGCCTCGCCACATCGCACGCAACCGGCGCGGCAGGGCCGTGCCCGTCGTCTCGTGGATCTGCGATCACACAGCGTGGCCGGCGGGAAGCCGCCATAGGAGATCACCCTCGCGCATGAGGCCATCAAAGGCCACCGGCACGGCAGGACGATCCCTACTCGCCGGCGCCCTCTGATTCCATCGTAGCCACCTCACCGGCGTCTGGCAGCGACTCCATCGACTCGCCGGGTGCGGCGGCCTCGAGGAGCGGAAACTGCCGGGCCAGTAGGTTGTCGCGATCCATCCGGAGGGCATCGAGCGCCTCGGGACGAACTCGCACCTCCGCCGACTGGAACGTGTTGAAGCCCGTTCCCGCCGGGATGAGATGGCCGAGGATCACGTTTTCCTTGAGGCCAACGAGGTTGTCCACCTTGCCGGCGAGCGCCGCCTCGGTGAGAACCTTGGTGGTCTCCTGGAAGCTGGCGGCCGAGATGAAGCTCGAGCTCTGCACGCTTGCCTTGGTGATGCCAAGGAGTTGCGTGCTTGCCGTGGCCGGCTTTGGCTTGGCACCCTTGGAGGGCGCTCCGCCGAGCGTCTCGATTTGGGCATTGGCCTGGGCGAGCACGTCCTTCGGCACAATGCTGCCCGTCTCGAACTCGCTGTCGCCCTTCTCGGTGATGCGAACGCAGTCGGCGAGACGGTCGTTGGCCTGACGGAACTCAAACTTATCCATCACGCTGCCGGGGAGCAGGGTGGTGTCGCCGACGGTCTCGATCTTCACCTTGCGCAGCATCTGCGACACGATGATCTCGATGTGCTTGTCGTCGATGTCCACACGCTGGCTGCGGTACACGTTCTGAATCTCGCGAACGAGATACTGCTGCACCGCCTCCTCGCCTGAAATCCGAAGAATGTCGTGCGGCACGAGCGGCCCGTCAACGAGCGCCTCACCCGCCTTCACGATATCGCCGGCGTGCACGCGAAGATGCTTGCCGTGGGTCACGAGATGCTCGCGCTCGAGGCCGGTCTCGTTCTTCACGACGATCGTCCGCTTGCCACGACGCTTCTCGCCGAGGAGTTCCACCTTGCCGTCGATCTCCGCCATGATCGCCGGATCCTTCGGCTTGCGGGCCTCGAAGATTTCCGTGACGCGAGGCAGACCGCCGGTGATGTCCTGCGTACCCGAGGCTTCGCGGGGCGTCTTGGCCAGGATGTGACCGGCCGCCACCATCTCGCCCGGAGCCACTTCGATGTAGGCCTTCTCGGGCAGATAGTAGAAGTCGAGGATCTTGCCCGTTTCATCTTCGAGCACGACCTGCGGGTGATAGGCACCCTTGTGCTCCATCACCATGCGACGGATGTGACCGCTCGGATCCTTCTCCACGCGGAGCGTCTCGTTTTCGATGACGTCCTCGTAGCGGACCTTGCCCGCCACTTCGGAGAGAATCGGGATCGAGTGCGGATCCCACTGCACGAGCACGGCACCCTGCTTGATCTCGTCGTTTTCCTTCACCTTGAGGATGGCACCGGCCGGAATCTCGAACTTGTCGAGTTCCCGACCCTTCGCGTCGAGGATGGCGATTTCGCCGTTCCGGGCCAGCACAACCTCTTCGCCCTGCTCGTTGGTCACGGTGCGAAGACGCGTGAAGCGGACCAAACCACCTCGCTTCGCCTTGTATTCGCTCTCCTCGATCGCCCGCTGACCGACGCCGCCGATGTGGAAGGTCCGCATCGTCAGCTGCGTTCCAGGCTCACCGATGCTCTGAGCGGCGATGATGCCGACGGCCATGCCTTCCTCGACGAGCGAGCCCGTCGAAAGGTCCATGCCATAGCAAAGCCGGCAGACGCCGAGCGGTGCCTCGCACGTGAGGGCACTCCGCACCTGGATCTTCTCCAGGCCAAGCTCCTCGATGCGACGGGCCGTGCTCGGGGTGATCAGTTCATCCTCGTGGATGATCACTTCATCGGTGACGGGATTCCGGATATCGGAACGGCTCACCCGACCCCGAATGCTGTCGGCAAGCTGCACTTCGACCTTCTCACCGCGGTAGATGACACCCTTGGTGATGCCCTGGCTCGTGCCGCAGTCATGCATCGTCACAACCACGTTCTGCGCAACGTCGGCGAGTTTGCGGGTCAGATAGCCCGAGTCGGCCGTCTTGAGGGCCGTGTCGGCCAGACCCTTTCGCGCACCGTGCGTCGAGCTGAAATACTCGAGCACCGTCAGGCCTTCGCGGAAGTTCGCCTTGATCGGCGTCTCGATGATCTTGCCCGACGGCTTGGCCATGAGGCCTCGCATGCCGGCGAGCTGACGAATCTGCTCCACGCCACCTCGTGCACCCGAGTGGGCCATCAGGTAGATCGGGTTGACGTAGCCGTCACGACGCGACTCGCTCGCCGTGTCCTTTTCCAGCTCCGCCATCATCTCCTTGGTGATCTCTTCGCGGGCATGCGTCCAGGCGTCGAGCACGGAGTTGTATCGCTCGCCGTCGGTGATCACGCCCTTCTGGTACCGCTTGAGGATCTTCAGAACTTCCTTCTCGGCGTCGCCGATGATGCGGGTCTTCGTCGCGGGCGTGATGAGGTCATCCGTCGCGAACGACAGGCCGCTCTTGGTGCTCCAGCCGAAGCCGACGCGATTCATGTCGTCGAGGAGATCGATCGTCTTGCGACGGCCGAGGGCCTGATAGCAGTCGGAGATCACGCGAGCCAACTCGCTCGACCGCATCGGGATGTTGTAGAAGAGCATGCCTTCGGGCAGCGCTGAGTTGAACAGCACGCGGCCGACGGTCGTCTCGATCACGGCACCCGGCTTGCCCAGCGCTTCAACGTCGGTCTTGAGCCGACGGTTCGACGGCAGCTTGACCTTGATGACCGCGTGCGTGTCGACCTTGCCGACCGAATGGGCGATCTCGACCTCGGCGAAATCCTTGAACACCATTCCCTCGCCCTTGCGGCGCGGGAGCGACATGGTGAGGTAGTAGCATCCCATCACCACGTCCTGCGACGGCGAGATGATCGGCGCGCCGTTGGCGGGGCTGAAGATGTTGTTCGTCGCCAGCATCAGGGTGTGGGCCTCGACCTGCGCCTCGATCGAGAGCGGCAGATGGACGGCCATCTGGTCGCCGTCGAAGTCGGCGTTGAAGCCCTTGCACACGAGCGGATGGAGCTTGATGGCGTTGCCTTCCACAAGCACCGGCTCGAAGGCCTGGATGCCCATGCGGTGGAGCGTAGGGGCTCGATTGAGAAGCACGGGATGATTGCGGATCACCTCTTCGAGGATGTCCCACACCTCCGCGTCCTTCCGCTCGAGCATCTTCTTGGCGCTCTTGATCGTGTCGGCGTGGCCGAGTTCCTTGAGCCGACGGATGATGAACGGCTGGTAAAGCTCGAGGGCGATCTTCTTGGGCAGACCGCACTGATGGAGCCGCAGCGTCGGCCCCACCACGATCACCGATCGGGCGGAGTAGTCGACTCGCTTGCCGAGCAGATTCTCACGGAATCGACCCTGCTTGCCCTTGATCATGTCGGTGAGGCTCTTCAGCGGACGGTTGCTCGAGGCGAGCACCGGACGCTTGCAGCGGTTGTTGTCGAAGAGCGCATCGACCGACTGCTGCAGCATTCGCTTCTCGTTACGAATGATCACCTCAGGCGCGTTGAGGTCAACGAGCTTCTTGAGGCGGTTGTTGCGGTTGATGATGCGGCGATAGAGGTCGTTGAGGTCACTCGTCGCGAAGTTGCCGCTGTCGAGCATCACGAGCGGACGAAGATCCGGAGGGATCACCGGAATCACGTCGAGCACCATCCACTCGGGCTTGTTTTCGCTGTCGCGGATCGCCTCGACGATCTTCAGCCGGTTGACGAGATCCTTCTTCTTCTGCTTCGAGTTGGTCGTCACGAGCTCTTCGCGAAGCTCCTTCGACAGCGTCACCAGATCGAGCCCGAGGAGGAGCTTGCGCACGGCTTCGGCGCCCATCTCGGCGTCGAATGCGCCTTCGCCGTAGGTGGTGCGGGCCTCACGAAACTCCTCTTCGGTGAGGAGCTGCTGCTTCTTGAGCGGAGTATCCTTGGGGTCGAGAACGACGTAGTCCTGGAAGTAGATCACCTTCTCCAGGCTCGACGTTTTCATGTCGAGCAGCGCGCCGAGCCGGCTCGGCATCGCCTTGAAAAACCAGATGTGAACGACCGGCGCGGCAAGCTCGATGTGCCCCATCCGCTTGCGACGCACGCGGCTGTGCGTGACCTTCACGCCGCAGCGGTCGCAGATCATCCCCTTGTACTTCATCCCGCGGTACTTGCCGCAGGAGCACTCCCAGTCCTTCTCGGGTCCGAAGATCTTCTCGCACATCAGGCCGTCCTTCTCCGGACGGAAGGTGCGGTAGTTGATGGTTTCGGGCTTCTTCACCTCGCCGAACGACCAGCTGCGGATGTCGTGGGGCCGCGCCAGGCTGATCTTCACGGCCGAATAGTCGTTGACGCGATCGTAGGTGGCTTCACCGATGCTCACGGGTGGTCTCCCTTGTTCTGTTCCGAAACCGCTCAATCAACCTGCTCGATCCTCATCGTCCAACGCTCGCCGCCGCGGCCGACACCCGGCCCCAGTCCGGCGACAGGGCGTCAGACCCGCCGCTTTTCCAACTGCATGTTCAGGGCCAACCCACGAATCTCGTTCGTGAGCACGTCGAAGCTGGCGGGCGTGCCGGCCTCGAGCGTGTTTTCGCCCTTCACCATGCTCTCGTAGATCTTCGTACGGCCCTCGACATCGTCGCTCTTCACGGTGAGCAGCTCTTGGAGGATGTAGGCAGCGCCATACGCCTCGAGCGCCCACACTTCCATCTCCCCGAAACGCTGGCCGCCGAAGCGGGCCTTTCCACCCAGCGGCTGCTGGGTGATGAGCGAGTAGGGCCCCGTCGAACGGGCGTGAACCTTGTCGTCGACGAGGTGGTGGAGCTTCAGCATGTAGATGTAGCCGACGGTCGTCTCCTGCTCGAGCGGCTCGCCGGTGCGGCCATCGAATAGCTGCGCCTTGCCGTGTCGGGGGAGCTTCGCGTCGTCGAGCACCTGGTTGATGTCGTCTTCGCTGGCTCCGTCAAACACCGGCGTGATGGCCTGGAAGCCGAGCTTCATGCCGGCCCACCCGAGGTGCGTTTCCAGAATCTGGCCGACGTTCATTCGGCTCGGAACGCCCAGCGGATTGAGAAGGATCTGAAGCGGCGTGCCGTCGGCG
This sequence comes from Pirellulales bacterium, assembly GCA_017853835.1. Lineage (GTDB taxonomy): Bacteria > Planctomycetota > Planctomycetia > Pirellulales > UBA1268 > QWPN01. The sequence continues at coordinate 19,674 of JAFMIU010000014.1, read as the reverse complement.
AGGAATGGCATGTCTTCCTTGGGCAGGATCTTGGCGATCACACCCTTGTTGCCGTGACGACCGGCCATCTTGTCGCCGACCGAGATCACTCGCTTCGCCGCGACATAGACCTTCACCATCTGCAGCACGCCCGGACGAAGCTCGTCGCCCCGCTTCATGCTGTTGAGGCGACGATCCTTGGCGTCGATCGCTTCTTCCACCGTCGGCCACATCGTCTTGATGATCTTGTCGACGTCGGCCTTCCGCTGCGGCGAACGGATATCGAACTCGTCGGGACGGAAGGCGGCAGCCCGCTCGGCCACGATCTTGTGGTCCTGATTGCGAACCATGGGGCTGCCGTCGTCGGTCGTCAGCGGCTTCTGCACGACCTTCTCGATCTCGCCGATCATGGCGCCAAACGCCTCGGCGATCCGCAGGTTGCCTTCGCTTTCAACTTCCTTCAGCTGCTTCTGGAACTCGCGACGCTCTTCTTCCGAAAGGCTCATCTGCCGCGAAAACTTCTCGGTCGCGATGACGATGCCTTCGACGCCCGACGGCACCTCCAGCGAATCGTTCTTCACGTCCTCGCCAGCACGACCGAAGATCGCGTGGAGGAGCTTCTCTTCCGGCGTGAGCTCCGTCTTGCTCTTGGGCGAAACCTTGCCCACGAGGATGTCGCCGGGCCGAACATAGGTGCCGATGCGGACAATGCCACCCTCGTCGAGGTTGTGCAGCGCACGCTCACCGACATTCGGGATGTCGCGGGTGAACTCCTCGCGGCCGAGCTTCGTGTCACGAATCTCGATGTCGTACTCCTCGATGTGGATCGAGGTGTAGACGTCGTCCTGCACCAGCTCCTCGCTGATGATGATCGCGTCTTCGAAGTTGAAGCCGTCCCATGCCATGAAGCCCACGAGCACGTTCCGGCCCAGGGCCAGCTCGCCCTTGAACGTCGCCGCACCGTCGGCCAGCACCTCACCCTTCTCGACCTTCTGGCCGAGGGTGACGATGGGCTTCTGGTTTTGGCACGTCCGCTCATTGAGGCCGACGTACTTCCGGAGCGGATACACGTCGGGCGAGGCGCCGGAGGTCGGCGGCGTCACCTCGATCGTCTCGGCATCGACGTAGGTCACGGTGCCCTTCTTGGCGGCACGAACCAACAGGCCGGAGTTGACGGCCACGTCGCGCTCCATGCCCGTGCCCACGATCGGCGGCTCGGTGACGAGCAGCGGCACGGCCTGCCGCTGCATGTTGGAGCCCATCAACGCGCGATTGGCGTCGTCGTGCTCGAGGAAGGGAATCAGGCCGGCCGAGACGCCGACCATCTGGCTCGGGGCCACGTCGATGTACTCGATGTTCTCCGCGGGCACGAGCACGAAGTCGCCGCGATACCGGGCGATGATGTTGTCGCCCACGAGTTTGCCGTCGACCACGGTCGCATCAGCCGGAGCGAGATGCGCCTCGTGCTCCTCGTCGGCACGCAGCCACACCACGTCGTCGGTGAGCTTGCACTTCGAGACCTTCCGGTAGGGAGTCACGAGGAAGCCATACGAATCGACGCCCGAGTAGATGGCCATGCTCGAGATGAGGCCGATGTTCGTGCCTTCCGGCGTCTCGATCGGGCAGATTCGACCGTAGTGCGAGATGTGCACGTCGCGCACTTCGAAGCCGGCACGCTTCCGATTCAAGCCGCCTGGTCCGAGCGCCGAAAGACGACGCTCGTGCGTGAGCATCGACAGCGGATTGGTCTGGTCGACCACCTGCGAGAGTTCGCCACGACCGAAGAAGTATTCGATCGCTGCCGAGATGCTCTTCGGATTGATCAGGGTGCGAGGCGACATCTCCGCCACGTCCTTGAGGCTCATCCGCTCCTGGACCGTCCGACGAAGCTTGAGGAAGCCCTTGCGGAGTTCGTCGCTCGCCAGTTCGTCGATCGTGCGGAGGCGACGATTGCCGAGGTGGTCGATGTCGTCGACCTCCACCTCGCCCTCGCCCTCGCTCAGCTGGAGCATGTAGCGAATGGCCGCGATCAGGTCCTCCGACCGCAGCGTCATCTCCGTTTCGGGCACATCGAGGCCGAGCTTGCGATTGATGCGGAAGCGGCCCACGCGACCGAGGCGATAGCGGTTCGTGTCTTTGAATTTCTCGTCGAATAGCGCCTTCGCCTTGTCGAGCGCCGCGGGATTGCCCGGACGAAGACGCTGGTAGATGCGGATCAGGGCATCCTCGTGGCTCGGCGCCACGCCCGTGCGTCGCTTCGACTCGTCGGCGTCTTCACGAAGGCTATTCATGATCAGCGGCACCTTCTGCTCCTGCATCAGCTCGATGCCCTTGAGGCCCGAGGTGCAGATGAGCTCAGCCTGGTCGTGCGTGATCTTGCAGCCGGCATCCACGATGATCTCGCCGGCACGCTCGCTCCCCTTCGGGTAGACGATGTCGTCGACGGCAATCTTGCCTTCGACCTTGGCGACGTAACGGCCGCCCTCGGTCTTCACCTTCTCGGTCTTGTAGAAGAGCTTCAGGATCTCGGTGTCGCTCGAATACTTCGGGTCCATCGCCCGGAGGAGCGTCAGGGCGGAGAACTTTCCGCTCTGGTCGATGCGGACCTGCATCGTGTCTTTCTTCGACACGTTGATCTCGATCCAGCTGCCACGCTCGGGAATGATGCGGCAGTTGTGGGTCTTCCGGTCAGTCGACTCGGTGTCGGCCACGAAGTCGATACCGGGCGACCGATGGAGCTGACTCACCACGACGCGCTCGGCACCGTTGATGATGAACTCGCCGCCGCCGAGCATGATCGGCACATCGCCGAGGTACACCTCTTCCTCGATCGGCTGCTCACGAGTCAGCCGAAGCCACACGCGAAGCGGGCGACCATAGGTGAGCCGAAGCTGGCGACACTCGTCGGGGCTGTACCGCGGCTTGCCAAGCTCGTAGCGGAGATACTCGATCTTGACCGTGCGGTCGTAACTCTCGATCGGGAAAATCTCCCGAAGCACCCCCTCGATGCCATGATCCTTCCGCTTGGCCGACGGAACATCGTATTGCAGAAACGCGTCGTAGAAACGCGTCTGGATTTCGGTGAGGTCGGGAATGTGATGGCTGGCGCGACGGCTGCCGAAGTGGCGAATCTCAGTGGGCTGGAGGCGGCGTACGGCGCGAGTTGCCATTGACGAAATACTCCTCGGAATGCTCTGGTGGACCGCGCAGGGGCTACGCGTTCCCTCACTCAGGACCAACCCAAAACCAGAAACGGATACAGGATCGACTCACGGCAGCAGCCGCGATCCGCGATGCCTGAGACGTCGTCGCGTGAGGGAGGCCTGAAGGCCTGCGCCATGGGCGCAAAAACCATCAGACAGCGACCCACAATCGAACGGCCATCTACCAGGGGCAAAGGCGGGCGGCGGGAAAACCAGCGGGGGGGCGACAGGCGAAACGCAAATACTATACCGTTTGGCACCGGGCAGTCCAACTCCCCGGCGCCAAACGGCGTATTTTGAGCGTTTTACTTGATCGCAACCTTGGCGCCGGCCTCTTCCAGCTCCTTCTTGAGCTTCTCAGCGTCGGCCTTCGAAATGCCTTCCTTCACCTTGGAGGGAGCGCCTTCGACCATGTCCTTGGCTTCCTTGAGGCCGAGGCCGGTCGCGGCACGCACCACCTTGATGACGCCGATCTTGTTGTCGCCGAACGCTTCGAGAACGACGTCAAACTCGGTCTTCTCAGCGGCAGCTTCGGCACCGCCAGCAGCAGCGCCGCCAGCCGGAGCAGCCATCATCACCGCGCCGCCAGCGGCGGGCTTGATGCCGTGAACCTCGTCAAGGTAATCGGACAGCTCCTTCGCAGCCTTCAGGGTGAGGCCAACGATCTTGTCGCCCAGATCCTTGGTTTCCTGCGAAAATTCACGCGTTGCTTCAGCCGTTGCCATCGCTCGAGGTCCTTTCCCTTCGAAATTGGCGGGTTCGCCTGGGGGTCAGGCGGCCGCTGGTCAGTAATGTGGAAGTTTGAAAAATGCGTTTGGTCGGCAGGCGGGGCGTGGGCTGGTCCGCCTATCGAGCCTTTTGTCATACCATGTAGAAATCCGGCGTGAAGTCCGCCCTGAAAAATCCCGGCATTTGCCGGGTCAGGCAGCGGCCTCCCCGCCCCCGGCGGCCTTTTCCAGATCGTCGACACGCGAGCTGATCTGCCCGGCGAGCGTGCTGCCCGACGAGAGAATCTGGCCCGAAAGCGTGCTGCCGAGCGAGGAAATCTGCCCCGAGAGAATCGAAAGCTGCTCCGTGCGAGTGGGCCACTTGGCCACCTGCTTCACATCGCCGGCGTCGAGCCGCGCCCCGTCGAGGGCACCACCGCGGCACTCAAAGCCTTCGAAGTCTTTCACGCCCTGAAGGCGATCCAGTTCCTTCGCGAGATCAACGATGTCTTCGCCGCCCCACGCGATGGCGAGCATGCCGGCGGCCTGCTCAAAGGCGGGCGCCAGCGGCGTGTTTTCCATGGCGCGGCGCGCCAGGCTGTTTTTGACCAGCGTGAGGCTGATCCGCTTCTTGCGGAGCGTCTGCCGCAGCTGAGCGGTCTTGATGGAGTCGAGCTTTCCGAGGCTGACCACGATCACCTCACCGACGCCCTGCAGGCGTCCCTTGAGGTCGTCGACCAGCATGTCCTTGATGGCTTTGCTCATGGCAAACAGAAATCCAGAGAAACGGGTTGGGTGGGGTGGGACGGGAAACGATCAGGCAGTGACCATCACGCCAGGCGTCATGGTGCCCGAAATCGAAACGCTCTTGACGTACTGGCCGCGAACACTCGACGGCTGCATGCCGACGATGTGGTCGATGAAGGCACGGATGTTGTCGACGAGCTTGCTGGCGTCGAAGCTCGCCTTGCCAACGACCGCATGGACGATGCCGGTGGGATCGTTGCGGAACTCGACCTTGCCGGCCTTGTATTCCGAAACGGTCTTCTTGAGGTCGGCGGTCACGGTGCCGGCACGCGGACTGGGCATCAGACCGCGAGGGCCGAGCACTTTGCCGAGCGGACCAACCAGACCCATCATGTCGGGCGCGGCGATGCACACGTCAAAGTCGGTCCAGCCATCCTTGATCTTCTTCGCCAGCTCCTCGGCGCCAACCTCCTCGGCACCGGCGGCCTTCGCATCGTCGGCGAGATTGCCCTTGGCAAACACGACGACCCGCTTGGTCTTGCCGATGCCGTGCGGCAGCACGAGCGATCCACGAATGATCTGGTCGGCCTGCTTCGGATCGATGCCGAGACGCATGTGGATCTCGACGGTCTGATCGAACTTCGGCGCTGGAAACTTCTTGAGCACCGCCACTGCCTCGGAAAGAGGGAGGGGCGCTTCGGATTGAGGCTTGACGGCGAGCATCGCTCGCATCCGCTTGGTGGTGGCCACTGTCGTGAATCCTTGGAATCGCTGGAAAAAATGAAAAGGTGTGCTGCAACAGAGGGCGATCAGCCCTCGACGACGATGCCCATGCTGCGGGCGGTGCCTTCGACCATGCGACGGGCATGCTCGTTGTCGCGGGCATTGAGATCGCTTCCCTTGAGGCGAACGATCTCGTCGACCTGAGCGACAGTCACCTTCCCAACCTTGTCCTTGTTGGGAACACCCGACCCCTTGGCCAGACCAGCCGCCTTCTTCAGGAGGGCGGCCGCCGGCGGGCTCTTGGTGATGAAATCAAACGAACGGTCGTTGTACACCGTGACGACCACGGGGATCGGCATCCCCGCGGCTTCGCGGGTGCGATCGTTGAACTGCTGGACGAACTGGCCCAGGTTGATACCGAACCGACCGAGCGACGTACCGACCGGGGGGGCCGGTGTGGCCTGCCCGCCTGGAACCTGAAACTTCGCTTGTCCAACCACCTGCTTCGCCATCGCGATGACCTTTCTTCAGTCCGTCTCGTTGAATCGCTTGTGTTGATGAATCCTAACCTCGCCCCACCAGCGGTGCGGGTCAGACCGTCTCAATCTGCCAATACTCGATATCCACCGGCGTTGACCGGCCAAAAATGCTGAGCATCACCGTCACGCGGCCATTGGCCTCGTCGATCTGCTCGACTTCGCCTTCAAAGTTCTCGAAGGTGCCTTCGTTGATTTTGACGCGATCGCCCTTCTTGAAGCTGATCTTGAGCCGCGGCTGGTCGTCGGCCTTCTCCTCAGCCTTGTTGAGCAGCTTGGCAACGTCCTGCGGCAGCATCGGGCTCGGCCGGCCGGCTGACCCGGTGAAGTCGCCGATTCCCCCTGTCTCACGAACGAGATACCAGGTCTCGTCGTTGAGAATCATCTGAACGAGGATGTAGCCCGGGTAGAGCTTTCGCGACACCACCCGCTTCTTGCCCCCCTTGAACTCGGTGACCTGTTCCTTGGGCACCACCACTTCGCCAAACCAGCGATCCATGCCCTGGATCGACACGCGGCGAAGAAGGGCCTCGCGGATCGAGTCTTCCCGGTTGCTCTGAACCTTGAGGATGTACCAGTGCATGTCGCCGACCGGAGCAGCCGGCTCATCCGAAGCGGTCTCGACCGGCGTCGCGTCTTCACCACCGGCGAACGGATCGGCCAGTTCGACCACGCCGTCGTCGTCATCGGCATCAACGACGTCGTGGCGCGTCTCGACCGACGCCTCAGACGGCGGCAACCCATCGGCGGGCACCGGATCGTGCTCGTTCGTTGTTTCGTCGCTCATGGACATCAGACCAACCCGTTGAAGTGTGTTGAAAAAAAGACGACCGCGTACGACATCAGCCCGTCCGCAGCACGATCCGCAGGACGAACCACCAAAAGAGGTCGTAGGCCGCAAGGAGGGCCGACAACGCAAAAATCAGGAAAATGATCACCAGCGAACTGCGAAAGACTTCCTCGCCGCTGGGCCAGGAAACCTTCGCGACCTCGGCCTCCACCGCGATCAAGAAGTCAGCCACCCGGGGCACGTTCACCAGGCGGTAGCAGAACCACAGCCCGATCGCCAGCAGCACGCCAGGAAGCAGGAACCGAACCACTCCCATGTCGGCCGACGTGCCCGTGAGCCCAGCCAGCGCGGCATCGGCTCCGCCGCCGTAGATCACGGCCAGCAACTGGGACAGCCTCCAGATGCCGACGCCAACGATGAGCGCGAGCGCCGCAAACGTCACCTGGCGCGCAACGCGCCCCTGATTCCGTTTGTAGACGGAAAAGCTGAGGAGTTCTCCCCAGAAGCCAGCGGTTTTGAGTTGTTCCTGCATCTCGAACCTCACGCGCTCCGTCGCCAGTTCCGCGTCCCTGTCGATCCTGCATCCAGCCTGTCGAACCTGCGTCGAACCATCGTCCCCAGCCCGCGGGCGGCACCGTCGAGCAGGGGCGGCGGGGATCGAACTCGCAACCTCTGGTTTTGGAGACCAGCGCTCTGCCAGTTGAGCTACGCCCCTGTGGAGGCCGGGCCCCGGATTGCTCCGGAGCCCGGCTCCTTGGATTTCATCGCCGGGGCCGTGACCCCGAACTCACATACGCTTCTCCGGGGCCGCAACCCCAGACTCATTGAATCGCCTCCGGGGCCATGACCCCGGCCTGAATCAGTCGAGGATCTTGGTGACCACGCCCGAACCGACCGTCTTGCCGCCTTCGCGAATGGCGAAGCGAACACCGTCGTCCATGGCGATGGGAACCATCAGCTCGACTTCCATCTTGACGTTGTCGCCCGGCGAGCACATTTCGACGCCGCCGAGGAGCTTCGTCGAACCGGTCACGTCGGTCGTGCGGAAGTAGAACTGCGGCCGATAGCCGGCGAAGAACGGTGTGTGACGGCCACCCTCCTCCTTCGACAGCACGTACACCTCGCACTCGAACTTCTTGTGGGGCTTGATCGAGCCCGGCTTCGCGAGCACCTGGCCACGCTCGATGCCGTCGCGAGCGACGCCACGGAGGAGGCAGCCGACGTTGTCGCCAGCCTGTCCGCTATCAAGCACCTTCTTGAACATCTCAACGCCGGTGACGGTCGTCTTCTCGGCCTTGTCCTTCAGGCCGATGATTTCGACTTCGTCGCCAACCTTCACCAGGCCGCGCTCGATACGACCCGTGGCCACGGTGCCACGACCTTCGATCGAGAACACGTCTTCGATGGCCATGAGGAACGGCTTGTCGAGCTCACGGACCGGCTCCGGAATGTAGGCGTCGACGGCATCGAGCAGGTCGCTGATGCACTTGCTCGCCGCCGGGTCGGCCGGGCTGTCGTAGGCCGGCTTGCCAGCACCACGGATGATCGGCACGTCGTCGCCGGGGAAGCCGTACTTCGTGAGAAGCTCGCGGATTTCCATTTCCACGAGGTCGAGGAGCTCGGGGTCGTCCACGAGGTCGACCTTGTTGAGAAACACGACCAGCGCGGGCACACCGACCTGCTTGGCCAGCAGGATGTGCTCACGGGTCTGGGGCATGGGGCCGTCAGCGGCACTCACCACCAGGATCGCGCCGTCCATCTGGGCGGCACCGGTGATCATGTTCTTGATGAAGTCGGCGTGGCCCGGGCAGTCGATGTGGGCATAGTGACGCTTGTCGGTCTCGTATTCCACGTGACTGACGGCGATGGTCACCGTCTTCGTTTCGTCACGAACGGTACCGCCCTTCGCGATGTCGGCGTAACTCTTGGCCTGGGCCATGCCCTTGGCTGCCTGCACCGCGACGAGAGCGCCCGTGAGGGTCGTCTTGCCGTGGTCGATGTGACCGATCGTGCCGACGTTGACGTGCGGCTTGGTCCGCGTGAACGTGTCCTTTGCCATGCTTTCTCCCTTGGGGGTCCTTCTCTGGTGGTTAGTGATACGAACGAACGATGAAGCTGCTGATGGGACTCGAACCCATGACCTCGTCCTTACCAAGGACGTGCTCTACCAACTGAGCTACAGCAGCGAGGTTTGCGAATGCGCCGCGGCCATGGATCCTGGTTCGGTTTGGTGGGTGGGCTAGTGACTGTATCGGTGAGGGAAACGGTGATGATTGAGCGAGATCACGGCGGGCGTACAAACCGTCGAAGCGGGTGAAGGGAATCGAACCCTCGTCTTTAGCTTGGAAGGCTATGGCTCTACCATTGAGCTACACCCGCAGTTGCGACCCGCTGTCGGATCTCCGCCCGACACCAGGCGACGACCCGTCGGATGCTGGAACCTGACGGCAGCGGGATGAGACTGGGGAGTGCAGGATTCGAACCTGCGAAGGTAGAAACCATCAGATTTACAGTCTGACCCCTTTGACCGCTCGGGAAACTCCCCTGGTGTGTACGGCTGACGCTTCTCCTGTTCGCCGCCCATGACAGACGGCTTGGTTGTGCGAATCGTGGGTTGTGGTGGTGATCGGTGGATGGGCGATGGTGAAACGCATCCGCGCTCCGAACGTGGCGCCGACGGCAGCGAGGGCGCCCCAGCCAGAAGCCAGCAGCCACACCGCTCGACGCGATGGCTGCACGACGCCTTCGGCTGGACGTGCCCGCGCAACCGCCGTCTTGGTGAGCTAGCGGCGGGAGTTGAACCCGCAACCTGCTGATTACAAATCAGCTGCTCTGCCAATTGAGCTACGCTAGCGGCCGGTCGGAACCGCGAAACTCTGAAGTGTACGGATTCGACATTCCCCTGCAAGCCGGCCCCGCCGACCGGCCAAACAACGCTTTTTTCCGTCAAAACGGCCTGGGGGGATGGTCCTAGGCAAAGGCGAGTTCGACCATCGAAAAGTCGTCGTGGAAGTCGTCCCGGCCCGAGATGGCCCGAACGCGGGTCACGAGCGCGTCGATCGGGCTCTCCGCCCCCGCGGGAGGCTTGGTGAGCGTGGCCACAAACTCCTCAAACCCCCACATCGACCCGTCTGGGCGGCTGATTTCAAAGGCGCCGTCGCTGTAGACATACAGCCTGGAGTTGGGCGGCACGACCACCTCGCTCCCTGAAAACTCCAGTCCGTCCACCGCCCCGATGAGGGGACCATCGGAGTCGAGCTTTTGAGGAGCCCCGGTGGCCGGCACCAGGAGCGCCGGCGGATGGCCGCCTCCAGCCCATCGCATCACCCGACTGCCCCGGTGGAAAACGCCGTACCACACGGTGAAAAACATGTCGTTCTGACGCTCCATGGGAAACGCCTTGTTGAGCGCGGCCAGCACCGCCCCCGGGTCGTGGAAGTCGGTATGCGGGAGCGCCTCGCTCCGGATCGCGTTGAGCGCCGAGACCGACAGGAGTGCCGCCCCCACCCCATGGCCACACACGTCGAGCAGGTAGACGGCAAAGTGGTCGGCATCGAGCTCGTGATAGCCGAAGGCGTCTCCCCCGAGCGCGGCCGATGGAATGAATCGCCAGTCGGCCAGCACCGTCCCCTCGGCCTGCGGCTTCGGGAGAAGCGACCGCACGTAGTCGGCGGCGGTGGCCAGGTCATTGGCGAGCACCTGACGGCTCGCTTCGAGTGCGGTAAACGCCTCGTTTCGCTCCACGAGGGCCACATAGCCGCGGGAATGGTAGCGAACGCGTGCGATCAGTTCGAGCCGGTCGGGAAGCTTGACGATGTAGTCGTTGGCCCCCACCGCGAAGGCTTCCGCCTTCACCGCCGGATCCTCCTTGGTGGAGAGCACGATGATGGGAACGTCGTGAAACCGGTCGTCGGCGCGAAACTGCCGAACGAGCGTCAGCCCGTCGATCTCGGGCATGACCAGGTCCTGAAGGATCACGGTGGGCCGAATCTCAGCCGCCGTCTCGAGCGCGGCCGTGGCGTCTTTGCAGTAATGAAACGACACCCCCTCCTCGCCGGCCAGCATGCGTCGCACCGCCTCGCCGATGATCGGCTGGTCGTCGACGAGGAGGACGGTCACCCCGCGAGGGGCTGAAGCGGACGAGGTGGTCACGGGCTGATCGGTTCCTGCTGGGTTCAACGCGAAAATCCTAGCAAACCCTCGCCTCCGGCAGGGCCGGCGAGTTGCACGATCCCCTCCCGCGACGTTGAATCGGGGAACTTTCCAGGGACCTTGGAGCCCTCTCGATGGCATCCACCACACCGCGCACGCCTCCGTCCGATCCCATCCCGGCCGCGATCGAAGGGCTGGGCGTGTTCTACCTGGGGCAGACGCTCGACGCTGACTCGGGGCAACCCACCGGTGCTCCGCTGCTCGTCGATGCGAGGCGATTCACCACCCACGCCGTCTGCGTGGGCATGACCGGCAGCGGAAAGACGGGCCTCCTCATCGGGCTGATCGAAGAAGCCGCCCTCGACGGCATCCCGACGCTGGTGATCGATCCGAAGGGGGATCTCGCCAATGTGCTGCTTTCTTTTCCCGCCCTGGCTCCCGCCGACTTCCTTCCCTGGGTTGATGCAGACGCTGCCCATCGCGACGGGATCACGCTGGAACAACTCGCCGAGAAGACCGCCAGAAAATGGACCGAGGGACTCGAGGCCAGTGGCCAATCGGCCGAACGCATTCAGCGACTGCGTGACGCGGCGGAGATGACGATCTTCACACCCGGCAGCAGGGCCGGGCGTCCGCTGGCCATGCTCGGAAGCCTCGCGGCGCCCCCCGACGCGATCGCCGACGACCCGGAGGCACGACGCGAGCGGATCGAGGCGCTCGTGTCGTCGATCCTGGCCTTGGCCGGCATCGGCGGCGAGCCGGGCCAGAGCCGCGAGCACGTGCTGCTCGCCACGATCCTCGACACGCTCTGGCGGAGCGGCCAGCAGGTCGACTTTGGAACCCTCGTGCGGGCGATCCCGGCTCCGCCGATCGAACGGATCGGCTTTCTCGACCTGGAAAACTTCTTCCCGGCCGGCGAACGCTTTCAGCTGGCCACGCGGCTCAACACGGTGGCGGCCGCTCCGGGATTCGACGCGTGGCTCGAAGGCGAACCGCTCGACCTCGGCCAACTCCTCTGGACCCCGGAGGGCAAGCCACGGGTGGCCGTGGTGTCGATCGCCCACCTCGCCGACCCGCAGCGCATGGCGTTCGTCACCCTCCTCGCCTCGCAGGCCGTGGCGTGGATGAGGTCGCAGGGAGGCACCTCGTCGCTGCGGGCGCTGTTCCTGATGGACGAGGTGTTCGGCTACGTCCCGCCCACCGCAAACCCCCCGAGCAAAACGCCGATTCTGACCCTGATGAAGCAGGCGCGTGCCTACGGGCTCGGCGTGGTCCTGGCCACGCAAAACCCCGTCGACCTCGACTACAAGGGCCTCTCCAACGCAGGCCTGTGGTTTCTCGGCCGGCTGCAGACGGCCCGCGACAAGGCGCGGGTGCTCGATGGTCTGGAGGGTGCGGCCCAGGCTTCCGGCGGATCCTTCGATCGCCGTCGGCTCGACGCCCTTCTCTCGGGCCTCGAGCAGCGCCGGTTCCTGCTCCACAGCGTGCACGGCGACGAGGAGACGCTGTTTCAAAGCCGATGGACCATGGCCTACCTCCGGGGTCCGCTTCTGCGCGACGAGATCCGGCGACTCTCGTCACCTCCCGCCGAGGCACCGATCGCATCGGGCACGGTCCCTTCCACCAACGCAGCAGCCTGGCACGCGGGCCCGAGGCCGCTCCTCCCTCCCGGCATCCGCGAGGTTTTTCTCGCGCCCCGTGAGGCCATGCCCCCCGGCGCCGCGGTTCACTACACGCCGATGATCGTCGGCCGGGCGCGCGTGCGCTACGCCAAGGAATCCGCCGGCATCGATTTCGGTCGTGAGTTCTTCTGTGTCGCGCCGGTCGGCGATGCCCTCGGCGAAGCGGCATGGGAGTCGGCGTCGGAGGTCGTTTCGCCGCCGGCGTTGGAGCCGGCCCCGCGGGCCGGCTCGTTTGCCTCGCTGCCCGCCCCGCTCACCACGCCCCGAAGCTACGCAACCCTGGCGCGATCGCTCAAGAGCCACCTCGGCCGCACCTCCCGGCTTCAGCTCTGGTCGGCATCGCGGCTCGGGATGGTGTCGCGCCCCGACGAAACCGAAGGTGCTTTTCGGATTCGGATCACGCAGCGTGCCAAGGAGTGGCGCGACGAACAGATCGATGCGCTCCAACGCACGTTTGCCACCAAGCTCGCCAGCCTCGATGACCGAATCGAACGGGCCCGTCAGAAGGTGGAACGGGAAAAGGCCGAGGCCCAGAACCAATCCATGCAGACCTACGTGTCGATCGGCTCGGCGGTGCTCGCCGCCCTCCTCGGACGCAAGAAAATCTCGTCCACCACGATCAGCCGCACAGCCACCTCGATGCGATCGGCGAGCCGCGCCGCGCGGCAGCAGGCCGACGTGGCCCACGCCGAAGAAAGCCTGACCACGCTCGAGGAACGCCGCGAGCAGATGCACCAGGAGATCGAGCAGGCGATCGACCGGATTCGGGCGGAGTCGGCCCCGGAGGCCATGGCCCTGGAATCGATCGAGATTCCTGCCCGAAAAACCGATATCGCCGTGGATGAGGTGGTGCTGGCGTGGGTGCCGGGCATCACCGCTTCTTCGACGGATCAGACGAGAGGGGCCTGGTGATGGCGGATGCCCGCGGACGGGAGATCGTGCTGGTCGATTGCCCCGATGAAGTGGGGCTGATTCACCGCATCACCGGCGTGATCGAAGCCCGGCGGTTGAACATCGAGAGCAACCACGAGTATGTCGATGGCTCCGCCGGCCACTTCTTCTTCCGTGCGGAGGTGGCCCCTGCCGGCGAGCCAGTGCCGGCCGATCTCCTCGCTCGCGATCTGGCTTCCGTGCTTCCCGCATCCGCCCGCGTGCGGGTGACCCGCGAGGAGCGCCGGCCGATCGTGGTGTGCGCTACCCGCGAGCCCCACTGCCTGGGTGAACTGCTCCTGCTCGACGCCGTCGGCGAACTGCCAGGACGGATCGTGGCAGTCGTCGCCAATCACGACGACCTCCGCAGCCTCGTGGAGCGATTCAGCGTGCCCTTTCACCACGTGCCGCACGAAGGGCTCTCGCGTGAAGATCACGAGCGTTCGCTCGTGCGGGCGATCGACGCCTACGCGCCCGACTACGTCGTGCTGGCCCGCTACATGCGGGTGCTCTCGGCCGATGCGATCGCTCGCTACCCGAATCGCATCGTCAACATCCACCACTCGTTCCTGCCCGCGTTCGCCGGTGCCGCCCCCTACCGCCAGGCGTTTGCGCGGGGTGTGAAGCTCATCGGTGCCACCGCCCACTTCGTCACCGAAGAACTCGACGCGGGGCCCATCATCGCCCAGGACGTCACCACGGTGGACCACACCGACACGCCGGAACGCATGGCGCAGGCCGGACGCGACGTCGAAAAACTCGTCCTCGCCAGAGCCGTGCGGCTCGTGCTCGAAGAACGGGTTTTCCTCCACGGCCACCGCACCGTGGTGTTCGAGTGAATCGCCGTCAGCGGGAAGACGACCGCTCGTCGCGGACATACTTGTGGCACTGGATGCACTTCATGGTGACCTCCATCCAGGCCAAGGCTGCCCCGTCGAGGTTGTGCGCCTTGGCCGCCTTCCGCAGGCTGTCGCAGGAGCGGCGAAACTCCGCGCTCTGCCGCGCGTAATCCTCCGTCTGCAGCACCTGCCAGCTCGCATCGTCGCTGGCAAGCGAGAGCTGCTGGGCCCCCTTGTCGATCAGATCGAAGTCTTCGATCGCGAGTCCTTCGAGCACATCCTGACTGTGGATGAGTTTCGCCCGCATGAAGCCCGCCACCTGATCAGGACGGGGGGTGGAAGGATCGGCAGCATCGCCGCTCAGGCCCCAGGCCATCGCCAGCATCGTGCCGACGACGACCGTCACGAGGCCTGCTCCCTCAATCGTCCAGACCGAAGTCTTCGTTGTAGCCGTCCTGCACCACAGCATGCTCGTTCCTTTCATGGGCGAGGAGATGGTCGGCAAACGCGTTGAAGCGTTCGCGAGCCGACCGCCAGCCGGCAGGAGAAATATCGAGCACCGACAGGGATTCCAGCAAGCCGTCGAGTTCATCGAGCAGCCTCGGGTGCTCGGCCATCACATCGCGTGCCGCCGATGCGAGCCGAGGAATCCGGGCGATCGATTCCTCGATGAAGCCTCCCGCCTCCTCCTGGACGAAGTGCTCCTGGAGAATCGTGCGAAGATCGGCAAGCGCGGCGCGAAGGTCGGCCGAGCCCCGATTCGCAGGGTCGCTGAACGCCGCCCGCAGCGTCTGCAGGCGGGCATGGAGATCGCGATGCTGCACGAGCAAGTGCTCGAGCAGCGTCGGGTCGATTCGTTGTGATGTGCTCATGGTCGTGTCGCTCCGTTGGTGCATCGCCTCGCTGGGATGCAATTGTTAGGCTGGAGCATGCGGAAGGCGCGTGGTGCGCCGCCTCCACCCGCCCGAGCGATCCGTCCGCCCTGGACACCTTGGTCGACCACCCCCCGTTTCAGCGATCTCATGGACGCCCCTCGGCCCGCATCGTCGTCGCCTTCGACCATGGCCTTCCAGGCGCGGGCCGTGCTGGTCGGCACCGGCATCGACGTGGCGGCCCTCGGTTCGACCGACCGGATGGCGAGCGCCCCGCTCGTGATGGAACTGATCGGCTCGCCACTCGGCGCCGCCCTCGCCGGCAACCGCCCTGCGGGCAATGGGCTGGCGGTCGTGTTCCGTTACGGCGCCGTGGTGTTCTTCGACGCCTCGCCGGCGGCGATCACCGAATACCTGCGTCAGCTGTCGCCGCACGTGCGGCAGCCCTTTCCGCTCGGGGAGCTGGAGTCGGAGGTGCTCGACATCCGGATCGAATCGGGCGGCAAGGAGTCGATCGAGGGCACCGCGCTCGTGCTCACCGATGTCACCACGGAGAAGGCCCAACTGATCGCCGACGTGCTCGCCAAAAGCGTGTCACTCGCCCACCACGAGCGTGCGATCGAACGGCAGTTTGTCCGGATCGAGCCGTTCGCCGCGAGCCTCGACCACTGGGGCCGAGGCAGCCGGGCGGCCCGCGAGCTCCTGCAGCATCTCGGCACGGCGCTGCTCGCCGAGCATCGCGTGGTGGCCGGAGCGAGGATCGACGATTCCCCCGAACTGCTCTGGGACCATCCCGAACTCGAACGGCTCTGGGCGCGAGTGCGCGACGAGTTTGAAATCCGCGAGCGCTACACCGCCCTCCACGCCAAGCTCTCGCTCATCGCCCGAACGGCCGAAACCGCCCTCGAACTCCTTCAAAACCGCCGCTCGCTGCGGGTCGAATGGGCGATCGTGGGACTGATCGTGTTTGAGATCGTCCTGACGCTCGTGCAGTGGTTTCTCGGCACCAGGGGCCACTGATTCGCCTCGCTTCGGCGGCGCAGGGTCGGGTATAACGCCGCCATCCCCCGAGGAGGCCCTCATGCCCCGTCTCGTTTTGGCTGCCGCACTCGCCGCCGTTCTGACCGCACCGGCCCACGCGCAGAAGGTCGAGGTCGAGGAGTTCACGCTCCCCAACGGCATGCAGTTTCTGCTGGTGCCCCGCAGCGACCAGCCCAACGTCGTGACGGCCGGGTGGATCGCGAGGGTCGGCAGCGTCAATGAGCGGCCCGGCATCACCGGGATCAGCCACTTCTTCGAACACATGATGTTCAAGGGCACCGATACGATCGGCACCCGCGACCCCGGCCGCGACGCCCGCTTCCGAGGTGAACAGAAGGCGATCCGTGACGAGATCAACCGGCTCGTCTGGACGCGGCAATACGACCGCTACTTCAAAGGCGAGATCGACGACCCCTGGAACCCGTCCAACGACACCCAGGAACTCCGCGTGCTCCGGGCCAGGCTCGACGCCCTGATCCGTGCCCAGCAGGGCCGGGGCGACGGCGGCGCCGAGGCGGGCACGATCGTGAAGGACGAGTTTGATCAGGTCTACACGAAGGCCGGTGGGAGCGGCATGAACGCGTTCACCTCCTACGACCTCACCTGTTACTTCATCACCGTGCCGAGCAACAAGCTCGAGCTCTGGGCATGGATGGAGAGCGACCGGCTCCACGACAGCGTGTTTCGCGAGTTTTATTCGGAGCGCGACGTGGTTCACGAGGAACGGCGGCTTCGCACGGAGAGCACGCCGACCGGGAAGTTTGACGAGCAGTTCGATGCGATGTTTTGGGCATCGAGCGGCTACGCCTGGCCGGTGATCGGCTGGCCGAGCGACCTCAACAGCTACACGTTCGACCAGGCCCAGGACTACTGGAACATCTACTACCGCCCCAACAACCTCGTCGGGATCATGGTGGGCGACTTCGATCCGGTGCGGGCGAAGCGGTTGATCACCAACTATTTCTCACGGCTGGAGAAGGGCAAGGAAGCTCCCCCGCCGGTCGTCACGCTCGAGGTTGATCAGCTTGCCGAGCAGCGAATGAACGCCTCGGGCGATGTTCCTCCGGCCGTCGAGATCCGATACCACACGGTGCCCGCCGGCCACGTCGACAGCTACCCGCTCGACATGCTCGCCGAGATCCTCAACGACCGCACCGGCCGGCTCTACAAGGGCCTCGTGGAAGGCCGCGGCATCGCCGCTGGCGCGCAGGCCGTGTCTGACACGCGGAAGTACGCCGGCCTGTTCGCCGTGTCGGCCCAGGCCCGCGGCGAGGGCACGCCCGAACAGCTCGAGGCTGCGTGGTATGAGGAGCTCGCGCGGCTGCAGCGCGACGACATTCCCGAGCGGGAACTCCGCAAGGTGAAAAACCGCGTGGCGGCGCAGAACTACCGCAAGCTCGAAAGCAACATGTCGCTCTTCTTCCAGCTGGCCTTCTCGGAGGCCGTGCTCGACTGGCGGGAGATCAATGAAGGCCCCGCGAAATATGAGGCCGTCACCGCGGCTGACATTCGCCGGGTCGCCGCGAAGTATTTCAAGGACACCAACCGCAGCGTCGCCACCTATCGCCGCAAGGCCGACTGACCGGCGTCGTTCATGCCTTTCACCCCTTGGCCAAACAGGCTCTCCATGTCGCTCCGTTCGACGATCCTTCTCTCCCTGCTCCTCGTTGTTGCCGGCACGGCTGCGACGGTCACCGCCGCCCCTGCGGCCACGGCCCCTGCGGCCGTGACCTCCACGTCACCGCCCGCACCGCCGACGTCATCGCCCATCCCGAAACGTCCGGAGGAGATCGCCTTCGAGCCGCTGGCGTTTGAGCCGCCCGATGCCTCCTCCTTCCGCCGCACGCTGCCCGATGGCACCGTCGCCTACCTCGCACCGTCCCACGAGTTTCCGCTGATCACCGTGTCGATCACCTTCCGGGGCGGCGCGTCGCTCGATCCGGCCGATTCGCCAGGCCTCGCCGCGATGATGGCTCGAATGCTCCGCGAGGGAGGCACGGCGAAGCACCCCGCCGCCGAGTTTGACGAGACGCTCGACTTCCTCGCCACCGACGTGGGCGTGTCGGCCACCGACACCTTCACCACCGCCACGATGAACTGCCTGACGAGCAACTTCGACGAAAGCCTCGGCCTCTTCGTCGAGATGCTGCGGTCTCCGGGCTTCGATGCCGACCGTCTCGACACGGCCAAGGCCCGCCTGGTCGAGGGTCTCAAGCAGCGCAACGACGACGCGGCGTCGATCATTGGTCGCGAGTGGAAGCAGCTGCTCTACGGGCCCGACCACTTCGAAGGCGCCGAGCCGACCGCCGCGAGCGTGGCGGCGATCGACCGCCCCCGACTCTCCGCGATTCATCGGCGGATCGTCCATCCTGGCAACGCGATCGTGTCGGTGTCGGGCGATTTCGACGAGGCGGAGATGCTGGCGAAGCTCACGAAAGCATTTGACGGCTGGGAGCGGGGCGAATCCGTCGCCCCTCCGGCCGCACCGAAGGCCACGCTCACCCCCGGCCTCTACCACGTTCCCAAGGATATCCCGCAGGGCAAGGTGCTCATCGGCTGCCGCAGCATCGTCCGCGACGATCCCGACGCCATCCCGCTCATGCTGCTCAACGAGATCCTCGGTGCCGGCGGCTTCACGAGCCGACTGATGCAGAAGGTGCGGAGCAACGAAGGCCTGGCCTATTCCGTGCGGTCGGCCCTCGCCCCCAAGGTCGACTATCCCGGCGACTTCAAGGCCGGCTTCGAGAGCAAGAATGCGACGGTGGCCCTTGCCACCAAGATCGTGCTCGATGAAATCGCGACGATCCGCAACGAACTGGTGACCGACGACGAGCTCGACACCGCGAAGAAATCCCTGATCGAAACCTTCCCGCGGCAGTTCGAAAGCAAGCCGCAGATGCTGCGGGTCTTCGTCAATGACGAGTGGACAAAGCGTCCCGCCGATTTCTGGAAGACGTTCCGGCAGAAGGTGGCCTCCGTGACCCGCGAGGACCTCCAGCGGGTGGCCCGCAAGCACCTCGACCCCGATCAGATGGCGATCCTCGTGGTGGGCGACTGGGACGCCATCGCGAAGGGCGACCTCGAGGGCCGGGCCACGATGAAGGAGTTTTTCAAGGGCTCGGTGAAGCACCTGCCGCTTCGCGATCCGCTCACGCTCGAGCCCCTCCCCGAGGCACAGCACTCTCGATGACGCTCCGCATGCTCGCCGTGATCATCCTGCTTACCGGCACGATGCTCCCTGCCGACGCCGCTCCGCCCACGATCATCGCCGCGCCTCCCGGCAGCGGTCCGATCGCGCAGGCCAACACGCGTGTCCGCAAGCATCGACGATCGACGGTGCGGAGCATTCGCCGCACGCCAGCCGTGCAGTGGGAAGACGCCGCCCGCATCAAACGCGGCGACCTCTTCAGCACATGGTCGAACGCGGCGTCGAACTGATTTGAGCGGGAAATGCCCTCCTGGCCATTTCCCTT
>JAFMIU010000076.1 GCA_017853835.1 Pirellulales bacterium | reverse complement strand
GATCTGCTTCGCCCGCTTGATGTCGGTGTCGTTGAGCTGGATCTGCACGCTCGGGCTCAGCGCGCAGCGATGGTAGTCACGGCTGCGGATACCGAGGAACCGCGCCTCGGGAATCGCCATTCGCTTCGACTCATAGGCGAGATTGATCGAGCCCTGCTTGAGGACGGAGTAGATGTAATACCCCCACGGATCGTTGTCGAGGAGGCAGTAGACCGGGAGCTTCAGTTCGTTGTGGAGCCGGTAGAGGAGCCGCCGCACGCCACGAGGCGGCTGCCCACCGCCATGGGTGAGAAGGCAGTTGTGCTTCCGCCAAAACTTGTCCTCGTTGAATCGGCGCCAGACGGTGTCTTTTTCAACATGGAGGATGAACTTCGCGTCACACGACTTGAACTTCACCACGTCGGCCTCGACGATCGACGGGATCGAGTAGCCGCCGGAACCCATGCGGGAGCAGTCGATCTCATCGCCGGAATCGATCAGCGTGATCGGCCCGACCATGCCACCGCGGTTGCTTGCATAGACGTGCAGTTCCTCGCGGAGGCTCTCCAGGGTGACTTCGAGATCTTCGATGATCGGGTCACATTCTTCCTGGGTGGCAAACGTCTCTTCGCGCGTGCCTTCGATCGTGTGCTTGAGGAGGTAGTAGAGACCTCGGATGCTGGTGGTCTTTTGCTGGTTGATGAGCTGCTTGCAGCCGGTGGCCACGAGGAGCGTCTGCATGTAGCTCTTCGCCTGCGAGAGGTTGAAGAGCTGGCGACGGTTGGTCTGCCCTCCCATCTCGATGATCTTCCGCGACTTGTTGAAGCGGACGTTCGAGAGGCTTCGCGTCGGGATGTCGAGGTGAGGGTCGCGGCGCTTCTCGGCGGCGGTGGCCACCTCGTCGGCGAGGCCGACGATGAGTTTCAGGGTCTTCAGATCGATGGCCGGCAGCTTTCCATCGGTCGTGGGGGCGCGTTTCGACTTCGTGGCCATGGTCGGATTCGGGGCAGGAGGAGTGAACGGACGAACCGTTCGGAATCGTACCTGCAAAACCGAGTCACCGCACAACTGCCGAAATCCGGCATCGCCACCGCTCTCGCGTCGTGCCTCGCCCTCCCCTCCAGGTCGGTCCGACGGATCGGCGAGGGCTGGAGGGCTCAGCAGCGGACGTCGTCGGCCTTGCCGACGGCCCGACGCAGGAAATGCGGGGCCTTGAGGCCACCCTGCTCGTCCGTCGCCTTGGGCACGGCGCTGGCGCCGAAGTATTCGGCGATCCGGGCCACAACGGTCCGCTGCTCGTCGGCCTGCAGTTCCGGGAAGATCGGCAGAGCGATCGTCTGGAGCGCCGCCCGCTCGGTTTCGGGGAGATCGCCCACGGCCCAGCCGAGGTGGGTGAAGCACTTCTGAAGATGAAGCGGAATGGGATAGTAGATTTCGGTTCCCACGCCGTGCCTGCCGAGGTGGGCGCGAAGGTCGTCGCGACTCCCTTCCTGCACGCGCACCACGAACTGGTTCCAGACGTGCCTTCCGGCGGGATCATCTCCCGGCACGGCAATGCGTCCGACGAGGTCGTATTCGGTGAAGAGTTCGCGATACCTCGTGGCATTCGTCTGGCGAGCGGTCGTCCAGGCGTCGAGATGGGGCAGTTTCACCCGGAGGATCGCCGCCTGGATGGTGTCGAGACGGCTGTTGATGCCGATCACCTCGTGGTGATACCTCGGCTCCATGCCATGCACACGGAGAAGACGGAGCGACTTCGCGAGGTCGTCGCGGGTCGTCGTGAGAAATCCGCCGTCGCCCGCGCCGCCGAGGTTCTTGGTGGGATAGAAACTGAAGCAGCCGATGTCACCGAGTCCGCCGGTGCACCGATCGCCGCGCGTCGACAGGATCGACTGGGCGGCATCCTCCACGACCGGCAGGCCTGCCTTGGCCGCCAGCGGCAGAATGGCGTCGAGATCGGCCGTTCGTCCGAACAGATGAACCGGGACGATCGCCTTCGTGCGCGGGCTGAGTTTGCGGGCAATGTCGTTCGGGTCTATCAGGTAGGTGACCGGATCGATGTCGGCGAAGATCGGTACGGCGCCCAAGCGTGTCACCGCGCTGGCGGTGGCGAAAAAGGTGTAGCTGGGCACGATCACCTCGTCGCCCGGCCTGACATCGAGTGCCTGGAGTGCCAGGAGAAGGGCATCACTTCCCGAGGCGCACGAGATCACATGCGGCACGTCGAGCGCCTTGGCGAGGTCCGTTTCCAAGTCGGTGACGTCGGGTCCGAGCACGAAGCGCCCGGAGTCGCACACGCGGTTGATCGCGTCTCGGATCTCCTCGCGAAGCACCTCATACTGTCGATCCAGCGCGAGCAGGGGGACCGACGGCAGAAGATGCGTGGTGGGACTGTCGGAGGCAGGAACGGAATCCGTGCTGCGGCGGATCATGGTGAAAAACGACTCCGTTGTGACGTGTGCCGGTGTGGTGGTGGATGGAGCGGGATGGCCGGCGGGTGCCCAGTCCAGCCAACCTCATCGTCACGATCGTTCGAACCGCTTCAGTGGAAACGGGCCCGGGGAATGCTTCGTGAGCCCTGGCCGACCGTGGCCCGCTCGAGAGACGGGAAATAGGCCAGGCGCGCTCGGAGGGTCAAGGGCAGGAAGGATCGGCAAGGCATCGCGGCGTGGAGGATTTGGGAAAATAGGGCGTCGGCGGGGGCGGGGGCAGTTCGGGCGTTTGACAGCGATCCCGGAAGCACCCTAGATTCGTCGAGATTTCCGGAGTCGTTCCCTGCCCGTTGTTCCCGCGGCAAGGGCGACCTGAGGAGGAGCGTTGCGCGACGGGGTGGCCCTGCTGCTGAGTCGCGAGTCGGATGGCATCTCCACATACACCAGCGGTTATTGACCTCGGTCAGATCGCGCATCGGCTCGGCCTTCCGGCCCACGCGGTGCGGTCGACGGTGGAGTTGCTCGACGCGGGCAACACCATTCCGTTCATCACGCGATACCGTCGTGACCAGACGGCCGGGCTCGACGAGCAGCACGTTCGACAGGTCGCCGAGGCGGTGGCCCGCGCCCGGCAACTGGCCGACCGCAAGCAGACGATCCTTCGCACGATCCAAGGCCAGGGAAAGCTGACCCCCCAACTCGAGGCCGATATCGTCGCGGCCGAGGGGCTCAAGCGTCTCGAAGATTTGTATCTGCCCTTCAAGCCGCGGAAGCTGTCGCTTGCCGAGGTGGCGCGGCAGCGAAAGCTCGAGCCGCTTGCCCGTGAAATCCTCTCGGGCGACACGGCCGCGGCCGATCTCGATCGGCGAGCCACCGACTTCGTTGATCCGGATGCCCAGGTGGCGTCCGTGGCCGACGTGCTGCTCGGCGTGGGCCATATCATCGCCGACGAGTTGAGCGAGCGGGCGGAACTGCGGCAGCGCCTTCGGGAGATCCTCTACCGAGCCGGGGCCTTCAAGAGCCAGCGTGTCGAGACCGAGGGCAAGGCCCTCTCGAAGGACGAGAAACACTACCGGGACTACTTCGACTACACGGAGCACATCCAGCGGGTGCCGCCGCACCGCCTCCTTGCGATCAATCGGGGTGAGCGGGCCCGGCTTCTGAAGGTTCGAATCGAGGGGCCTGCCGACGAGATGCAGGCGGCCGCCGAGGCGGTGGCCGTTCCGCCGGAGCATCCGCACGCCGAGTTTCTCAAAGGGTGCGTTCGGGATGCCCTGTCCCGGCTCGTGGTGCCGAGTCTCGAACGGGAAATTCGCCGGGAAATGACCGATGTGTGCGAAGCGCACGCGGTGCGGGTGTTCGCCCGAAATCTGCGAAACCTTCTCCTGCAGCCGCCGGTGCCGGGGCGTCGCGTGCTGGCGCTCGATCCCGGGTTCAAAAGCGGGTGCAAGGCAGTGGTCATCGATGAGTGCGGGACGCCGCTGGAGCATGCGGTGCTGTCGATCGTCGGCAAGGACGACAAGCGGGCCGTGGCGGCGAAGCGGATTGCGGAGTTGGTTCGCGGCCACGGCTGCACGGTGATCGCCGTGGGCAACGGCACGGCGGGTCGCGAGACCGAGTCGCTCGTGGCGGAGTTGGTGACGGGCGACCTCAACGAGGTGGACGTCGGGTATGCGATCGTGAATGAAGCGGGCGCAAGCGTCTATTCCACGAGCACCTACGGCCGCGAAGAGCTCCCCGGGCACGAGGCGTCGATTCGCGGCGCCATTTCGATCGGTCGTCGCCTCCAGGACCCGCTCTCGGAGTTGGTGAAGATCGAACCGGCCAACATCGGCGTCGGGCTCTATCAGCACGACGTGAAGGCGAGGCACCTGCACACGTCGCTCGATCAGGTGGTCGAAAGCTGCGTGAACTTCGTGGGCGTGGATGTGAACACCGCCAGTCCCGCGCTGCTCCGCCGGGTGTCGGGATTCAATCAGGCGACCGCGAGAAACTTTCACGAGTGGCGGATGAAGAACGGGCCGTTCACATCGCGTCAGCAGTTTCTCGAAGTGCCCGGGTTTGGTGAGGCAGCCTATGTGCAGGCCGTGGGCTTTCTGAAGATCGCCGGCGGGACCAATCCGCTCGACGCCACATGGATTCATCCCGAGAGCTACGCCATCGCCGAGAAGGTGCTGGAGCGGCTTGGCGGCACACCCGCCGATCTGGCGAATCGTCAGCAGGCCGGCGTGCTCGCGGACCGGGCGGCCGCCATCGATCTGGAGTCGCTCGCTCAGGAACTGGGCGTCGGTCGCCTCCTGTTGTCGGACATCATCGAGCAACTGGCCCGTCCGGGGCGTGATCCCCGTGAAGACCTCCCCAAGCCACTCTTCAAAAAAGGTGTCCTGAAACTGGAGGATCTGGCGGTTGGCATGGAACTGCAGGGCTCCGTGCTCAACGTGGTCGACTTCGGGGTGTTCGTCGACATCGGCCTCCACGACAGCGGCCTCGTCCACATCAGCCAGCTGTCGAGCCAGTATGTTCGGGATCCGCACGACTTCGTGAGCGTCGGCCAAATCGTCCAGGTGTGGGTGCTGGAACTCGACAAGGCGAGGCGACGCGTGGCACTCACGATGATTCCGCCAGCCGAGCGTGAGCGGCTCGAACGACAGGAGCAGGCCCGCAGGGAGCAGAAGGCTCGCCGGGCTGAGCAGCGAGCGAAGGGCGGACAGGCATCGGAGCAGGGCGGGCGTCCGCCACGGCAGGCCGAACGTCCTCCGCGTCAGGATGACCGGCAGCGTCGCGGTGGGCCTCGACGCGATCGTCCCGCCCGCCCCCCGGAGCCTCGGGTGTACGAGTCAACCGGCTCCAAGAAGAAGCCGCCGGCTCCGATTTCCAAGCAGATGCGGGAAGGCAAGGAGCCGCTTCGGACGTTTGGCGATCTCAAGCAGTTTTTCGACACGAAGTCGCACGACCCAGCCGCGTCGGAACGTGATGAAGTCCGAGACCAGCCGCCCATGCCGGAGGCCACGGACATGGCCGATGCGGCAAACCCGCCGAGCGACGGCGGTGAGGCATCGTAAGGCGATCGCCGCCGCGGCGACGGTGCGGATCATGTGAACAGCCCGCGATTATCGTTCGCGGAACGTGATCCGGCCCTTGGTGAGGTCGTAGGGGGAGAGTTCCACCTTCACCTTGTCGCCTGGCACGATTCGGATGAAGTTTTTCCGCATCCGCCCTGCGACATGGGCGTTGACGATGTGTCCGCCCGAAATTTGGACGCGAAAACGCGTGTTGGCCAGCGCCTGGGTGACGACGCCTTCGACTTCGAGTGCCTGTTCTTTTTCCGCCATGGGAGCCCTTGGAGAACCGTCGGGAGATGATGCCAATGTAGCCAGCCTGCGGCGGCCGGTCTAGCAGGGGGCCTAGGAGTCGTCTTCCGCGGTGGGGGCCGAACCCGACGCCTTCCAGCGGAGATAGGCATCGAAAAAGCCGTCGAGGTTGCCGTCGAGAACGCTCTGGAAGTTGCCGACGTAGTGGCCTGTGCGCTGGTCCTTCACCCGCTGGTCGGGGTGGAGGAAGTAGTTGCGAATCTGCGATCCGAAACCGGTCTTGGGCTGCTGCTTGTAGCGGGCGAGCTGTTCTGCTTCCTTTCGCTCCTCCTGCAGGCGGGCAATCCGGGCGCGAAGCATCTTGATCGCCGTTGCACGGTTTTTGTGCTGGCTTCGCTCGCTCTGGCACTGCACGACGATGCCGGTTGGAAAGTGCGTCAGCCGGATCGCGCTCGACGTTTTGTTGACGTGCTGGCCACCGGCCCCGCTGGCACGGAAAACATCTTCGCGGATGTCCTCGTCCTTGATCTCCACCTCCACGTCATCGTCGGCGATCTCGGGCGAGACATCGACGGCGGCAAAACTCGTCTGCCGCTTGCCTTCTGCATTGAACGGACTGATGCGGACGAGGCGATGGATCCCCATCTCGCCCTTGAGGTAGCCATAGGCCCAGGGGCCCTTGATCGCGACCGTGGCGCTCTGGATGCCGGCCACGGCGTCGTCCTGGCGATCGAGCAACTCCACCGTGTAATCGTGCTTTGAGGCCCAGGCGGAATACATCCGGAGGAGCATCTCGGCCCAGTCGTTGGCGTCGGTGCCGCCATCGCGGGCGTGGATCGACACCAGGGCGTCGCAGCCGTCGTGCGGCCCCGACAGGAGCGACGTGAGCTCCAGGGCATCGACCATCTTTTCGAGGCGGTCGGCTTCGGAGGAAAGCTCGGGCTCGAGGCTCACGTCCTCACGGGCCAGTTCCTCGAGCGCCTCGAGGTCGTTGGCGGTGGACAGGGCCTCCTCGAGCGGCTTCAAAACGGAGTTGATGCCCTTGAGCTCGGCAACAGTCGCCTGGGCCTTTTCCGTGTTGTTCCAGAAGCCATCCTCACCCATCGCCGCCTCGAGACGGGCGACCGATTCCTTGCGACCGTCCCAGTCAAAGAGAGTCTCGCAACTGGAGGAGCCGGGCGCGAATTGAGGAAGACCGATTGAGGAGTGCTGTATCCATGGTGAACGATTCTATCCGTGCGCGGAATGAATCGTCCATGACGGCCGCCAGGGCGGCCGCACAAGTGACCGTCGCGATCAGAGGCGAGCCACGCGGCCTCCTGGAAGCCGCCGAATGAGTCGTCGCATCTCCAGCACCCCCACGGTGGCGAGGAGCTGCGAGGCGGCGAGGCCGGTGGTGGCCACGAGGTGGTCGATGTCAACTCCGCCATGGCTGGAGCCGGTGTCGATCGCCGTCATGACGTGCTGTTCCACGTCGTCGAGTCGGAGCTCGGCGGGCGAACGCACCTCTCTTCCATCCACCGTCATGGCCGCACTGGCCAGGGGGCCTAGTTCGTCGAGGATGTCATCCACGCTTTCGACCAGGGTGGCGCCGTCACGAATCAGCCTGTGACACCCGCGTGACGTTCGGCTGTCGGCCGGTCCTGGCACGGCAAACACCTCGCGCCCTTGTTCGCTCGCAAGCCTGGCCGTGATCAGCCCACCGGAGCGTTCCGTGGCCTCAACCACGACCGTGCCGAGCGTGAGGCCCGAAATGATCCGATTGCGACGGGGAAACAGCCCGCTGTGCGGTTCTTCATGTGGTGGTGCTTCACTGACGATCGCCCCGTGGGCGAGCACTTCGGCGGCGAGGTCGGCGTGTTCGGGGGGATAGATGGAGAGCACGCCGGTGCCAAGCACCGCGATCGTGCGACCGCCGGCTTCAAGGGCTCCGCGGTGGGCGGCGGCGTCGATGCCTCGGGCCAGCCCGCTCACCACCGTGTAGCCGGCCCGCGCGAGGCCGCCGGCCAGGCGGGCGGCCATCCGAAGCCCATAGGGCGAGGCATGGCGTGATCCCACCACGGCCACCGACAGGGCATCGCAGGGGGCGATGGCACCGCGCATGAAAAGCATTCCTGGCGGATCATCGATGTGGGCGAGTGCCTTCGGGTAGCCTGGATCGCCTTCGACCACCAGGTCGACGCCACGGCGCCGGCACAGGTCGATCAGGTCGACCGCCTCGCGTTCGTTGGAGGCATCGCGGATTGCGGTGGCCACCTTCCTGGGCAGCCCTTCCACCGCCGCGATCGCCTCGGGCGATGCCGAGAACACGTCGAGCGGTGAACGGAAAACCTCGAGCAGCCGTCGGCGGTATCGGGTGCCCACGCCCGTCAGGGTGGCGAGGCGGACATGGGCCAGCAGCGACGGATCAATCGATGACGAGGCGGGCATGCGAGACTCGCGCGAGCGAGAGGTTGTGTACGCATGTACCGTTATAAGGCCGCCGTGCCACGGACGTCAATGCCGCGGCTGCGAGCGTGCAGGCCTCAGCCTGCCGCCGCCTTCAGTTCAGCCAGATGCTGGGCCGTGTCGACGAGCCTGTCCCAGTGCTTCTCGACGTAGTCCGGCGGCCCGCCCACCTGGGCGACCACCTGGGCCACCATTTCCGTGGGCACCATCTCGATGGCGTCCCAGGGGCAGACCTTCAGATCGTAGGGATTCGACTTCTTGCCGGGAATGTGCACGCAGACCTCGCACCCCACGCATCGCTCGATGTCGATCTCACACCAGCTCTGAAGGTTGTGAAACTGGTCGTATTGCTGCACCTTGACGATGCAGTCGACCGGACACACCTCCAGACACGATTCGCACCCCGTGCAGTTGTCGGCGGTGATGACCGCGAGTTCCTTCGGCAGTTTCTTGCGGGGTCCGGCTTTGGCCATGGCGAGAGGGATCGGCGAGGAGGAGGGGATTCCTGAAGTCAGATCATCCTAGCCGGCACGGTCGGCCCGTCAAAACCGGAGCGATTCCCGGGCCTCAGGCAGCCCTTCCCATCGGCACGGAATCGGCCTCGAACTCATAGCCAAACCGCTCGATGTCTTCGGCGAAATGGTCGCGGACGAGGGATGCCAGGCGGTCGTTGTAGTAGCGTCGATAATCGCCGCGAACGCTCGCATTCGCCCGGCCGAGCGAGGCCGAGATGCCGATGTGCCGGCAGCACGCCCCAAAGTCCGCCGCGAGTGATTCGTAGCGCCCGAGAAACGAGACAAGCACACGCCCACGGGAATCAGCCACCATTCGCGTCTGCGAGATTTTGCCGCGGCGCAGCTCGTAGCGGAGATAGGCCTCGAAGTCGGGAAGGCTCGATGCGTGCCGTCGCCGATGGCTCTGGTGCTCGGGGTGGTCGTCGGCGTCGCGCAGGAAGTGGTAGTAGGAGACCATGAGGTCCCACGGGTTGCGCACGAAGGCAAACGAGAAGAGTGAGTCGAACAGCCCCCGGGGCAGGTTGCGCCGCAGGGTGTCGGCCGAGGTGTGCGACCGAAACTTCCGCAGCCGATACGGCGCGTAGTGATTCACATGGATGCCGACGTGTTCGAGCCAGCGATTCGCCCAGTAGTCGTCGGCGTGATCGGCGTGGCTCCACAGAGCCTTCGCGACGCTCGACCCGCCCGTTTTCGGGACGTGGATGAACGCGAACCGGTGGCGATGGGAAATAAGCATGGCACGGCCTCGGGGCGGGAAGATGGCGAACCCCGGAGGCCGACGCAAGGCCGGTTGCTACACGCGTTCTCCGCGAATGAGATCGTCGGGCGTCTGGCGGGCACGCACGAGACGGTGCTTTTCGCCATCGACGAGAACCTCGGCGGGCAACGGTTTGGAGTTGTAGTTGCTCGCCATCACGAATCCATAGGCGCCCGCGATCTCGATCACGAGCAGGTCACCCACCGCGGCCATCGGCAGCGGTCGCGTGGCGACGAATCCGCCGTCGATCTGCGTGAAGATGTCGCCCGATTCGCACAGGGGCCCGCCGATCGCAACGTCTTCCACCACTTCAACGGCGTCCTTCGGACAGAGGCTCATGGGGTGGTAGGATCCGTAGAGCACGGGGCGGGCGAGGGTGTTGAAGCCCGCGTCGACGAGCAGGTATTTCCTGCTGCCCTGCCGCTTCACAGCCCGCACCTCCGTGATCAGAAAGCCGCTCTCGGCGGTGAGGTAGCGGCCAGGCTCGATTTCGAGCCGAAGGCGGTGACCAAACCGATCTTCGAGCCGCTTCCGGGCGGCGTCCCAGAGGGTGAAGTAACCCGACAGGTCGGCATGCACCTCACCGGGCTTGTAGGGAACAGGCAGGCCGCCTCCGGCGCTGATGGTGGTGAGCGAGCGTCCCACCTCGATCGCCACCCGCTCCAGGGCCTCGGCCACTTCGGCGAGATGGGCCAGGTCGGTGCCGCTGCCGATGTGCATGTGGAGGCCGCTCACCTGAAGTCCGGACCATTCCGCACGACGCAGAACGTCCGGGATGTCTTCATGCCAGATGCCGTGCTTCGAGCCCTCGCCGCCCGTGTTGGTCTTCTGGCTGTGGCCGTGTCCGAAGCCAGGGTTCACGCGAAGGGTGATCGAGGCGCCCGGCAGCCGCTCGGCCAGTTGTTCGATCATGTCGGCCGAACCGCAGTTGACGTGGAGGCCGTGCTTCACCACCGCATCGAGACTGTCGCGATCGAAGATGTCGGCGGTGTAGACGATCGGGTGCACCGGCGGCAGGCCATCGGGGCCGGGCTGGTTTGCGTCATGCGCCGGATAGCCGGCGGCCATCGCGCGGTGGATCTCTCCCGCGCTCACGGCATCGACCATCACGCCCTCGCTCCGGACGAGCGAGAGCACGGCGAGATTGGAACACGCCTTCTGGGCAAACCGAACGGTGTCCCAGGCTGCAAGATCGCGGCAGCGTTGGCGGATCATCTCCGCGTCATACACATAGAGAGGCGTGCCATAGGTGTCGGCCAGATCGGCAACGCGTGCTCCGGCGATGGTCGTTCGGAGCCGTGGCTTTTCTGGGGGCTGGGCAGTCGTCATGGAAGATGATGGGGCGGGGAGGGTCAGGGGGCGAGGGAAGGGATATTTTGTCGTGGCATTGGCCGGATGGGCGCCATGGGCCGCGAGTTCGGCTGGACATTCACCGACACACTGGAACTGCCCGCCACCGTCTGCAGGGCGCCACCGTCGATGGAGAGTTGGAACGTGAAGCCGCGTTCGATCGGCGTGGCGGAGAGGCGGATCGCCGTCGATTCCTTCTCGGCGGCCTGGGCGGCAACCACGTCGAGCGCTTCCGACTGCGGGTTTTCGGGCGTGAAGATCTTGGTCATCCTGGCGGCGTAGTCGACGAGCGCGGCGAGCGATGTGTCGACGCCGAAGAAGGGCGTCGCGTCGGGCACCGGCTTCCCGGCCGCGGCCAGGGTTGTGGCAAGACGCTTTTTCACGTCGCCGCCCGCCATCAGGTAGGCGTAGTCGGGCGTGACGGCGAGCGTGACCTTCACGTGATCACCAAGCCGCTCGGTGGCGGGGCTCTTCGAGGTGTCGATCGTGATCTCGTGAAGCGTCGCATCCCCTTCCTTGCCCGTGTCAAACGCCACGGCCACGTCCTCGGGCAGGACGCCCGGCTTCGACAGCCGCTCCTTGATCTTCGACTGGAGGGCGGCTCCGTCCTTCACCTTCATGCCGATCGTGATGGCCGGCAGCGGGCTCTCCTCGGAGGCGGCGCTGGTGTCGATGGTGAAGCCGGCATCGATGGTGCCGGTCTGGAGCATGGCGGCGATCATGTCGCGAAGGAGGCCGGCAATCGCCTGGTCGCGAGGCGTGTCATCGGCGGCCGAGAGAACCTGGTCGATCGCTGTCCGCATGGCGGCTTCACCGTCCTTCGGGATCGCTGCAACGTAATGACCACGCATGGCCGCCGGCTTGCCGTTGGCCGTGTCGGGGGAGGCGATCGTGCCGGCCACCTTCGGCCACTTCAGCGCGGCGCCGGCCTCAGGCGTGAGTGTGGATGTCACGTCGACCCGCATCGTCTCCTTGGCGACATCGACCGCGAATCCGACGACAAGTTTCTCGACGTGTTCCAGGGAGTCCACGCCGGCCCTCAGCGTGGCGTCATCCATCGGCTGACCACGTTCCGCGGCGTTGCGTGCGGCCTCTTCGAGGAGTTCGTTGAGGCGATTGCGAAGCTCGGCGGGCATTCGCGAGGGAAACAGCTCGACCGCCAGCGTGTGGGTTTCAGAAAGGGGGCCGATGAGCGTGGTCGGGTCATCGAGGTCGATCGGCTCGCCCGGCTGTGACAGCACCGCCCATCCATTTTTTTCGGTAATCTCGAGGGGCATGCCGCCCGGGGGCGCGATGCGGCGAACGTCGCCATCTTCTTCGATCGGTCCGGTCAGGCCCTGGATGGCGCCGAGCAGTTTCGCAAGGTCTTTCACGGGCACGAAGGCGTGGGCCGTCGGGAGCGGACCGCCGTTGGACGTCACCACGATGCCCACGGGCCGCTTTACGTCGAGGCCCGCGAGCCCCTTGCCCTGGGTCGCCAGAAGAATGAACGACTCGGCGAATCCCGCCAGCGTGGGATTGCCCACCTGCTCGCCAACCCAGGTGAGCTGGTTGCGAATGTCGGCGTAGGGATCGATCGCCACCACCGCGATCACGTCCGATTCGGCGGCCCAGGCGGCGAACGGACCGAAGGTGGACATCAGCATCGCGGTGCACGCCGCGACGCAGGCGAGAGGGAAGCGGAGGAGGGCGGGCATGGGAGGTCCTCGAGCGGGGCGATAAGGGAGGGGGGTCGAAGTCTGGAAGTTTATCAGATCGAGCCGCCAGCCATTATCCTGCCATTCCGAGACCGCCCCCGATGCAGCCGATGCCACTCCAGCCTGAGTCCGACCTTGCAGCCCTGTTACGGTCGGCACGTTCCCGTCGCATGCGGCTCCAGGGCGGGCTGTTTGCCCTGACCCTGCTGACCACGTTCGCTGCGGGCGCGGTCGGCTGGCAGCCGCTGGTGCTCGGCGTGGATGACATTTCATCAGACATCGTTTTTCACTGGCCCCGAGGGCTGGCGTATGCCGCGGCGGTCATGGCGGTGCTCACGGCGCACGAGGCGGGCCACTTCATCGCCGCATGGTGGCATGGCATTCCGGCGACGCTGCCCTTCTTCATTCCCGTGCCGGTCATGCTCACCGGCACGCTCGGAGCCGTGATCGGCATGGAGGGTGGCCGGGCCAACCGTCGGCAACTCTTTGACATCGCTGCGGCAGGACCGCTCGCGGGGCTCGTCGTGGCGGTGCCGCTCCTGGCGATCGGCCTGGTGACGGGCGGCCCGGCGGATTCGGCAAACCCGTTCGCAATGCCGGCCTTGGCCCGTTGGGTTCAGGCGTCGCTCAGGCCAGACCTTCCGGCCGATCTCTCCGTGGCGCCCAACGCCCTGCTGATGGCCGGCTGGGTGGGCCTGCTCGTCACGGGGCTCAACCTCGTTCCCATGAGCCAGCTCGACGGCGGGCACGTATGCCGGGCCGTGTTTGGTCAGGCTGGGAACATCGTGGCCCGAGGCGTGCTCCTCACGGCGATCGCCGCCATCATCGTGACCGGTCAGGTCAACTGGGTGGTGATGGTGGTGCTCGTCACCCTCATGGGCGTGGACCACCCTCCCATCCGAGACGACGGCCGGCCGCTGGGGCTGTTTCGAACGGCCTTGGGGCTTGCGGTGCTCACCATTCCGCTCCTGACCTTCATGCCCGAGCCGATGCGGTTTGAATGAACCCGGTGATTGCCTGGCGGCGAACCCGAGGCTATCCATAGACGTACAGGGTTCACCATGCGTCGCCGCTCGCCATCGCCGCCGTCCTTCCGCCCTCGCGGCCGCTCCCGCGGGAGGCTCGGCCTCGAACCGCTGGAATCGCGGCGGGTTCTGGCGAGCACGCTCGCGGCGATCGGCAGCGATCTCGGCCCCACGAGCACGCCTCTGGTCAGGCTCGTGGACGTCGATTCGGGCGACGTGGTGGCGGAGACCCTTGCCTTCGAAGAGGCGTTTCATGGCGGCGTGCGCCTCGCGATGGCCAATGTCGATGGCCTCCCCGGCGACGAGGTGGTCGTGGCCTCCGGCCCGGGGCGGCCCGACGAGATCCGCGTGTTCACGATCGACGGCCTCGACGGCAGGCCGTCCCTTCGCGAACTCCCCGCCTTCCGGCTTGCGCCCTTTGGAGGGCGTTTCTTCGCCGGCGTGACGGTTGCTGCGGGTGACGTCGACGGCAACCAGGTTGCCGACATCATCGCGGGTCAGTCGCGTGGATCCGAGGTACGGGTGTTTCTCACCGAGCCATTTGGTGGCGGCGTGGAGGCGAAGGCATCCGCGATCCTGCGTCCGTTCGGCGACGATTTTCTTGGCGGCACAGGAGTGGCGGTTGCCGACGTCGGTCGCTTCACGGCGGGCAGCCTCGCCGACGCGACGCGACCCGATGGTGTCGTCGAAGTGATGGTGGCCAGCGGCACCGGCCGGAAGGGCGAGGTGGCGGCCTTCACGCTCTCGGGCGACGAGCCTCACGAGGTCGATCGCTTTGATGTTTTCGATCCGGCGTTTCGAGGCGGGCTCAGCCTCACATCTGGCCGGTACGATGCTGACGAGATCGATGACGTGTTCGTATCGCCCGGGATCGGCGGCGCGTCGGTCGAAATCTACGACGGGCGCGTGTCGCCGGAGGCGAATCCGCGACTCGCCAGTTTCGCGGCGTTTACGGGTCTCGCCCATCCGAGGTCGGCCGTCTTTGCCGCCGGAGTCGATCGCAATGGCGATGGTCGGATCGATGGCTATGCGGCCTCACAGGGCGTCGAAGGGGGCGGCGGAGGCAGTGGCATGGCCTTTGTGTCTCAGGCGGGTGCGAGGGCGGCTGTCTTCGCATCCCTGGCTGGGCCGGCGAGCGTTGCAACGGCTCGTACCTCGTTCATCGATTTTGCCACCACGATCTCCGGCATCCGCTATCGCGTGATTCGCGCCGGCGACGGCGTGCGTCCGACAACTGGGCAGACCGTGTCGACCCACTACACCGGCTGGCTCGTGGATGGATCGAAGTTTGACAGTTCCCGTGATCGTGGCACGCCCTTCGAGTTCACGCTTGGCGCGGGGAACGTGATCGCAGGCTGGGACGAGATGCTTGCGGGGATGACCGTCGGTGAGCGTCGCACCGTGATCATCCCGCCGCATCTGGCCTATGGATCAACGGCTCGGCCGGGCATTCCGGCGAACTCGACGCTCGTGTTCGACATCGAGTTGGTCGCGATTCGCTAGCAGCACGAGCCGTCAGCGGCCGTTGGCTCAAAAGCTGTTGGTATCGATCACCTGGCCGTCCTTGCGGTTGGCCAGGCAGGCGTGGATCGACGGATCGATGGAATAGTCGATGGCGTGCACGGAGCCGTCGCAGAACACCATTATGAAGACGCCGGCATGGGGGCCGCCGAAGGTAAGCGAGTTATAGGCTCCATTCGCATCCTGGAGAGGCACGATGGCTGCCGAGGGGCCTCCAGCGAAAGCAATTCGGCCGATGTCGATGTTGGCACCGGTGTACATCGTCTCGTTGTCGCCTCCATTATCGCCGCTGGTGTTGGTGCCGGTTTCATATCGATCGCGAGCCAGGTACTTCTCGCCAGCAAAGTAGGTATTCGACAGTCCGTCTTTGATCGAGGCGGCTGGTGTTGTGCTCAGCCCGTACACAACGCCGGTGGGACCTGTGGCCACGACGGACTGTACCGCAGTATTGACATCGGCCTCCGCGGGGAGCGTGTTTGGTCCACATCCACCGCCGCAAGAGTTGGCCCCCCACACATTCGGCTCCACGGTCGAAGCATTTGGGCCAACTCCTGCGTTGGCGGCGTAGTCTGCCTTGGCCACATCGGTCGCGGTGATGGACGTTGCCGAACCGCTGACAGCTGTGAAGTAGCCGCCAGTTGACGATCCATTCGCATAAAGCTTGGCCGGTCGACGCGATGGACAGTGAAAGCCCGGCAGAGGCGTAGCGACAAGGGTCTGGCCGTTTGCGTTGTGAAGGTTTTGCAGTTCGATGAACGGCAGGATGTTGTAGATCCAGCCGCCCGGCTGGAGGTGGTTGAAGCCGCGGTCGGGTGAGCCAACCCAGCCCCAGCCCCAGCCTCCCGCCGGAAAATGCTTGTGGCTGCTGTCGTGCTGGGTGGCCGCGGTCCCGATCTGTTTGAGGTTGTTCTTGCACTGCGTCATCCGGGCCGACTCGCGAGCCGACTGCACGGCCGGCAGCAGCAGGCCAATCAGCGTGGCGATGATCGCCACGACCACGAGGAGTTCGACGAGCGTGAAGCCGCGGGCTGATGTCCGCGCGCGATGGGTGGCAGGCATGAGTTGGCTCCGGGATGCCGTGCAGCCAAAGCCCCAGCGGCCGACGACAACTCCATTATACGCCATCGCACCGTCGCAGCGAGGGAATCCCACTCGACCCGCGGCGGCAGGCGGGATCGTTGACGGTGAATCCCAGGCCTTTCACAATCGGGCCATCGGCCCTGTTCACCCGCCAAGGGCCCTGTTCGCCCGCCAAGGAGGATTTCCGGTGCACGCCCCCGCCAACTTCGTGGAACTCGAGGATCCGGAGATCTGGTCCGCCATCGCCGCCGAACAGGTTCGCCAGGCGGAGGGCCTCGAACTCATCGCCAGCGAGAACTTCACGAGCGCGGCGGTCATGCAGGCGGTGGGCAGCGTGCTCACCAATAAATATGCCGAGGGCTACCCTGGTCGGCGCTACTACGGCGGCTGCGAGTTTGTCGACAAGGTCGAAGACATCGCCCGCGACCGTCTCAAGCGCGTTTTTGGGGCCGACCATGTCAACGTGCAGCCCCACTCGGGCAGCCAGGCCAACGCCGCGGTCTATCTCGCCGCCATTCAGCCCGGCGACACCGTGCTCGCCTTCGACCTCGCTCACGGTGGTCATCTCACCCACGGGATGAAGCTCAATGCCTCGGGCATCCTCTACAAGTTTGTCCACTACGGTGTTCGCCGCGAGGACCACCGGCTCGATTTCGACCAGATCGCCCGTCTTGCCCGCGAGCACAAGCCGAAGCTGATCGTGGCCGGCGCGAGCGCCTATCCGCGTGAGATCCCCCACGGGCGATTCGCAGAGATCGCCCGTGAAGTCGGGGCGAAGCTGATGGTCGACATGGCCCACTACGCGGGCCTCGTGGCGGCCGGCATCCACGACAATCCGGTTCCGGTGGCCGACTTCGTGACCAGCACCACCCACAAGACCCTGCGCGGTCCGCGTGGTGGCATCGCCATGTGCCGTGAAGTCCACGCCAAGGATCTCGACCGCTCGGTCTTCCCCGGCCAGCAGGGTGGGCCGCTCATGCACGTGATCGCCGGCAAGGCCGTTGCGTTCGGGGAGGCCCTCAAACCCGAGTTCAAGGCGTATGCGAAGCAGGTGGTGTCCAACGCGAAAGTGCTTGCCGAGTCGCTTGCCTCGGGTGGCGTGAAGCTCGTCAGTGGCGGCACCGACAACCATCTCATGCTCGTCGATGTGACGCCCCTTGGCATCGGCGGCAAGATCGCCGAGCAGACGCTCGACCGCTGTGGGATCACCTGCAATAAGAACATGATCCCCTATGACGAACGGAAGCCGATGGACCCTTCCGGCATCCGTCTCGGCACGCCGGCGATCACCACGCGTGGCATGGGCTGCGATGAAATGAAGCGAATCTCACAGTGGATCCTGAGGGCCCTGCGCAGCCCGGATGACGCGGGGGTGGTGGAATCGATCCGCGGCGAGGTGGCCGACCTGGCCGAGCAGTTCCCCGTGCCCGCAGCGCGGCTCCAGTCAGGAGCCGAGGCAGCTGTTTGACGGAAACGTCACACGGTTCTTTTCGATACGAAAAGCGACGCGGCCCCGTTCTGTAGAATGGCTGGGATGAAGTCCACCGCCCAGCCGCTGACCGTCCGCCTCGGCCTCGTGCAGTCGATCTGCACGCGCGATCGTGAGTCAAACATTCGTCAGGCGATCGCCGGGATCGGCGATGCTGCCCGGCAGGGGGCGGAGGTGGTCTGCCTTCAGGAACTCTTTGCCGGCGAGTATCCCTGCCAGGACGAGGATCACGGAAAGTTCACCGAGGCCGAGGCGGTTCCCGGACCGCTCACCGACCGGCTCGCCGCCGCCGCCAAGGAGCACGGCGTGGTGCTCGTGGGAAGCGTCTTCGAGCGTCGAACCGCAGGCCTCTTTCACAATACGGCCGTGATCTTCGACACCGACGGCTCGCTTGCCGGCGTCTACCGCAAGATGCACATCCCCGACGACCCGCACTACTACGAGAAGTTTTATTTCGCGCCGGGCGACACCGGTTTCATGAGTGTGGCCACGAGCCGGCTGGCCGTGGGTCCGCTCGTCTGCTGGGATCAGTGGTATCCCGAAGCGGCACGGCTCACGGCTCTGGCCGGTGCCCAGGCGATCTTCTATCCCACCGCGATCGGATGGCTCGACGGCGAAGAACCGCTCCACCGTGAGCAGTATGAATCGTGGGACACGATGCTCAGGAGCCACGCGATCGCCAACGGCGTGTTCGTGGTGG
>JAFMIU010000151.1 GCA_017853835.1 Pirellulales bacterium | reverse complement strand
CCGGTCAGATTCGCGCCCGTGAAGTTGGCGCCTGCAAAGTCGTTCCAGGCTAAATCTAGACCCGTGAGTGTCCGTCCGGAGTAGTCGACTCCCGGTCCCCACATGCCCTTCGTGAGAGGATTGAATCCGGCTGGCCATAAGGTGCCAGTGGTGAACCTCGCATTTGTGAACGTCGCTCCCGTCAGTGTCGCACCGGTCAGGTCCGTATTGACGAGCGTCGCGTTGGTGAGGTTGGCGTTGGTAAGGTTGGCGTTCTTCAGGTTCGCCCCTAGGAGGCTCGTCCCGGTCAGATTCGCGCCCGTGAAGTTGGCGCCTGCAAAGTCGTTCCAGGCTAAATCTAGACCCGTGAGTGTCCGTCCGGAGTAGTCGACTCCCGGTCCCCACATGCCCTTCGTGAGAGGATTGAATCCGGCTGGCCATAAGGTGCCAGTGGTGAACCTCGCATTTGTGAACGTCGCTCCCGTCAGTGTCGCACCGGTCAGGTCCGTATTGACGAGCGTCGCGTTGGTGAGGTTGGCGTTGGTAAGGTTGGCGTTCTTCAGGTTCGCCCCTAGGAGGCTCGTCCCGGTCAGATTCGCGCCCGTGAAGTTGGCGCCTGTGAAGTCATTCCAGGCTAGGTCTAGACCGGTGAGCGTCCGTCCGGAGTAGTCGACTCCGGGCCCCCACATGCCCTTCGTGAGAGGATTGAATCCGGCTGGCCATATGGTGCCAGCGGTGAACCGTGCATTCGTGAACGTGGCTCCCGTCAGCGTTGCGCCGGTCAGGTCCGTGTTGACGAGCGTCGTGTTCGTGAGATTGGCGTTGGTAAGGTTCGCGTTTTTCAGGTACGCCCCTTGGAGGCTCGTCCCGGTCAGATTCGCGCCCGTGAAGTTGGCGCCCGTGAAGTCGTGCCATGCGAAGTCGCTGCCTGCAAGATTCGCACCCTGAAGATCCGCACCACTCACTTGCCACGAGTAGACCGCGTCGGTTGCCATCGGATTGCCCGCTTCATCCAGGATGCCGGAGCCAGCAGCGCGGATCGTGATAGAGTATGTACCGCTTTGGATCTGCGGGCCGATCGGCGTGACAACAAACTCCGGCCCAACACCCCCGGTTCCGCCGTGCCACCAGTTACCCCCAAGAGGCAATTCCCTCCCGTTGAATGCGAAACGTATGTCCTCGCCGCCGAGGCCGTATACCCGCTCGGATGGAATGACCTTGATGGAGTTGATCACTCCGTTGGAGAAGACGTCGCCGGGATTCGGTATCAGCGCGATGGTGGGTGCCGTCGTATCGAGCGCGAGCATCGCCCGAGGTTCGAGACGCTCTATGGCATCGAGCCGGGCCTTACTACGGCAGCGGAAAGGTTGGGCGTTGGCAGCGGATCGACGACGCGAAAATACTGAGCGGAGCATGGTTGACGCCTCTAGATTGAGTCGGCTCGGGGGCCTGCTGGCGGAGGGAAGGACCCCCGACCGAAACCCTGCAAATGGGGGATTGTCGGGTGCGGCGCCGGGGGCGTCAACACTTGGAACGCAGAGATCGCGTTTTGGGGCCCCGGCAACGACAGTTGGCCGCTACCGACGCAGGAATGCGTCTTGGAACAGGTTAAAAACCTCTTCTACGGTGCGGGGGCGCGGCGATC
The DNA here is from genome assembly GCA_017853835.1 of Pirellulales bacterium. GTDB lineage: Bacteria > Planctomycetota > Planctomycetia > Pirellulales > UBA1268 > QWPN01. The sequence goes on along the minus strand of JAFMIU010000151.1, from coordinate 2,732 downwards.
AGCCCAGCTGGGCCATCGCTTCGTCGGGGATGCTGAAGTTGGCCGAGACGCTCTGCACGTCGTCGTGGTCGTCGAGCCGCTCCATCAGGTTCAACACCTGACGCGCCGTGTCGACGTCTTCCACGTCCACCGTGTTCGTCGGAATGCGCACGATCTCATTCGATTCGGATGCGATCCCAGCCTTGCCCAACGCATCCACCACCGCCGCCATCGCCGACGGATCACAGGTCACTTCCCAGCGGTCGCCCGAGAGCTTGACGTCGTCGGCGCCCGCTTCGAGCGCCACCTCCATCAGCGTGTCTTCGTTGCAGCCGGCCTCGGGAAGCCGTACGAGCCCCTTCCGCTCGAAGAGATAGGCCACACAGCCCGTGCCACCGAGCTTGCCACCGCAGATCTCGAAGATCTTCCGGATCTCGGGGGCCGTTCGGTTCTTGTTGTCGGTGAGGATCTCGCAGAGCACCGCCACGCCGCCGGCACCATAGCCCTCGTAGAGCGACTCCTCGAGATCACCCCCCTTGAGCTCGCCCGTGCCCGTCTTGATCGCCCGCTGGATGTTGTCCTTGGGCATGCTCACCGCCTTGGCCGCGTCGATGGCATACCGAAGCCGCAGGTTGGCGTCGGGATCGGCGCCGCCATGCTTCGCGGCCACGATGATCGCCTTGGCGAGCTTGCTCCAGAGCTTGCCCCGCTTGGCGTCGATCAGCGACTTCTTGCGGGCGATGTTGGCCCAATGGGAATGTCCGGCCACGCGTGTTCCTCCCTCGTGGTGTCTTCCTTCCCGCGGTCGTGCCTACCGCGGCTTCCGCTTGCCCAGGTCCGACGAGCCGCCCTTCGGCTCGGGCTTCTTCGCCACCGGCGCCGGCTCCGGCGGCGGGGCCATCTGCGGCTTGATCGTCAGCGGCTTGCCTACGTTGGGCTTCACCACGAACGGCTTCGGCCCGGGCTTGCCCGACTTCCCATCGCCAGGCTTCTTCGGTCCCGAGCCAGCCGGTGGCATCGGTGTCTTGCCAGCCGGTCGAGCCGCGGCCTGGGGGCCTGCCGGGCGGTGATCTTCGGCCGCCTGTCGGGCCGCCTCGGCCGCCTTGAGGCTCTCCTTGTCGGTCGGCTGCGGCGGCACCGGCTTCGGCAGCGGGTCACCCCGCTTCGGCATCCGATCCTTGAGCGCCGCCGGATTCACGGCCTGAATCACCTTCCGCACCGTGGCGCCATGGAGGTTGGTGAGCACCTCGAGACCAAACTGATGCAGCAGTGAACTGAACTCCAGGCCGGCCTTCTTGCCGATGATCCGCTCCAGTCCCTGCACGTTGCCCGCATCGTATTCAGCCTGCGTGGTGAGCCCGCACACATAGAGGGCCGCGACGGCACCCTTGTCGAGCGGGATCATGTGGCCGCCGAGTGCCGTCGAGGCCACGTGGGCCACGACGAATGGAGGGATGCCATAGATGCCCTCGAGCGTTTTGAGGCCGTGGGACAGCGAATGCTTCTTGGCATGGTCGAGCGAGTAGGCGTAGGTCGACTCAAATACGCCCTGCAGCACCCGCCGCAGCGACAAGGCCGCATGGGCCGGCTCCGGAAGGTCGGTGAGCACTTCGGCGAGTTCCGAGACGGTCGTCACCCGGATCTCGTTGAGATCGAACGCCGACTCGATCACCCGCGTGTAGGCCTTTTCCGCCGCTTCATACGGGGCGTTTTCCAGGCAGCAGGCGACGAGCACCTGCTCGAGCAGCGGGCGGTTCGTGTTGAACGCGACCGGCTTGAACGCCGCCTTGAGGGCCTTGTGAAGCTTCGGGATGAGCTGGCCTCGCGGCGGCACCTTCTCCGGCACCGGCTTCGGTACCTCGACCTTGACCGGAGCGGCCGGCTTGACGGGGGCCTTCGACGCAGCCGGCTTCGCAGGGGCTGCCTTGGCCATGGGCTTGGGTGCTGGCTTGGCGACGGGCTTGGCGACGGCCTTCGACGCCGCTTTGGCGACGGGCTTGGAAGCCGACTTGGAAGCCTGCTTGGCAGCTGGCTTTCCAGCCGTGGGCTTCGCGGCGGGCTTCTTGGGGGCAGGGGCCGGCTTCTTGCCGGCGGGGCGTTTTGGTGCGGTCATGCGTCGTCCTGGGGTTCAGCGGGAGCATCCGATGAAGAGGAAGAAGGTTCGTCGCCGTCGGCCGGAGCCGGCGGCAAGACGTCGTGGAGCATGCGGGCGATCTCGATCGATTTCTTGATGCCGCCGTCGAGCTCGAAACGAAGCCGCGGCGTGTAGCGGGTCTCGATGCGGTCGGCGATGCGCGACTGCAGAAACCCCGCCGACCGCTGCAGACCCTGGAGGGCCAGTTTTTCCTTGGCCGCGTCACCCATGATCGACACATGGACGACGGCCGACCGCATGTCGGGCGCCATCTCGACCCCGGTCACGGTCACGCCGCTGACCCGTGGATCACGAACCTCCGTGAGGATGGCCATGCTGACCACCTCGCGGACCGCTTCGGCCGCCTTGAGGAGTCGTCGAGTGCTCACGAGAGCGTCCGCGCGACTTCCTCGACGCGATAGCACTCGAGGATGTCGCCCTCCTTCACGTCATTGAAGCCGGCGAGCTTGATGCCGCATTCCAGGCCGTCGCGGACCTCGCGGGCGTCATCCTTCTCGCGCTTGAGGGATTCGATGCCGTAGTCGCCGATCACGCGGTTGTCGCGGATCACCCGCAGCCGGGCGTTGCGGGCGATGATGCCGGCGATCACGCGGCAGCC
>JAFMIU010000075.1 GCA_017853835.1 Pirellulales bacterium | reverse complement strand
GCTCACCGACATGGTTCGGCGCATCACGAACATGGCAGAAAACGTATCGCCTCACGCTCCTCTCTGCATCGCCGGAGGCGATGCCCTTGAAACCGTAGTCACCGCAGGTGCCGAAGGTTTCCCAAGCCGGCAAAGGCCATGGATGGCTTTGCCGGCGTGAGAATGGTGCTCACCGACATGGTTCGGCGCATCACGAACATGGCAGAAAACGTATCGCCTCACGCTCCTCTCTGCATCGCCGGAGGCGATGCCCTTGAAACCGTAGTCACCGCAGGTGCCGAAGGTTTCCCAAGCCGGCAAAGGCCATGGATGGCTTTGCCGGCGTGAGAATGGTGCTCACTCCTCGTGGAGTTCGCGATGATACGGCTCCATCGACTTCGTGTTTCGTTCCACGGCCATCACGACGGTCTGGTGTCCGCCCCCTTCGGGCACGCGGGCCACGATCGGCAGCACCTGGCGTTTGTTGGGCATGTCGACCTTCACGCGAAACGTCCCATCGGCCTGCAGCTTCACCGGCTCGCCCTGGAGGGTGACGTAGGCGTCGGGCCGCGTCGCCCCATACACGATCATCTCCGCGTCCACTTCGAGTTGGAAGGCCACGGGGCGATCGTCCGACTCGTCGTCGTTCGGCACGGCGGCCGGTGATGCCGCCGGGCCTCCCATCGACCGCTGGAGCCGCTCTTCGAAGAGCTCCTGGAGTTCCGTGCTGTTGTTTTCGGGCGAAAACCCGCCGCTCATCGCGTAGATGCGGTCGCAGTCGGTGGCGATCTCGCCCCAGTGGGCATCGAGCGTGTCGCCTTGCGACGCGGTGGGCGTGGTCACGGTGTTGCTGCGAACGAGCCCGTGAAACCTTCCTGCCGGCGTCACGTAGCCGATCTCCACGCGGCAGCGGATCGGCTCCCGCACGTCGATGAACCAGTTTTTCACGCCGCCATGCACCGGGATTTCCCGAACGACCTGCTCCGACGGCGCGGCCTGCAGGGCCGATTCCATACGAAGCACGCGAAGCACCGGCCGCGCGCCGTGCCACTCCTGGCCGAGCGCCGACTGGGCACGCTGGATGGATCTGGGGGCGATCTCCCAGAACGCGTGAAGCCAGTGCGGCCCGCGCACCATGAGCACCATGCGATCCCGCACCGCCCGCTTCACACGCCCTCCTTCGGGAGGAGTCGTGAGATCCTTCGCGCGGGCCAGTCGCTCACGGGCCTCGGCGATGCGTCGGGCCACTTCCGGCGACGTCGCAATCGCGGAAGGTGCCGAAGCCCCGTTCGACGCCGGACGGGCAGACGCCTTGCCCGGTCGGGCGGCCGAGCGACGCGTCTCGACGGGCAGCGCCTTCTTGGCCTTTCGCACGAGCGCCTTGATCAGTTGATCTTTCCGCATCGCATGCCAGCCGGCCACGCCATGCTGTTTGGCAAGGCGGGCAAGGTCACGAACCGGCTTTTCCTTGAGGCTGGCGGATGTCATGCGGCGGACTCCAGGGTGCGGGCAGGCGGATTCGGAAAAATCCCCGAAAAACCGCTCCCTGGAGGCTACCGACAAACCGGCGGGAGGGCAAACAAGCCAGTGCGTGCTGCTTGCTGTAAGTCGTTGATTAAAATCGACTTACGACATATCGCAAGGGTTTTGGGCCGCGACGTTTCGTGAAACGCGGGCCCCCTCGGGGCCCTGGTTTTCGGGCCGGTTTGGCCGTGGATCAGTCGCCGCGGAGCTTGAGGCCCCGCTCGGAAAGCTTTTCGCGAACCTCGTTGAGGCTCGTCACGCCGAAGTTCTTGCACTCCAGCAGATCTTCGGCCGTGCGGCGGATGAGATCGCCCACGGTCATGATGCCGAGCTTGGTGGTGCACTTCCGGGCTCGGACCGACAGGTTGAGGTCGGTGAGCGGCATGCCGAGCACCTCCTGCTCGTCGGCCGACACTTCGACCGGCTCGAGCTCGACCGCTTCGGTCACCGCACTCGGCTGGGCGATCTGTCCGAGCGTCAGGCCCTTCGAGGCGAGCATCTCCTTGATCTCGACGAGGCTGGTCTCGCCGAAGTTCTTGCTGGCAAGGATCTCCTCCTCGCTGGTGCGGGCAAGGTCGCCGAGCGTGTGGATGCCCATCTTCTGGAGGCAGTTGCGGCTGCGGACCGACAGCTCGAAATCGCTGACCGGCAGGCAGAGCACCTGGTCGAGACGATCCCGCTGGCGGAGCTCCTGCTCGTCCATCTGCATGTCGCTCGAGGCCGACGAGTCCTTCAGGAAGAGCCTTGCCCGTGGATGATCCGGATAGGCCTCGAGCACGCGGCGGTAGCACTGCTGCGCCTTGGCGAAATCATCCTTGTCTTCGTAGAGGATGCCGAGATTGATCAGGGCCCCGACGCTTGCGGGATACCGTGCCAGCGACCGCTCGTAGTAGCCGCGGGCATCGTCTTCGTTGCCGACGCGGTCGGCGATCATGCCCATCAGAAAAAGGGCGCCGGGATGGCCGGGGTCGATGCCGATGGCCTTTTCGAGGATTTCCGCCACCTTTCCCGGTGCGGCGCCTTCATCGGCGAGAACGCCCGCGCGGGCCGCGAGGCAATCGGCCGACTTCTCCGCGTCGGCGCCGAGGGCGTCGATCGCCTTCTTGGCTTCGTCGACCTTGCCGAGGCCGCGGAGCGATTCGGCCGAGGCGGCCACGCAGGCGGCGGCGTCGTAGCCGGCCTTGCGGGCGGCCTCGAAGAGTTCACACGCCTTGTCGTGGGCGGCTTCGGCGGCGTGCGCGAGGCCGGCATGGAACAGCGCCAGGGCGCCACCGTCCGCCGACTTGAGGGTCTCCACCGCGTCACGAGTTTTTCCAAGCAGCCGCTGGCACACGCCGAGCTTCACCGATGCCGCCGGGCTGCGCTCACTCACGGCTTCGAGCTCGCGAACGGCGGCACGGAGATCACGGTGAGCGGCAACGTCGCTGCCGAGCTGGGTGACGACGGCGTGCACCTCGCTGGGGCCGAAGGGGCCGCTGCCGGTGACGAGATCACGGATGTCGATGCGGGCGGTGGCAACCATGGATAATCCTCGCGGGTGTGGAAGGTCGGTGCGGAGGCGATCCGCGTGAGAGCCAGCGGCGGGAGTCGAACCCGCAACCCCCGCATTACGAATGCGGTGCTCTGCCAATTGAAGCTACGCTGGCGTGGGCCGGGGGCCGGCCGCCGCGGACACCAACGGTCCGCAGCCCCGCAAAAATAGGCCAGAACACGGCAAACCGTCAAGAGTCGCCCGTTTTTCAGCCGATCCGGCCTTGGGGCTGGCCTCAACCCCATCACCAGCCCGGGGTGGGCTTCGGCCGCGGCCAGGAACCGGCTGCGCAAAAAAAAGTGGGGCCTCCGACCCGGCAGGAGCACCCTGCCATAGGCGAGCGGGTCAGGGGCAAGGCGACCGCACGCCCAGGAAAAAGTCGGAGACCCCACCTTGGATGTCCAAGAGAATGGGTCGGTGGGAGGACCGAAGCCCGCCGCACCACCTCCTGGAAGATGCACGCGGCGTGCCAAACAAAAAAAGTGGTTTTCCTCGTGTTTTTTGAGGTGCGATCTCGATCGCCGCTGTTCAATCCTGCAACGCGCGCCGCATTTTGCTGCAGTGGGATACGATGCATTGGCCCCGTTGGTTCGACGCCGGGGCCCCTTTTGGAGCGAGCCTCTCGTGCAAGCCCGTCTGCCGGTTCGGATTGGCCCCCACCACTGTGGTCCGGGTGAGCCCCTGCTCATCATCGCAGGCCCGTGCGTCATCGAATCGCTCGACCTCAGTCTGCGGATCGGCGAGGCCATTGCCTCGCTGGCGGCATCCCTTCCCATCAACGCCGTCTTCAAGGCGTCGTACGACAAGGCCAACCGCACGAGCGGTGCGTCGTTTCGCGGACCCGGCATGGACGAGGGGCTGACGGTGCTCGATCGCGTGCGCCGCGAAACTGGCCTCCCGATCACGACCGATGTGCACCTGCCCGATCAGGCCACCGCCGCCGGCCAGGTGTGCGACATGCTTCAGATTCCAGCGTTCCTGTGCCGCCAGACCGACATCCTGCTCGCGGCCGCCGCCACGAAGAAGGCCGTCAATGTGAAGAAGGGGCAGTTTGTCGCCCCCGCCGACATGCAGCACGTCGTGGCGAAACTCCTCGCGGGCGGCTGCGAAGACGTTCTTCTCTGCGAGCGAGGCACGTTCTTCGGATACGGACGGCTGGTCAACGATTTCACAGGCCTCCCGCTCATGCGATCGTTTGGCGTGCCGGTGATCTTCGACGCCACCCACTCGGTCCAGCAGCCAGCCGGGCTGGGGGCGACCACGGGGGGCGACCGACGCCTCGTCGAGCCGTTGGCCCGGGCCGCTGCGGCCGTCGGGGTCGACGGCATCTTTTTCGAGACCCACCCCGACCCCGACGCGAGCCCGAGCGACGGTCCCAACATGGTGCCCCTCGATCAGCTTCGCGGTGTTGTCGAGCGGGTGCTTCGCATCCACGAAGCCCGTGTGGCGGGGGCGTCGGCATGACCGTGCACGCGATGTTCGAGACGATCGTTGGGCGGGGCGTGATCGCGGTCGCGATCATCACCCTCGCCGGGTGCGGAGGCCGTTCGACTCCGCCGGCGCCCGTCGCATCGTCGGCGGGGCCGTCGGCCGTGCCGCGCGGTTCCGCGAGGATCGCCTCGGAGAAGCTCATGGCCGGCGCCCTTGCGGCGGTGTCGCGGCTCGATGATTTCGACGAGCAGCGTGCCTTCGAGCAGGCCTTTGAGCGACTCAACCAATGGAGCCATTCTCCAGCGGCCGAGGCTCCCGACTGGCGGGTCGATCCGCTCGTGTCCACCGTGCGGGAGGCCCTGCGGCCCGATGTGGAGACGATGCTGGAGCGGCCGTCGTTTGAGGCCGGGTCTGACGTCGCCTTCCTGCGTGATCGCCGATGGCTCGCCGACATTGCGTCGGCCGCCCGTGGTGAGGCCACCGACGATCTTGAAACGGCTCGACGGCTGTTCGAGTGGACGGTGCAATCGCTCGCGATCACCGGTGATCCGCCGATGGTGCCAACGGCCGACAACCCCGGAACCCGCTGGTTGATGCTCGGCGAGATGCTGCTGTCGGGGCGTGGCAGCGCGGCACAGCGTTCGTGGGTGTTTCTCGAACTCCTCCGTCAGGCGGGCATCGATGGTGTGATGCTGGCGACGGGAGATCCGTCATCGGGAACCGCCCGCCCGTGGCTTCCGGCGGCCATCATCGGTGGCGAGGCCTATCTCTTCGAGCCGACCTATGGCATGCCGGTGCCCGGCACCGACGGCGTGGGGGTGGCGACGGTTCGGCAGGCCGCTGCCGACGGAGCGATTCTCGATGGGCTGTCGGTGGGGGATCGTGGCTATCCCGTGAAGGCGTCCGACGCCGGTCGCCTCGCCGTTCTCGTGGCCGCAGAACCTCGAAGCCTTTCCCGACGCATGGTGGCGTTCGACAAAGCCTGCCGTTCCGCGCATGGCGTGAGGCTGGCCGTGGATGCCTCGGGAATCGGACGTCGGGCAGCCGAGTCGCTTCCCAATGCCGACGCCGCCGTGGCGCTCTGGGAGTTTCCGTGGGAAACAGCCTCGCGACGGGTGCGCGATCCCGCCGTCGAGGCCACGGTTCGTCGTGAACTCGCCCCGTTGGCCATCACCTTCACCGAGGCGGCTGGTCCCGGGCAGCCCGTTCGGCTGGTGCGTCCGCTCTACACCGCACGCGTTCGGGATTTTCGGGGCGATCTCGACGGGCCTGCCGGCGCCAAGGCGGCCTACCTGGCCGCCCGTCCTTCCAAGGGCGTGATCCAGCAGGCCTTGCAGGAGGTGCCCCCGGAGCAGGCGGCCACGGTCGACCGGCTCTATCGGCGCATGAAGGAAGACGCCACCTACTGGCTCGGGCTCGTGATGCTTCGGGAGGGCCACGCGGAGGCCGCGATCGATTACCTGCAGCGGATGACCCTCGAGGTGTCGCCCGACAGCCAGTGGACCGATGCCGCCAGGGCCAACCTCGGCCGCGCCCTGGCACGCGTTGGCCGAACCGAGGAGGCGGTGAAGGTGCTGCGGGAGGATGGCTCGCCGCAGCGGTACGGCAGCCGGCTGCTCGCCGACCGGCTCGAGCGCGATGCCGCGGATCGGCCATCACCCACCGAGGAGCCCCCTGCCCCGACGCGATGATCGCCTGCAGGCGGGCATGAGCCGCTGTTTTGGGCGGTGAAAATGCCCGCGTTGCCCGTTTTTCGAGCGTCGGCTATGCTATGGGGCTCCCCGATCCCACCTCGATATCGACCGGATTCACGACCATGAAAGACGGCATTCACCCCTCCTACGGCCCCACCGTCGTTCGCTGCGGCTGCGGCAACACCTTTTCGACCCGCAGCACGGTGCCTGAGATCAAGGTCGACATCTGCAATGCCTGCCACCCGTTCTTCACCGGCAAGCTGAAGTTCGTCGACACCGCCGGCCGCATCGAGAAGTTCCAGGCCAAGTTCGGCGGTGGCGGCGGCTACGCCAGCCTCAAGAAAAAGAAGAAGGCCGAAGCCCCGGCCTCGTGATCCGACGGCGGATCACGCTGTCGTCGCACCGGCCGGTCGCCCTGAGCCATGGCTGACTCCACGTCCGCTTCCGCTGTCGGAGGCATCCGCGGCGATCTCGAGGCGAAGCTCACCCGCTTCGAGCAACTCGAACGCGACTTGATGGACCAGGCCGTTCTGGCCGATCCGTCCCGCATGTCGGCGGTGGCACGGGAGCATGGCACGCTCGCCAAGCTGGCGCTTCGCTACCGGCAGTTCACCTCGCTCGAGCGTCAGATTGCCGAGCATCGGGAGATGGTCGCCGGCGACGACCGCGACCTCCGTGACCTGGCGGAGGCGGAACTCCCCGAACTCGAGGCGAAGCGGGAGCGAGAGTGGGAGGAACTCCTCGAACTCTGCTCGAGCGACGAAGACGCCGATCGCACCCGCTGCATCATGGAGCTGCGGGCCGGCACGGGAGGCGACGAGGCGGCCCTGTTCGTGCGCGACCTCTACGAGATGTATCGCCGATGGGGCACCGAACTCGGGTGGGATTTCGAGGTGATGGACGCGAGCCCCACGGAACTCGGCGGCTTCAAGGAACTGATCCTCGGGGTTTCGGGCGACGCGGTGTTTCGCAAGCTCCAGCACGAGAGCGGGGGGCACCGCGTGCAGCGGGTTCCCGACACCGAAACGAAGGGGCGGATCCACACCTCGGCAGCCACCGTGGCGGTGCTGCCGGAACCCGAGGATGTGGAGGTGGCGCTCTCGCCCGACGACTACCGCAAAGACCTGTTCTGCGCGAGCGGCCCCGGAGGGCAGCACGTCAACAAGACCGCGTCGGCCGTGCGGCTCACGCACCTCGCCACCAACATCGTGGTGCAGTGCCAGGATGAAAAGAGCCAGCATAAAAACCTCGCGAAGGCGCTGCGGGTGTTGAAGACGAGGCTCTACGAGCACGAGCGGCGAATCGAGCATGAGAAGCGGGCCACGGAGCGCCGGGAGCAGGTGGGCTCGGGCGACCGCAGCCAGCGCATCCGCACCTACAACTTTCCGCAGAACCGTGTGACCGACCATCGCATCAACGAGAGCTTCACGCTCGATCAGGTGATGGCGGGGCGGCTCGGGCTCGTCGTGGATGCGATCGAACGCCATGCCCGCGAGCGGCGGCGCAGCGAGATGGAGCAGTCGGCAAAGCCCACAGCGACGTAAGGAGGCGGCCATGGCGGACGATGTCTGGACGGTGGGGCGTCTTCTGACGTGGACGACCGACTGGCTTGGAACCAAGGGGGCCGACTCGCCACGGCTCGATGCCGAGGTGCTCCTGGCACACGTCCGTGGCTGCCCACGCATCGCGCTCTACACGGCATTCGACACGCCGGTGGCCGACGCGGAGCGGGCCCGCTTTCGCGAACTCGTCAAGCGCCGCGGAGAAGGCGAGCCCGTGGCCTACCTCGTGGGCAGTCGTGAGTTTTTCTCGCTCGCCCTGACCGTGACACCCGACGTGCTCATTCCGCGGCCGGAAACGGAGGGGCTCGTCGTGCGGGCACTCGACCTGCTGAAGGACACCGCCGCGCCGCGGGTGATCGACGTGGGCACGGGCAGCGGCGCGATCGCCGTGACACTGGCCAAGCATCTGCCGCGTGCCACGGTCGTCGCCACCGACATTTCGGCACCGGCGATCACCGTGGCCCGCGCCAATGCGGAGCGGCACGGGGTGGCCGACCGGGTGGCCTTCGTGGAGGCCGACCTTCTCGATGATCCGCAGGCAGCCGGTCCGTGGGACGTGATCGTGAGCAACCCGCCCTATGTGCGCGACGACGAATACCCCGCCCTGCCCCGCGACGTTCGCGACCACGAGCCGAAGGGGGCGCTGGTGGCAGGCCCCACCGGCGTGGAGATCGTTGCCCGCCTGGCCGGCCAGGCGACCGAGCGGCTCGCCCCCGGCGGCTGGCTGCTCGTCGAAATCGGTCCGAGCACCGCGGCGGCGGCCGAGGCATCCCTCGCAGCCCATGACGCCCTGGAACCGGGGCCAACGCTCAAGGACATGGCGGGCTTGCCCCGGATCGTCCAGGCCCGTCGCCGCTGAGCCACGGCGTGGGATGTGGCGACCACTCCAAAGAACGCCCGTTCTTCGTGTGGACTGGCTCCGTGGGTTTTGCGGTTTTCCAACGGAACGACTAGTGTGGAGATACTTCGAGGGGCGGGCAAGCACGCGGAAGACCATCACATGACTGGCCTTGGGGATGACCCGCGCCTGGGCGGGCGCCGGTGGCAATCGGCGATGGTCGCGATCGTCTGCCTCGTGGGTGTTGGCGCTGCTGCGCTCGCCGACGACGCGGGAGCCCGCGCCGAGGCGGTACGGCAGCTTCGGGAGGCCTATCGTGGCGGTCCCGCGTCGTGGCCGGCGCCGGCGGTGGACAAGGACGTTGCCTGGAAGGAACTTGGCCTCCTGCCGGGCGTAAACCATCCGCCGGAAAACCAGCCCAATGCCTCCACGACTGAGCTCGGGCGGCTACTCTTCTTCGACCATCGGCTTTCAGCGAGTGGTCAGATCGCCTGCGCGTCCTGCCACGAGCCATCCATGGGGTGGACCGACGGCAGGGCGACGGGAATGACGCGGGGTCCGCCGCCGCACCGCAACACGCCGTCGATCGAAAACACCGCATTCCAGACGTCGTTCGCGTGGGATGGCCGCGCTGCCAGCCTCGAGGAGAAGACACGCGAGTCGCTGACGAGCGCGACGGAACTCGATTCGTCTCCGGAGGTCGCGGTCAGGCTCATCACGGCATGTGCGGAGTATCGGGAGTTGTATGCCGAGGCATTTCCGGGCCGGGCCGTCGAGGGTGAGGGCGTCGTCGATGCGATCGCGGCGTTCGAGCGATCGGTGGTCGGGGGAAAGTCACGATTCGATGCGTTTCTTCGTGGGAATGCCGCTGCGTTGAGCGATGCCGAAATCATCGGACTCGACCTGTTTCGGCGTCGGGCCGGCTGCATGAACTGTCATCACGGCCCGTTGCTGAGCGACGGCGGGTTTCACGACCTGGGAATGAGCTACTACGGGCGACGGAGCGAAGACCTGGGGAAGTTCGCCGTGACGGGAAAGCCGTCTGACGTGGGCCGATTTCGCACGCCGTCGCTTCGCAACGTGACACGAACCGAGCCCCTGACGCACACGGGGCTCTTCGAGGTGCCCGGACTGATCAATATGTATGACGCCGGGATGCCGGTGTTGAGGCGTCGGGCCCATCAGCGGGACGATCCGCTCTTTCCCGTGAAATCGTCCCACCTTCGGCCTCTGGGGCTGTCGCCGGAGGATCGTGCCGACCTCGCCGCGTTTCTCGGGGCGCTCGAGGAGCCGAAGGAGTCAGCGCGACATCCCGACCTGCCCTCGCTCGACACCCCGCCGATCGTCAGCGGTCGTTGAGGATCGACGGGCGTTGATTGCCTCGGCGTTGGACAGGCCCCAGAGACGCGTGCCACCTTTCCTGGTGCCGGCCAGGAGGCGATCGCCCGTGGGGCTCAGCGCGATGGCACCGGGGGCCGAGGCGTTGCCGGGGAGCACGCAGAGCTCTCGGCCGGTCGGCATGTCCCACACACGAACCGTCCCGCCGGTGCAGGCCGTCACGAGTCGCGAGCCATCGGGCGTGAAGGCCACCATGCCGATCGACGCCGCATGACCGACGCACGTGGCTGCCATGCTTCCATCGTCGGCGTTCCACACGTGAACCCCGCCTGCCACGGTGCCCGCGGCCACGAGCAGGCCATCGCGACTGAAGGCGAGGCTTTTCACCGGCTCGTCGCCTCCGCCGAGCCGGTGCGACGTGGAGCCGTCTTCGAGATTTTGGAGGTAGACGGTGCCGAGCGCGACGCCGCAGGCGAGCGTGTGGCCATCGGGGCTGACTGAGAGGCACGTGACGCGGCCGTAGTTTTTGTAATGCTTCTGGACGGTGCCGGTGGCCGCGTCGAACAGGATGCCGTCGCCGGTGGTCACGGCGCGTCCGCCCAGTACGGCCGCAGTGCCCACGCGATCGAGCGGCGTTCGCGCCACGGTGGGCGTTGTCCACACACGATCGCCCGTCGTGAGATCCCACCCCGAGGTGGAGCCGTCGAAGGCGGTGGTCACGAGGCGTGTGTGATTCGCGGCGAAGGCGAGACCGATCGCCCCCAAGGGCTGTCCCGCCAGCCGAAGCATGGAGCTCTCGTCGTTCCACGGCCACACCCGCACCTCGCCGGTGCCGGTGGGCACCGATGCGACCAGGCCCGGCACACCCCGGTCTTCGTGAGGTGGCATGAACCCGACGGCAAACCGACTGCCGTCGTCGGCCATGCGCATCACGGCGGCCGGTCCCGGGCTGTCGGTGAACCTTCGAACGACCTCGGCCGTGTCGGCGTCCCAGATGCCGATGGCCGTGTCGGCATCGTCAGCGACGATGACATGCCGGCCGTCGGGCGTGAACGTCGTGGCGGCCGGGAGTGAGGAGGCGCTGAGAACGGCCAGGGGAGGTGCCTCGGGCATCCAAATCCGGATCGTGCCGTCGAGGGAGCCCGAGGCGAGCGTTGGCGAGGTGGGATGAAAGGCGATCGAACGGACGGCGGAGGTGTGGCCGATCAGTTCATCGCAGACCTTCAGCGTGCGAGGATCCCACACGAGGATGCGGCCGCGGTTCGATCCGGCGGCGAGCCAGCTCCCCGAGGGATCGAAGGCCATGGACTCGATGGTCGATCGCAGGCCCTCGAGGCTTCCGAGATACGTGCCGTCGTCGGAACGCCAGAGGTCGATGCTGTTGGACTGGGTTGATGTGGCGAGCATCGATCCATCCTCGCTGAGCACCGCCAAGGTTCGCGTGGCACGCTGCCGCGGGGGGAGCTGGATCGTGCCAACGAGGCTTCCGTCGAAGGCGTCAAAGCATGGGATGCCGGTGGGCGTTGTGCCCCGCTGCGAGATGACGATGAAACGGGGCGACGACGCGGCAAAGGTGATGCGAGATGGGTCGCCCATGTCGCGGTGCCGGCCCACCACGAGGCCGCTTGTCGTGTCCCAGATCGTGACCTCACGGTTCGAGGAGCCCGCCACGAAGCGGCTGCCGTCAGGCGAAAAGGCGCTGGCGAGCACGCGTGCGGAGGAGTCTTCGAGCGGCACGGGCGTGGCGTCGGTCAGCGACTGCAGTTCGAGATGCCCATCGTCGGCATGGCACGCGATGAGCCGGCCGTCGAGGCTCGTGGCGAGCGGCTCATCGGCTGGGGTGTCGGCTGAGGCGTCGGCTGGGGTGGAGGGCTTCCCGTCGGTGGATCCGGCGAGTGGCTGGTAGTCGTAGCCCGGGCCGACCGAAAACCTGCGTTCGACCGTGAAGGCGACGTCCCGTCGAAACTGGGGATGGTTAAGGAGGGTTGTGGCGGAATCACGGGACCCCTGGAGCGTCGCAGGAGCGACCCGAGCCGCCAAGCGCGTGCCGTCCGGCGTGTAGTCGAGGCTCGACACGGGTCCGCCTGCGTCGATCACCACGAGGGCATCGTCCAGCAGACTCCCCAAACACCGCAGCTCCAGCGGAAGCGGCTTGCCCACGAGTTGGACCGTTTCGGTGAACACGCGGAGCGCCGCATCACGATCGCCGCTGTCGAGGCTGGTTTGGATCGCGCGGGTGTTGGCGATCGCGAGGAGCCGGGTCGATGCCGCGGCCTCTGCGTCGGCGCGGTCCCGCTCGCGGCCGGCCTGGTGGGCGAACTGCACCGCCTCGCGGCGGGCGGCATTGGCCCGCACCGCAAACACGGCGATGCCCGCCGAGGTCACCACGATTGCCGCGGCCACCGTGGCCGCGATGGCTGCGGCGAGGCGGTGGCGTCGGGCCAGGCGGGAGAGCGAGGTGAGAAGGCCGGGAGAGGTGGCCGCAATCGGCTCGCCACCGAGGTGTCGCTCGATGTCGGCCGCGAGTTCCACAGCGCTCGAATAGCGGCGGGTGCGATCCTTCTCGAGGCAGGTGGCGACGATCGTGCTCACATCGCCCCGCAGCGAGCGGTCGATGGCCGCGAGGGGCGTCGGGCTCGATTCACGGATGATGCCGGCAACCTGATGGATCGCCTTGCCGGCTGTGTCGTAGGCGGGCTTTCCGGCGAGCAGTTCGTAGAGCACGAGCCCGAGCGCATAGACGTCGGTGCGGGTGTCGATTTCGGCGTTCGATCCGTCGATCTGCTCAGGGCTCATGTAACGGAGCGTGCCGATGAGGTTTCTCGGATCGGTGTGCATCGTGGTGAGGGTCGTGTCGCCGCCGATGCTCGTGGCAATGCCGAAGTCGATGACCTTTGGCTGGCCATAGCGGTCGACCAGCATGTTGCCCGGCTTGAGGTCGCGATGGACGACGCCCTTGAGGTGGCCGTGGGCTACTGCCTGGCAGGCCTTGAGAAACAGCTGCAACCGTTGGGTGACGGTCAGACCGTTTGCGGTTGCGTAGGCCGTGATGCTCTGTGCCTCCTCGACGTACTCCATCACGAAGAACGGCAGTGAGGCGCCCGCAACCTGATACACCCCGGTGGAGAAGATCCTGGCCACGCCAGGATCCGTCAGGCGGCCGAGGGTCTCCACTTCATGGAGAAATCGCTTTCCGGCCGTCTTCGATCGCACGTCGGCGCGGAGCAGTTTGACGGCCACCGTGCGATGGGGTGAATCCTGGAGGCCCTCGTACACCCGGCCCATGCCCCCCTCGGCGAGGAACCGCACGATGGTCACGTCGCCGAGCCGGGTGCCAGGGTCGAGCTGCGGTTCCTCGAACGAGGCCTCCAGATCGGTGCCGAAAAACGTCAGCCCGGTGAACCCGAGACGTCCGCCGGTCGAGTCGCTCACGTCGTTCGAGTTGCTCACGCCGTTCGAGTTGCCGGAGTCGTGCGAATCCATGGCGCATCAGCCTCGCCGGGACGGTCTGGGAACACCCCTCACACCCGCGGCAGCTCGAACCCCTTGCGGTAGTCGCGGGTGAACAGCCGATTGGCCTCGGCGTCGTTCGAACGCTCTGTTGCGGGATCGATCGAGAGTTCGCGGCCGAGGATCAACGGCGTTTGTGCGAAGTCGATCGTGTTGTCGCGGCGATGGGTTTCGAACGACTCGAGTGAGGCTGCCACGCGGGGGTCGTTGGCGGCCAGCGTGGGGCGTGCGCCGGCCGACACCGTCTCGCCGAGCATCCACGACACGTTGCCGAGGTGTGCCAGGGCGCTCGAGAGGTGCCCTTCCTCGATGTCGAGGTTGAGGTCTTCCGGCCGTCGGCTCTTCACGGCACCGACGAAGTTGGCAAAGTGCTGCTGGTAGTTGCCTCCCTCCCACTTGCCGAGTTCGTGGCCCTCGTAGTCGAAGGCGATTCCGGCGTAGTAGCTCGGCGACACGACGAAGCCCTTCGTGCCGTAGTAGATCGCCGTCGGCGATCGGACGGGATCGTGCATGGTCAGTCCATACGTCACCGGGGTCTTGATCGGCAGGCCGCGAACGTCCGACACGAGCACGCAGTCGTCCCACTGGTAGATCGTCATCTGCGTGTTGGCCGTGTCGCCGTTGTCGACGTAGCCGAGACGGCCGCCGAAGCTCACCACCCGCTTCGGGAGTTCGTGCTTGTCGAGCGCCCAGCGACAGCGGTCGAGTTCGTGCGGGTTTTGGTTGCCGAGGTCGCCGTTGCCGGTGATGCGGTTCCAGTGCCAGTCGTAGTGGAGGCGGGAGCGGACGGGCACGACATCGGGGGCGGGGCCGGCCCAGAGGTCGAAATCGATGCCCTCCGGCAGCGGCGCGGGCGTGGTGACGTGGCCGATGCTCGGACGCTTCTTGAAGCACACCGCGTGGGCCGCCTTGACCGGGCCGATCGCGCCCGACCGCACGAACTCCATCGTCTGCCGAGAGCCGGTGGTGCTGCGGCTCTGCACGCCCATCTGGCAGATGCGGCCGAGCTTCCTCGCCCATTGCGTGATCACGCGGCCTTCGTCGACGTTGTGGCTGCACGGCTTCTCGACGTAGACATCCTTGCCCGATTGCATCGCCCACACGGCCATGAGCGCGTGCCAGTGGTTGGGCGTGGCGATCGACACCGCATCGATGTCGGTTCGCTCCAGAAGCTTGCGGACATCTTTCACGTAGTCCGGCCGTCGGCCGAGCTTTTCGTATTTGCGGCCCTGCTTCTCGTAGGCTCCCGGATCGCAGTCGCACACGGCCACAAGTTCGGCGTCGGGGTTCGCGATCCATTCATTGATGTGGCTGCCGCCCTGGCCGTTGCAGCCGATCACGGCCACGCGAATCTTCTCACTGGGCGACGCCGGGGATGCGGCCGGCCCTTCGGCAGCCCGCAGCGTGGATGTGGCAAAAGCGGCCCCGGCGAGGGCGAGAGCCTGTTCGACAAAGTCGCGGCGGGTGGGGTCGAGGCGGCGGATGGCCATGGTGGCAAGGGCTCCGGTGAGGGGGGCGGACGCTCAGAGGGAAAGGGCGCGGATGGTGCGAAACTCGACCTTCATCTTCCGGTTGGGATGAACCTGGAGGCCGATCGGGGCCGGATCCGCGTATTTTGGATCGGTGTAGCGGGAGACTTCCTCGCCGTTGAGCCACACGGTGAACGTGTCGCCACGGGCTTCGACCCGGATGCGGTTCCAGTCGCCCACCTTCAGGAGTTCGGCCGACCGCGGGGCCCTGCCCGATTCGGGATACTTTCCGGTGTAGAAGCAGCAGGTCATGTCGCGCTTGAGGCTGCTCGAGATGCCAATCTGCACCTGGAGTTCCGGCTTGCGGAGCATGATGCCGCTGTCGATCTCCCCCTCGAAGCGAAACTCCGTTTCCACCACGACGTCGTTGTAGGCACGCGTGGTGTGGAGCATGGAACCGGTGAGGGCAGCGTCGTTTTCGCCGATGAGCACGCCATCCTCGACCCGCCAGAATGGGCTTTGCTCGGGCGTCCAGCCGGTGAGGTCGCGCCCGTTGAAGATCGGCTCGAGCGGGAGTTCGGCGGGTGGAGCGGCCAGGGCGGCCGGGGCGGCGATCGCGACGGCCAAGGCGATGGCGCACAGGCGAAGGATGGTCATGTAAACGGTCTCGAGACACGGTGCACGTGGATACGGAGGGCGCCCCTCCGCCGGAGACAGGATACCCCGGCTGACAGTTCACCGCATCGGCCGAATGGTCGGTTTTTGCCCCTTGGGGGCTCGGCGCTCGTTTGAAGAGTATTGGCAGGAGCGTGAGACGAACGGCGTATTGCGAGCGAGGCCGCGATGGCACCGATGTGGTGTGACAGATTGTGGAGCGACGCCGGCTGCCGGCGATGGATTCTCGCCAGCTGGCGGGTGCTCCATCGCCACCGGCGCTCAGAGCCGTTGCCGTGCCGTCCAAGCGTGGTGCTGGCGGTGGCGTTGGCGGGTGGCTGCGGTTCGGCCATGGCCCTTGCGTCGATGCGGTGTTCCCTCGCCGCGGAGGTGTGGTGGCTTGCCGCCGGATGCCTGCTTGCTGGATGGCTGGGGGCGTTTCTGGCATCCCGTCCGCGGATCGCGACGGCAGCCCTTGCCGTGGCAGTGGCCTGCTGCGGTGCTGCCTCCACGGCCGGACGGCTCGACCTGTTTCGCGATGATGAACTCGCGTGGCGACTCGGTGACACACCGTGTCCTGTGATGATTCGCGGCCTGGTGGTCGAGGCGTTTCGGCCGCTTCCCTCGGCGTCGTTGCCGAGCGGTGGCCACCGCGATGCGGCTTCTCACGAAGGAGTGGTTCTCGTCGAGGCGGTGCGGGTGGGAAGCCGCTGGAAGCCCGCCTCTGGGAAGGCCGAGGTGGTGGTCGATGGGCCGCCGCCATCCGCGGCAGTCGGGGATCATGTGCGGATCATGGGCCGGGGTCTTCGGCCTCCGCCGGCTCTCAATCCCGGCGAGTTCGACCAGCGTCAACGGTCTCGGGCTGCGCGGTGTCTCTCGGAGATTCGGGTGTCGTCGCCGCGAGGAGTGAAGGTGGTGACGCCGGGCGAAGGGCTCGTGGTGGTGACGATGCTCGATGCGGCGCGGGCCTGGGCCTCCGGAGTGCTCGCCGAACATCTTGCCCCGAGCCGCCAGCCGCTCGCGGAGGCGTTACTGATCGGCCGCCGGGATGGGCTGCCGCGCGATGCTGCCGACGACTATCTGGCGACGGGCACGGTGCACATCCTGTCGATCTCGGGCCTCCACGTGGGACTGTTGGCCTGGGCCCTGTTTCGTGGATGCCGGCTCGTCATGGTGCCGCAGCGATGGTCGCTCGCGGTGGTGGCGGCGACGACAGGGCTCTACATGCTTCTCGTGCGAGCTGAAACACCCGTGCTGCGGGCGACGCTGCTCGTGTGGCTGGCCTGCCTGGCCGCGGCCTTGAGCCGACGGCCGAGGGCGATCAACTCCCTCGCCGTGGCGGCGATCGTCGTGCTCGTGGTCCGGCCGACCGAGGTGTGGAGCGCCGGCGCGCAGCTGTCGTTTCTCTCGACCGCCGTCCTCATTGGGATGGCGGCCGTGCTGCCTCGTTCGCACCGCAGCGACGATCCGATCGAGCGGCTCATCGAGCGGAGCCGCTCGCCCGCCGAGCGTGTTCTCCGATCGCTGGGCCGAAACACCTGGATCGTCTTTCTGGCGGGGGCCGCCGTGTGGATGGCGACGGCCCCCCTCGTGGCATCACGGTTTCACATGGTGAGCCCCGTCGGCCTCCTGCTCAACGTGCTGATCGCGCCCATCGTGGCCGTGGCGATGGCCGCGGGCTTCGCGTGCCTTGCCATGGCTCCGCTGTCATCCATGCTCGCGGGTGTGTGCGGCTGGACGTGCGATGCCACGCTCGCAACGCTCGAGGCGATCGTGCACGTGGCCGCATGCCTGCCGGCCGGGCATGCCTGGGTTGCCGGGCCGCCAACGTGGTGGGTGACGGGATGGTACGTGGCCATGGCCGCGACGCTTCTGTGGTGCTCCTCCGCGGCGCTCGCGCGACCATACGTGTGGGCCGGCGTGGCGGCGGCCTGGATGGCAGTGGGCCTGACGGCCGAGGTGATGGTTGAGGCGCTCGCGCCGGTGCGCGGAGGTCTGCGCGGCATCGTCGCCGATCTCGGCCACGGCCTCGGCACGGTGATCACGACACCCTCCGGTCGATGCCTCGTATTCGACGCCGGACGCCTCGGGGCGCCTGCCGCCGCTCGTCGAATCCTCTCGGCGGTTCTCTGGAGCGAGCGGATCACGCGGATCGACACGCTCGTGCTCTCGCATGCCGACGCCGATCACCTCAATGGCGTGCCGGGGTTGCTCGAGCGATTCTCCGTGGGCGAGGTGGTGGTGCCGCCAGCCCTGATGGCGAGTGACGCGACGACGGTGCGGGAGGTGGTGGCAGCCCTGACCCAACGTGGCATTCCCATCAGGCCGGTGAAGGCGGGCGACAGTTTTGCGATCGATCCCCATTGTCGGGTGCGGGTCGTGGGGGGCGGCGAAGGCTCGAATCCAGGCGACGTGCTCTCGGACAATGAAACGAGCCTCGTCATGGCCGTGGAGTCGGCCGGACGGCGATGGCTCCTCACAGGCGATCTTGAGGGCCGGTCACTCAGTCGATTCGTGGCCGCCGATCCCGATACCTGCGACGTGCTCGTAGCCCCGCACCACGGAAGCCTCACGAGCCTGCCGGCCGACATCGCCCTCGCCACGCGTCCCGAGGTGGTGCTCGTCAGTGGTGCTGGAGGGCGAGGCTGGCCGACCGTGCAGGCGGCGTATGCCCAGGCTGCCGGGGACGCCGAGGTGTTATTGACCGGACGCACCGGCGCCATCGCCGTCGACGCCGATGCCGCGACGCTCGTCGTGCGTCGATTTCGCGACGGTCGATGGCACGTGGTCGAAGGCTCTCCGCGCGGCGGATGACCCCTCGCTCGTCACGCGGAGCGCGCTCGCGGTGCCCGTGGAAGCCCAACGGCGTGAGCCGTGGGACGGGCGCGGCGAACCGCTCGGCGTGGTTGGCGTGGTTGGCGTCGGCTCCGGCTTGGTGGGCGGCACGCTTCGGGGTTGCCCACACGCTGATGGTCGCGCCGTCGCCACCGTCCCGGCGTCGGCTCCGGCTTGGGGCGCTTGTGTGGTGGCACGCTTCGGGGTTGCCCACACCCCGTCGCCGGACGCTCGCGTCGGGCATCCTGCCTTTTGGCTCGCTCGGAACTGCCTTCGCTCCGCCATC
>JAFMIU010000074.1 GCA_017853835.1 Pirellulales bacterium | reverse complement strand
CGCCGAAGTGCTCGCCGTCGAGGGCCAGCCTGCTGACGGGTCGCTACGACCGCCGTCTCGGTATCAACACCGTGTTCTTCCCCAACGACCCGCACGGCCTCACCACCCGCGAGGTGACGCTCGCGGAGCAGTTGAGGGAGTGCGGCTACGCCACGGCCATGATCGGCAAGTGGCATCTCGGCTACTGCCCAGCCGCGGCAAATCCCTTTCAGCTGATGCCCACCCGGCACGGCTTCGAGGAGTTTTACGGGGTGCCGCACAGCAACGACATGAAGGAGTTTTCGCTCATCGAGAACGAGACCGTGGTCGATCCCGACGTCAGCCCGCCCGACAAGCAGGCCGAACTGACCTGGCGTTGCACCGAGCGGGCGATCGACTTCATCCACCGCTCGGCCGGGTCCCATCGTCCGTTCTTTCTCCTGCTCGCCCACACGATGCCACACATTCCGGTGCATCCGTCGAACCGGCCATTCCCCAACGCCGACGGCACGACATGGCCGGCGTTCCGAGGATCGAGCGGAGTGAGCCGCTATTACGACGTCGTCAAGGAGATGGATCACGCCGTGGGGCGAATCACGTCGCTCCTCGACACGGCCGGCCTTGCCGACGACACGATCGTGATCTTCACGTCCGACAACGGGCCATGGCGTCGATTCAAAACCATCGACCGCGGCATCCATTCGGTCGGAAGCGCCCATCCGCTGCGCGACAGCAAGTCGACCACGTGGGAAGGGGGATGCCGCGTGCCCTTCATCGTGCGATGGCCGAGAGGAATATCCCCCGGCCGTACGTCGAACGCGGTGGCCGGCCTGGTCGATCTTTTTCCCACGCTCGTGAGTCTCGCGGGCGGCGATCCCGCATCGGACCGCACCCTCGACGGCGTCGACCTGCGGCCGGTGTGGTGCGGGGAAGCCGACATCACGCCCACCCGCCCTCCCTACGCGCTCTTCGAAGGCAACGGCCGTCTTGGCGCCGTCATCGCACACCCGTGGAAACTCCGTGACGACAAGCTGTACGACCTGACCGCCGACGTCGGCGAGCGCACGAACGTGGCCTCCGACCATCCTGGGATCGTCGCCTCGCTTCAGGCCGCCGGCCGTTCGATCGAGGCATCGATCGAAGCCGAACAGCATCCGCAGGGTGTGTTCACGCCGTTTGAAGTCGAGGTGAGCACCGATGCAGTGCGGGTTCCGAACACGGGTGAGGCCGTGATGCAGATCCGCCTGTCGGGTCGTCCCGAGCAGCCGGTGACGGTGGATGTCGGCCGGTTTTCAGGGAGCGCGCGTGTCGCCGTGGCTCGCGGCATGACCCACACGTTCACCCCCTCCGACTGGGACCGCTGGCGGGATGTCGCAGTCGTCGTGAAGCCCGAAGAGCCCGGCGACGATGCCACCGCGCCCGGAGGCAACACCACACTGCGGATCACCTCTCCCCACATCGACGCCGTGCGCGAGGTCTTCGTCTCCACCGTCGCCGCCGCCATCACGCCGGCGGCTCTTGGGAAACTCGGCAAGGCCACCCGTCCAAACATGCTCTTCATCGCGGTCGACGACCTCCGGCCGGAACTCGGATGCTACGGCGCCGCGGCCGTTCGTACGCCACACATCGACCGACTGGCTTCTCGGAGCGTGGTCTTCGAACGGGCCTACTGCCAGGTGCCGGTCTGCGGCGCGTCCCGGGCGAGCCTGATGACGGGCATCCTGCCGACCCGCACCCGGTTTCGTGTCCACTCGTCGCGCGCCGACGAGGATGCTCCAGGCTGCCCGACGCTTCCGCAGGTGCTGCGCGAGGCGGGATACGTGACGATCTCGAATGGCAAGGTGCTCCATCATGCCGACGATACGGCCGATCGGAGCTGGACGGAAAAGCCCTGGCTACCGGCTGCGAGCCATCTCGATGCCCTCGACCCAACGACGACCGCCACTCGTTCCGACGCCGATCGAGGCCGCATCTATGAATCGCCCGAGGTCGATGACGGCGCCTATGCCGATGGCCAGATCGCGGAGAAGACGATGGCCGACCTGCGCCGGCTTGCCGAGGGCGACTCGCCATTTTTTCTCGCCTGCGGCTTCCATCGGCCCCATCTCCCCTTCTACGCGCCGAAGCAGTATTGGAACCTCTACGACCGAGAGGCCCTCGCCATCGCCGATCACCGAAGCCGGCCGGCCGACGCCCCCACCGGCCTCAAGGGCTCGGGTGAGTACCGCAACTACCTCTTCGGCGGTTATGCCGACAACTCGGACGACTTTCACCGATTGATGCGGCATGGCTACTACGCCTCGACGAGTTATGTCGATGCCCAGATCGGCCGCGTCCTCGACGAACTCGACCGCCTCGGGCTCGCCGACGACACGATCGTGGTCCTCTGGGGCGACCACGGCTGGAATCTCGGTGAGCATGACTTCTGGGGCAAGCACAACACCATGCATCCGGCCGTGCGGGTGCCGCTCATGATCCGCCTGCCGCACGGATCGGGAGGGAGGTCGAAGGCACTCGTCGGGCTCATCGACCTTTTCCCGACGCTCTGCGACCTGGCTCGTCTGCAGGTTCCGGAGACCGTGCAAGGGCGAAGTTTTACAACCGTGCTCGACGACCCTTCGCGGGCGTTTCGCGACGTCGTCTATGCCCGTTACGCGCAGGGGGATTGCGTGGTGACCGACCGCTCGATCTACACGCGCTACGCCGGCGGCGGTGAGATGCTCTACGATCTCGACGAGGATCCCGGCGAAACACGGAACGTCGCCGCCAACGCCGAGTCGGTGCGTGCGGACATGCAGGCGATGCTGGAGCAGTGCCTGGCCGAGGCCGACCGTGCCAGGGTTCCTACGCCATCCGGGCGAAGGTCAGAGCGTACCAGCCGTCCGCCACGTGCTCGTGCGGCGGCATCCCGAGCAGGTCGCTGAACCGCGCAGCCACCCTCGGCACACCCTCGGCCCATCGTGGCGAACCGCTTGAGCCGCCACCGGCGTCGCCCGTTCCTGGCCCGCCCACCGACTGGGGCAAGCTCGTGCAAATCCACGACGATCCTGACACTACACAAACTTGCACTTTCTGCAATGTTTTGTAGAGTAGCCTGAATGCAGCCGCTCAAGCAGCTCACGCAATCCCTGCGAATTCTGGCGGATCGCGAGCATTGCGTTTTTTCCGACTCCGATCTGGCCGCCGCGGTGCCGGGGTGCGGTCATCTGGCGGGGCTGTTGTCCCGGGCCACCAAGGCCGGACTGCTGAAGCGGGTCTGCCGGGGCATCTACCTGTATCCCGTGCCGGATTATCCGCCGGGCCATCTGCTCTTCCACGCGGCGGCCCGTCTGCGGGCGAGGGAATTCAACTACATCAGCCTGGAGACCGTCCTCAGTGAGGCGGGTGTCATCTCGCAGGTGCCGATGAACTGGATCACGATCATGACCTCCGGTCGCAGCCATGTGGTGAACTGCGGTGACTACGGCCACATTGAATTCGTGCACACCGCCCAGAGCCCCGCCGACGTGAGCCGCGAACTCACCTATGCCCCCGACCGCCGTCTCTGGCGGGCCTCCGTGCGGCAGGCCCTGCGCGACATGAAGGCGACGCGCCGCAACCTGGAACTGATCGACGAGGAGGCGGCCCGTGAGCTTGTTTGACCGACTCGTGGACGAGGCGCTGCGCGGCCGGGCGGACTTTTCATCGCTACGGCCCGTGGTTGAAAAGGAATTGCTGCATCACGATATCCTTCGCGAAATGAGCGAGGCTGGATTGCTCGCCGGGCTCACCTTCATCGGTGGAACGTGCCTGCGGGCCTGCTACGGTTCATCGCGGCTCAGCGAGGACCTCGATTTCACGGGGGGGAGCGGTTTCCGGCGTCGCACGCTGGCCGAACTCGGGAGCGTTCTTACCAAACGCCTGAAGGACCGCTACGGCCTGCCGGTCACAGTAAGCGAGCCGACAAGGACCGGCGGCAATGTCTCGACCTGGAAGCTCGTCATCGAGACGCGCCCTGGCCAGAGGCATCTACCTGCTCAGCGGATCAATGTCGACATCTGCGCCATTCCAAGCCACGATCCCCGGCCCATGATGCTCAGGAATCTCTATGGCATCGATCTTGGCACCTCCGGGCTCATTCTTCAGGCGCAGAGCCGTGAGGAAATCCTCGCCGACAAGGTCATCGCGATCGCATTCCGTCAGAACCGCATCAAAAACCGTGACCTGTGGGACATCGCCTGGCTCGCCCAGCAGGGTATCGAACTTCCAACGCACCTCATTCCGGTGAAAATCCGTGACCACAAGCAAGAGGGCGCAGCGTTCGTGGCAGCACTCGAGTCCCGAATCGCGGCGCTCCGCGTGCAGCCCGCCATGCGTGCGGACTTCATGCAGGAGATGCGACGTTTTCTGCCCGTCGCCGCCGTGCGCGACACCATCGACAGAGCGCCGTACTGGAGCTACCTGACTGAGATCATTGCCGAACTCGGTCGAAAGGCGATCGCGGCCTTGCCCGACGCTTGTTGAAGTGCCATTGACCCCCTCCCGGTTTCTGTACCAGTGGCCGATCTCCGTCGATACCGTCTCGATCTCCGCAGTCCCTGAGCCGGCGAGCCTCGCCCTGCTCGCAGCGGGCAGCGGCCTGGCGGCGATCGTCGTACAGAGGCGACGCGTTCCCCCTCCCTCCGGTAGCTACTCTCACCGATCTCTTCGAAGCGATGGGTGAGCCGCCGACCGTGCCAGGGTTCCTACGCCATCCGGGCGAAGGTCAGAGCGTACCAGCCGTCCGCCACGTGCTCGTGCGGCGGCATCCCGAGCAGGTCGCTGAACCGCGCAGCCACCCTCGGCACACCCTCGGCCCGAAGGCCCGACAGCACCAGGCATCCGTGCGGTGCGGCACCGTCGTCGCGCCGCACGAGCCGCGTGAGTTCGTCCGCGTGGGCGAGCAACACCTCGCCGACAATGTTGGCCACGACGAGATCGTAGGGCTCTCCCGAAACCGGAAGGGCTGCCGCGACCGTCACTCGATGGGCCACGCCGTTTCGGTCTGCATTCGCATGGATCGCGGCATGAACCCGTTCATCCACCTCCACCGCCTCGACTCGAGCCGCGCCGAGCACGGCGGCCGCGATGCCGAGAATCCCCGAGCCGCACCCGAAGTCGAGCACCCGACCGAGCGCACCGCCGCGCCGGCTCCACTCGGCGATCGCCATGAGGCAGAGCTGGGTGGTGGCATGAAGGCCCGTTCCAAAACCGACACCAGGCTCGATGAACACGGTGGTCGTTCCGGCACCGCCACCGGCGATCCCCTCGTCCCACGACGGGCACACGACCCCGAATCCCGGCACCGACACCTTGGAAAACGCGTCTCGCCAGGAATCGGCGGAGTCGGGCTCGGCCGACCGAATCCCACGCACGTCGCACCCGGTCGCCGACGCGAGCACCGTCGCGGCCGCCCGCGCGGCCGCCTCACCGCCAAACCAGCACGACGCGACGGCCGACGGAAGGCCGGCCACCCAGTCGCGGTCAGGAGGCGCCGCGGCAGCATCGATCACCAGCGAGGTCGGCGCCAGCCCAAGCCTCGCCGCCTCCTCGACCGACACCTCCCCTTCGACGATGCCCACAAGCCCCTCGTCGCCGAGAGCCTGCCACACCCATTCCAAGAATGAACCGCGGTCCACGAGGCCAAGGCCAGGCACCTCGACGGCATTGGCAATGGAAATGTCCACCACCCACGACACGTCGGCAGGGGTGGAACGAGACGGCTCGGCATCGACCATGAAGCACTCTCGGCAGAAGACCGGCGAAGGCGAGGCCCCGCCACCGGACGGACGGTGTAAGATACTCCTCGGAGCAAGGCATGTTCTCCCCCACCGTGAGGCTCGCCATGAGGTCGGATTCACGACGTATCGCCCCCCAGCTCGTGCTGGCAGCAGGGCTCTTGTCATGCGGGGCCATTCCCGCCCTCGCCGACACCCCCGCCCCCATCCCCGCCGAGCCGTCCGCCTCCGGCGCCGCGCCCGCCGATGAGGCCGACCGTCGACGGGCCGTGCTCGAGAGCGAACGCTGGCGGCGGGCGATGTTTGAACTCGACGAGTGGCTGAAGGTGCAGCAGGTCTACTCCCCGCAGCGAGTTCGGCAGATCAAGGCCGACCTTGCGAAGCGGATCAGCGAGATGTCGTCGTACGACCTCGAATACCTCCTCGACAATCTCGACACGAAGCTCCGCATCCTCGAAGGCCCCGACGCGACCGACGCACGGGCCTGGCTGGGCCGCTATCTCTCCGTGATGTCGGATGAACGACGCGCCGCCCTGCTCAAAGACGCGCCCGACGTGACGGCCATGAGCGAGTCGCAGCTTCGCGATGCGATCCGCCAGGTGGAGGACAAGCGGGCCGAGGTGGAGAAGCAGGCGCACACCGTGCGGCAGGCTCGCCGCACCTACGGCGAGTTTCTCGAGACCAACCGCGAGGCGATCGCCGCGCAGCGGGCACAGACCCGGGCCCAGCGCGACGACGTGTCGTTTTCCCCCTACCGAGGCCCGGCCGTCGACTCGGCGCCGTTCGCCGATTCGTTCAACAGCCCCACCGTCGTCGGTGTTGGCCCGTGGACGACGTTCATGGGCACCGGCATCTCGTCGTTCTAAACGCGGGCGTCCGCGGGTGGCGGCTCACGGCGTCGGGCGAAACGTGGCGATGATCGGACGGTGGTCGCTCGTGCGTTCGTCGTCGGGGAAATCACCGGGGCGAACCACCACGTCGGAATCGCCGCCCCAGGTCTTTGCGGCGTTGGCCACGAGTACGAAATCGAGAATGGAGTTGGGGTAGCTGTCGACGCCCACAAGCCCCGACTTGCGATCCTCGGACCAGTTGGAATCGACGAGGGGATCGGGCTTCACCCACGTCCAGACATTCCCCTCGAGCATCGCGTCGTAGGCGGCGTTGCCCCGCTGCGTGGCGAAGTCGTAGTCGAAGTTGCAGTCGCCGGCGAGGACCACCGGCTCGCCCTTGTCGGCAGCCCATTGCCGCAGGGCCCGGGCCTGGTCGGTTCGGAGGTCGTTTTCACCGCGGGCCAGATGGGTCACCACGATCCACAACGACGCTCCCGTGGCACGGTCTTCGAGTTTCGCCATCAGGGGAGACCGGGCCCGCACGCGGCCAAACTCCGATGAGTTGGCTTCGTCGACGGTGAAGTTGGTGCGGATGCCCGCATACCGATGGAGTTCGACCACCTCGTCGATCCGAAATCGGCGGGCATCGACCAGGAGCATCAGCGTGTCGGCATCGGCGTAGCCTCCGCTCGCCGACGTGACGAAATCGACCTCGCCGCCGATTCCCTCGGCGACGGCACGGCGGTATCGTTCCACCGTCTTCGGCTCCACCTCGGAGAGGGCAACGATCTCAGCCTTGGTGGCCGGCGCCTTGAGAAGATCGGTGAGCTGCCCCCCGACCACGTCGGCATCGCTCACGGGCGGCTGCCCCGGGCGGTTGCTCTCGACATTCCAGGCCAGCACGCGAAACTCGGCCGCCGTCACAGCGGAGGCCGTCACCAGTGCGGCCATGGCGGCCATCGACATCATGGGGCGACGCATGCGTTCCCTCCGGGAGATTCAATCTCGCCAGTGTACGGCCGCAGGCTCTACCGCACCACCGGTTCGAGCGTGACCTGTGGCTTTCGGAGCGACTCGTCGTCCCGCAAGATCGCCGGATTCTCCGGATCGATCGTCTGCACCGTGATCCGTCCCTTGCACCCGGAGCGCGGGCACCGGTCGCCGGTCTTGCGATCGACGCCATCCGACACGAGCCCGGTGGTGCGCCACGGACAGGCCTCGCAGGAGGCGAGCCATCGAGGCGCCCGTGCACCGTTGGCCCGCGAACAGCCGACGACGAACAATCCCATCATCACCGCAGCCACCATCCATCGACGATTCATGATCTCACGTTGAACGCAGATTGGGAGCCACGGCCGCAGCGCGCACCGCACGTGCTTGTCACCCGGCCCCCCACAATCTGGATCGTATCGCCGCGCACGACCACCCACGATCCCTCCCCCCAAAGGAGCGTGGCCGGAGGGCTACCACCGCATCGTATGGCGGCCGCTCTCGACCACGAACGACACCTTGGCCGTGCCATCGAGCGACGATGCCCCTTCGACGCTCGTGACGCCGACCTCGGATGCCGGGACCCCGTCGAGGCGAAGCCGGTCGGCCACCCGCTCGGGGAGCACGACGATGGCGGTCGTGTTGGCGGGAACGGTCACATCCCAGGCCATGCCGTCGGGGGTGCGGCGCCAGCGGCTCTCGATCCTGCCGTGGGGCGATCGGTGTGCGGCCTCGACGAGATCGAGACCCTCGACAAATCGAGGCTCCATGCGGATCCGCGCAAAGCCTCCGACGGGCCCGTCGGGCGCGATGCCGGCGATGTCTTCCATCAGCCATGGGATGAGGTCGCCCACCAGCATCACGTGATTGCCGGAGTTCATGGCGGGATCGGCCGTGTCGCCGTTCCAGAGCTCCCATACCGTCGTGGCGCCCTGCTCCACCATGTAGCCGAGGCTCGGATAGTCGCGCTGCGAGGCCACGGTGAGCGCGAGATCGGCGCGGCCGATCGCGGCGAGTGTCTGGGCGAGGAATTGCCCGCCGACAAGACCGGTGCCGATGTGGCCGCGGCATGGGCCTTCGATCTGCTCGACGAGCCGCCGCGCCACCCGCGGCACGTCGCCCCGCGGCACCATGCCGAACGCGAGCGGGAGGACGCACGAGGTCTGTGTGCCGTTGTCGAAGTAGCCGACGCCGGGCTGGTAAAACGCCCGCTGAAAGGAGGCCTGCATCGCATCGGCCCGTCGCCGAAACTCCGCTGCGTCGCCGTCCTTCTGCAGGAGCGCGGCAAAACCCGCCATGATCCGGAGATCGTGGCAGAGGAATGCCGTGGCCAGGAGCGTGGGATTCGTTCGCCGCGACGGATCCTGCGAATGGATGAGCACCGGATCCTCGGGGGGCACGCACCAGTCACCGTAGGTGTCGCGGGCGATCAGGCCATCGCTGACGAACCCCTCCATGTGGTCGATCCAGCGTCGGAAACAGGGATAGTGACGGGCCACCACGTCGCGATCGCCAAACTGCCGCAGCTGGGTGTTGGCCACGAGTATGGCGGCGCTCGGCCAGACGACGTTGTCGGTGAAGGTGGGCCAGTGGGCGGGACAGACGTCGGGAATCACGCCGTCGTCGCGCTGGCAGTCGTCGATGTCCTGGAGCCACTTCGCGTAGAAGGCTTGAGTGTCGTAGACATACGACTCGCCCCGA
The DNA here is from genome assembly GCA_017853835.1 of Pirellulales bacterium. Taxonomy (GTDB): domain Bacteria; phylum Planctomycetota; class Planctomycetia; order Pirellulales; family UBA1268; genus QWPN01. Next base: position 9,500 of record JAFMIU010000074.1, on the reverse strand, counting down.
GACACCTGCAGTCGATCCCCCAGCCAGGCCTGACGCTCGTCGCGCTGCGGGCAGTCGGTCGGCACGCTGCGGTAGTTGCCCCGAAATCCCCACACCGCGTTGCGCACGATCTGGTCGAGGAGCGGGTTCGACGTGCGAATGGTGCCGGCAGGCACGAGATCATCGTGCACCACGCAGCCTTCCAGGCTGTCGAACGAGGGCGTGCCGGGAAAGCCGGTCACCTCCACGTAACGAAAGCCATGCTCGGTGAACCGAGGCTCCCACGACTCCGTTCCAGTTCCGGCAAGCGTGTAGCGATCGGTCGCCCTCGCCCCGCGAAGGTTGGCGAGATCGAGCGTGCCGTCGGGCCGAAGCCGCTCCGCGTGGCGCAGGACAATCCGCGTGCCGGCGGTGCCCGACACACAGAGTCGGCACCAGCCGACGATGTTCTGCCCTATGTCAAACACCCAAGCTCCGGAGGGGAGCGGCGTGACGGCGATCGGCCGGCGCCGCTCCACCACCCGAATCGGTTCGATCATCTGTGCCGACAGCCGCCCAACCGGCGCCGGCACCCGCTGCACCGGCTGCCAGCAACCGTCGTCGTAGCCCGCCTGAGCCCAATGGCCGAGATCGAGCCGCGCGTCGTAGTCCTCGCCGTCGTATTCGTTGTTGGCCCGGATCGGGCCGTCTCGCGTCAGCCGCCAGGCATCGTCGCTCAGGATCGTGGTTGCGGTGCCATCGGGATGCTCGATGCGGAGTTGCAGCAGGAGTTTTGGCAGGCCGTAGGTCGGCATCGATGCGTAGACGCTGCTGCGCGGCGCGAAGAACCGGCCATTGCCCAGGATCGTGCCGATGGCGTTGCGTCCCTCGTGCACGAGGCCGGTCACGTCGTGGGTTACATACCAGAGCCGTTTTGGATACTCGGCGAGGGCGGGCGAGAGCACATGGTCGCTCACCCGGCGTCCATTGAGGTGGAGTTCGGAAAGCCCCTGACCGCAGAGTGACACGATCGCCCGCCGCACGGGCTTCTCGACGGTGAACTCGCGTCGGAGGTAGCGTGCCGGAAGCCGACGTTCCTCGGCCCGGCGAACAGCGCCCCACGGCGGCATGCCCACGGGCCCGAGCACGCGGGCCGCCTTCCAGCCGGCATCGTCAAACGCCATTCCCTGCCATCCTGGCGATTCTTCGCGGGCCGCCTTCCAGGTGGCATCGGCCCGCACCACGAGCGGGTCGCCCTCGGCGTAGTCGACCTGCAGCCTGGCGATGAGGCCCGCCGGTCCGTTCGCGTCGCCTCCATTCGTGACCATCACGGCGAGCACGTGTCGCCCCGGGCCGAGGCGGTAGGTGAGGTCCATCTCCTTCGTGGCATGTCCGCCGGCACGGGTGCCGATCTCGCGACCATCCATGAAGATGGTGCACGCGTCGTCGGCCGTGATGCGAAGCACGATGTTCACGACGGCCCGATCGGCGGCGATCTCGAACGACCGTCGAAAAAACCGCGTGCCCGGAGGGAGCGATTCAGCGGGCCCGTCGTCGGGAAACCAGATCCAGTTGGTGTCGTCGACGAACCGCTGGGGAATCTCCTCCTCCCAGCCGATCCACTCGCCGCGCCAATCGTCATGAGCCGGCAGTCCCACCGACCAGTGGGCCCGATCACTCCACGGCGATTCCCGCCCGTGACGGTCCCAGATCTTCACCTTCCAGAAGCCGTCGCCGTGGGGCTCGATGACAGCGCCGGCATAGGGCACGTCGACCGTCTGGCTCGACTCCACACGGCCGGAATCCCAGAGATCGCCCTCGTCGCGGGCGAGCCGCTCGCGAGTGCTGGCGACGAGAATCCGATAGGCCGTCTGCCGCTGGCCGGGCTCGTCCGACTCCATCACCCACCCGAGTCGCGGCCGTGCCTGGTCGATGCCCTCGGGATCGACTCGGTGCTCGCACCGCAAGCCTGCAGCGTGCGGTGCCGCGTCGGCCGCCAGGAGCGATGCGCCTCCCGTCCAGGTCGCCACCGCCATCCATGCCAGGGCGACGATCGTCGCCACGGTCCTTTTTTTGCCGCCTTGTGCCACTGCCATCTCCTTGCTGTGAGGGGGTGGGGTGATCACCGTCGTTCATCCGCCCGCCAGCACCGCTTCGATCCGACGCTGCTCCGCCTCGGAGAGACGCAGGCCGGCCGCCGGCGCGAGTTCGCGAAACTGCCCCGGCCGACGGGCTCCGACGATCGCGCCCGTGATCGCCGGATTGGACAACACCCAGGCGAGGGCCACCGCCCCGGGCGGCTCACCATGGCCGCTGGCGATCTCCCGAAGCGTCTCCGCCACCGCCAGCCCGTGCGAGAAACGCGGCTCCTGAAAGAGCGGGTTCTTGGCCTTCCGCCAATCGTCGTCGGGCAGGGCCGCGTGCCGCTGCCGGGTCCAGGCTCCGGTAAGCAGCCCGGAGGCCATCGGGGAGTAGGCCAGCACGCCAATGCCGTGCGAACGGCAAAACGGCAGGATCTCCGGCTCGACGTCGCGGCGCAGCATCGAATACGGAGGCTGGAGTGATGTCACCGGGGCGATGCGTTGGGCACGCTGCATCTGTGACACGCTGAAGTTCGACACCCCGATCCATCGCACCTTGCCTTCGGCCTTCAGCCGGGCGCATTCGGCCCAACCCTCTTCGAGGTCTTCGTCAGGCTCTGGCCAATGGACCTGGTAAAGATCGATGCAGTCGACCTTGAGCCGCCGGAGGCTGGCCTCGCACTCGGCACGGATGCTCGCGGCCGTGAGGCGTTTTCCAATCTCGCGATGCTCGTCCCACACCCGTCCGCACTTCGTGAAGACGAGTGGACGATGCGACGTGGTGGCGAGGGCGCGGGCGATCACCTCCTCCGACCGCCCCAGCCCGTAGACGGGGGCCGTGTCGATCCAGTTCACGCCGACGTCGAGCGCCTCGTGGATGGCGGCGATGCTGTCGGCATCGTCCTGTTCCCCCCAGCCAAAGGCCCAGTTCCCGCCTCCGATCGCCCAGGCGCCGAAGCCGAGCGGCGTGATGTCGAGATCCGAGTTGCCGAGCCGTCGTCGTTGCATGCCATCGTTCCCTTCGCGCGTGACCGAAGCCAGAGTGAACGCCACGGTTCTACCCGACTTTCCGTCGGAACGGTTTCCCCCCACGTGATTTCCGCATGAACCCCGATGGGCTTTCGCCCTTGCGACCGCCGCGGTGTATCGTCGGAGGGTTCACGCACGAGGGGCTGGCCATGCGCTACGACGACCCGGATGACGACGATTTCGACGACGCCGATGCCGAGGCGCCGTGGGAGGCCGGCGAGGAGGATGACGAGGAGCCCACGGTGCCGTGTCCATTCTGCGGCCGGGAAATGCTCGAGGACTCCCCTCACTGTCCGTATTGCGAACAGTATGTCTCCGACGCCGACCGCCTCCGCGCCGGCCGGCCGACCTGGATCCTGATCACGGCGATCATCTGCCTGGCCATGGCGGTGTGGTGGGTGGTGGGGGTGCTCTTTTGACGGAGCCTCCGCGGCATCCGTGCGTGGCATTCAATCATTCCCGCAGATCGACACAAGGAACGCACATGGCATTGCCTGGACGGCCCCAGGCCTTACGGCCTTGGGCTTGGACGGGTGAAGAAGCGGCGCGGTGTCACGTGTGGGGAGTGTGGCGGCGCGGGTTCGGTGTGCGAACAGCCTCGGTGGAAGCCCAACGGCGTAAGCCTTGGGACCGGCGCGGTGAATCGCGTGGCGTTTTTGGCGCGTCGCGTATCGTCAACTGGCAATCCTTGCCCGCGCGTTGACCCGCGATGGGTTGCCCATGTCCCGCACGACGCTCCCGGGCCACCACGTCACCTGAAGTAGTCGTGCACAAATGCCTTCGGATCACCCTCGTGCCGGGCGAACTGCACGAGGGCGAAGAGCTTCTCACGGTCGCGACGCACCTTCGCCGCGAGGGCCTCGGCGTCGGTGAGCCGAGGCGACAACGCTCCCACGACCTCGATCCGCACCCGCTCCTCGTGCCGCCAGTCGCCCTCGATCACGCCATGACGCTCGAGCATGGCGAGGGCCGTCTCCAGTCGCCGATCGTGCTTCGTGCCGACGTGCAACCGTCGGCGCATCCAGGGAAGCCCGAAGGCGATCACCTGTTCATGCTGATGGACGAGCAGGTCATACACCCGCTCGTACACCGCCACCTCGGGATTGCTCCAGTCGATGAACTCCATCTGCGTAGCGAGGTCGCGATCGTCGTAGAGCAGCACGCACTCGGCATCGAGCCCGTCGCGGCCCGCGCGGCCGATCTCCTGGCACCACGACTCCATCGAGCCCGGAATCTCCGCGTGCACCACGAAACGGATGTCGTCCTTGTCGATGCCCATGCCGAACGCGTTGGTCGCCAACACCAGCTCGCCCGCTCCGTTCATGAAGGCCTCCTGCACCCGGCGTCGCTCGCGCCGATCGAGATCGCCGTGATAGCACCGGTGCGCGACGCCCCGCTCCCGCAGGAGCGTGCTGAAGCGGTCGAGCACGCGGATGAGCGTGAAATAGACGATCCCGCTCCCGGTCGATTCCGGGCCGAGAAGTCGATCGCGGATGTCGAGAATCTGGTCCACCTTCTCGTCATCGCCCCAGACATGCCGAACGGCGAACTGGAGATTGGGCCGGTCGATGCCCTCGTGAAACGTGGTCACGGCGCCGGGATCGAGGCCGAGCTGCCGCACGATGTCGCGCTGCACCTCAGCCGTCGCGGTGGCGGTGAGCGCGACCGTCACGGGGTTCCCGAGACGCTCGCGGATCTCGTTGAGCCGGGTGTAGTCGGGGCGGAAATCGTGCCCCCATTCACTGATGCAATGGGCCTCGTCGACGGCGAGCAACGACACACGACGCCCGGCGATCGCGTGGAGAAACTCAGGCTTTCGAAACCGCTCGGGCGTCACGTAGAGCAGCGTGCGTCGGCCCTCGAAAATGTCTCGGGTGCGGCTCTCCCGCTCCTCCCGGGAGAGCGAAGAGTTGATGAAGGTGGCATCGATCCCGCGGGCCGTGAGCGCATCGACCTGGTCCTTCATGAGCGCGATGAGCGGTGAAATCACGACGGCCAACGGCGGGAGGCCTTGCCCCGCGTGCTGCGCCGCCAGCACCATCGCGGGAATCTGATAGCAGAGGGATTTGCCGCCACCGGTCGGCATGATCACAAGGGCGTGCCGGCCGGCGAGCACGTGGCCGATGATCTCCTCCTGCCGGCCGCGAAACCGCTCATGGCCGAAGCAACGGGCAAGGACGTCGCGAGGACTCATGCCGCGACGCCGTGCGTCCGTCGCCGCCGGCCACGCCACACCAGCCACCCGAGGCCCACGCCGCCGATGGCGAGGAAGGAAGGCTCCGGCACCGACAGCGTCGCGGGAGCCGGTACGGCGAGGAGCGCCGACGACCCGCCAGGCGAGAGCGTCGCCCCCGCACCAAACACCACCGAACCCTGAATCGTGCCGTGGCCGGAAAGTGTCTGACCCGACGGCACCGTGTAGCCTCCGACGATTCCGCTGACCTTCATCACGGCACCGCTGGCCACGTCGATCGTCGTGGCGGTGGCCATCGCCGAGGCAGCAGTGGCCTCCACCGTGCCGCTCAGGATCGTGATCGGCGCCGTGAGCGTGTTGCTCCCGGAGAGCACAAGCGTGCCTGCGCCTGTCTTCACGAGCGGGGCCGTGCCCGAGATCACCGGGTAGCCAGCCAGCGTCTGCGTCACCGTCTGCCCCGCCGCCACGCCGATCGCCACGGTCGATGGCGCCGGCTGCGTGGTCACGCTCGACACCATCACGAGGTTCGACGCGTCGAGCGAGGGCTGGAGGAGCGGGAGTTCGCCGAACGATGGGCCGAGGTAGGAACTGACGTTGTAGACCGGCACGGAGGCGATCGCGTCGATCACCGACAGGCCGGGGTTGTCGATCGTGTCGATCACGTTGCCAAACACGGCGTAGTTGAAATCGAGCCCCGGGTTGTCTTCCACGTTGAAATACCAGCCGCTCGTCGCGCTGTTTGGGTCGCTCGTGCGGGCCATGGCGATCGTGCCGCGGGTGTTGGCCACTCCCGCCTGCAGCGGAATCGGCGCAGCGGTGGGAATCGGATTGAGCGCGTTGCCCTGGAGCACATAGCCGCCGCCCTGGATGATCTGAATGCCAAACGCGTCGTAGGTGGTGCTCCTGTGGAAGATCGAGTTCGCATAGGACGACGCCGTGACGTAGGCGAGGAAGTTGTTCACCGTGGTCTGCAACGCCGGCGATTCCGACAGATTGACGTCGAATGAGCCGAGGTTCGTGGCAAATCGGACGATGGTGCCGGCGTGGCACACCCCATCGACGACCACGAGAGCCAGACACGCGGCGAACGCCCGCGAGCGAAGGGAGAACATGGCCGTGTCCGCTGGGCGAAGCCGCGGTCGAGAGGAGGAGCCGATCCCTGACAACCAAAAGTCTATCAGGTTGTGCTGGCCTTGGGCATCCCTCGGCGGTAACAATAGCAGTGGTTTCGGGGAACGTTTCGCCGGAGAAAAGGATCATGTCACGGAAGCATCGTGGTCTGAGGCTTGCCGCCGCGGCGTCGGTTGAGGCGGAGGCGACGTATGTGTGCGACTCCTGCGGGGAGGAAATCGTGGTTCCCGTCGACCTGTCGGCCGGGGCCCACCAAGACTACGTGGAGGACTGTCCGGTCTGCTGCCACCCGATGCGGCTGCACATCGACATCGACTACGACGGTGCCCCTCACATTGCCGGCGAGCACGAATAGGCTTGCTCCGCATGGGGACAAAGCCGATTGCGATCGCCGTGACGGGCGGGCCAGGCGGTGGCAAAACCACCGCGCTCGACCTCTTTCAGCGTGAACTCAAGGATGAGATCCGGGTCGTGCCGGAGTCGGCGACACTCCTGTTTGGACACGGCCTCACGAAAGATTCGTCGCCCGACAACGCCCGCCTGCTGCAGCGGGCCATCTATCGCATGCAGGTCAATCTCGAGGCGATCTTTCACGAGTTTTTCGCCGAACGGCTCCTGATCTGCGACCGCGGCACGCTCGACGGCATCGCCTACTGGCCCGACGACGAGGCGAGCTTCTTCGACGCCATTGAATCGACGTATGCGGCGGAGAGCGACCGTTATGACGCGGTGATCTTCTTCGAGACCGCCGCGGCCCGTGGAGAGGACGTGCGGAGCAACAATCCCTACCGTTCGGAATCGCTCCAGGCGGCCCGCGACCTCGACGAGCGATTGCAGCGGGTGTGGTCGCGTCATCGCCGCTACCATTTCATCCCGAGCGAAAAGTCGTTTCTTGAAAAAATCGCCAACGGGCTCCGCACGATCCAGAGCGTGCTGGCCGCCGTGAAGGGGCGTTAGGCTGGGCGGCGATTCGACGCTCTGGGTCATCCGCTGCTATCATCTCGACGCGGGCGGACATGCCGAACGCGTTTTTCCTTTCTTGGGGAGTGCACACCATGCGAACTCGATTGCTTCGGTGCGTGATGATGGTCGTGTCGGCTGGCGTTCTGTTCGCTGGCATCGCGACCGCGGGCGAGGCCGACGTCGCCGGCGTGAAGAAGGCCGTGGCCGACTTTCACGTCGCTCTGAATGTCATGTTCACCGGTGACGCGGCACCGATGAAGGCAATGTGGTCCCACGCCGACGACATCACCTACATGGGCCCGATGGGCGAGTTTCATGTCGGCTGGAAGGAAATCGGACCGATCTGGGACGAACAGGCCGCGAAGAAGCTCGGCGGCAAGGTCGGTGTTGCCGATCTCAACGTGACCGCTGGCCCAGACGTGGGTGTGGCCACCTACTACGAGAAGGGTGAAAACGTCGTCAACGGCAAGGTGGAACCCGTGTCGATCCGCACCACCACGTCGTTTCGCAAGGAAAACGGCGCCTGGAAGGTCATCGGCCACCACACGGACCTTCTCCCCTACCTCGTGAAGTGACCCGCGTCGCTCGGTCTGCTGAACGGTTCCCCCTTTGTGGAGATCCCGCCGATGATCCGCGTCGACATGCTCGCCACGCTCCTCGCGTTGGCGCTGGTGCTGGCCCCTGCGACCGGCTTCGCCCAGGCGGCGACGGCCGAGAAGCCGCCGGCTGCCAAGCCGGAACCGAAGCCCGCGGGGCCGAAGGATTCCGTCACGCCCGCTCCTCGCGGGGGTAACTGGTCGCAGCGACACGAACTGATCAACAGCCGTGCCGTGCCGGGGGAGGTGGACGTGATCTTCCTCGGCGATTCGATCACGCAGGGCTGGGAGAAGGAGGGCAAGAAGGCCTGGGAGGAACATTTTTTGCGGTTTCGTCCCATGAACGCCGGCATCAGCGGCGATCGCACCGAGCACGTGCTCTGGCGGCTGGAGAACGGCAACATCGAGGGGATTTCGCCGAAGGTAGCCGTGATCATGATCGGCACCAACAACGCGAAGATCAGCACCTCGAAGCAGATTGCCGACGGCATCACGGCGATCGTGTCGAAACTTCGAAAGGAACTACCCGACACGAAGATCCTTTTGCTCGGGATTTTTCCGCGGGGCGCCGATCCGACTGATCCGCTCCGCAAGATCAACGAGGGTGCCAATGCGATCGTGAAGGACCTGCACGACGGCACTCATGTGTACTATCTCGACATCGGCGACAGGTTTCTCACGTCAGACGGGGTGCTCGAGAAGAAGATCATGCCCGACCTTCTCCACCTGAGCCCTGCGGGCTACGAAATCTGGGCGGAGAGCATCACGCCGAAGCTCGAAGAACTCCTCAGCGCGAAATGACGCTCCGAGCACGGCGTGACAGGCGCGTCCTGCACAGCGCACACCGAGCCCACGCCGCCAAACTCCCCACGCGAAGCACCACGCCGGTCCCACGGCTCACGCCGTTGGGCTTCCACCGAGGCTGTTCACACGCCGTACCCGGGCCGCCAAACTCCCCACGCGTGGCACCGCGCCGGTCCCACGGCTCACGCCGTTGGGCTTCCACCGGGACTGTTCGCACACCGAACCCGCGCCGCCAAACTCCCCACGCGTAGCACCACGCCGGTCCCACGGCTTACGCCGTTGGGCTTCCGCCGAGGCTGTTCACGCACCGAACTCGCGCCGCCAAACCTCCCACGCGTTTCACCGCGCCGCTTCCGTCCAAGCCCAAGGCCGTAAGGCCTGGGACACGCGAGGCCCTCACCACCGACCCCCTTCGGGCTTCCACCGCGTGTTGACGAGCGAGGGGTTGCCCACGCCCCGGGAGACGGCGTCGTTGGCCAGCGAAGCCAGGATGGCGAAGCGCCGGCCAACGCCGAGCGAGTGGAGGGCAGGATGCCCGAAACGAGCGTCCGGCGACGGGGTGTGGGCAACCCCGAAGCGTTGCCCCACGAAAAAGGCAACCAACCAAAGCCGGAGCCGACGCCGGGACGGCGGCGACGGCGCGACAGCACGCGTGTGGGCAACCCCGAAGCGTTGCCACTCTCAAGCGCCCCCTCACGCCGGAGCCGACGCCCACCTTCCGTTAGCGACCGCGACCGCGGCGGC
>JAFMIU010000073.1 GCA_017853835.1 Pirellulales bacterium | reverse complement strand
GACAACAACCTGCTCTGCATCGGCGAGAAGCAGGTGTTCGTGGTGGCGAGCGTGTTTGACCGGATGATGTCGGCGATGGAGCGGGCCGGGGCGGTTCGCCTGTCGGCCTCGCAGGTCGACGCCCTCACCGCACGGGCGCTCGTGATGACCGGCGAAGGCGCGCATCGGCATCTCGTTCCGTGCAAGGATTTCATCGGCAAGGATGCGTCGCTGCTCGCCCAGGCGGCCGGCGCCGCATGCAGCGACGACGTCGAACTGCTCTTCGGCGAGACCGACAACGACAACCCCTTCGTGCCGACGGAGCAGATGATGCCGTTCGTGCCGTTCGTTCGATGCAAGGACGCCGACGAGGCGATCCGGCTGGCCCACGAAAGCGAACACGGCTTCCGCCACACGGCGATCATCCACTCCAACAACGTGCGCACCATGACCACCATGGGTCGCCTCCTCGACACCACGCTCTTCGTGAAGAACGGCCCGAGCGTGGCGGGGCTCGGCCTCGGCGGTGAGGGATATCTCTCGTTCTCGATCGCCACGCCCACCGGCGAGGGCGTGACCACGCCGCTCACCTTCACCCGTCAGCGACGATGCACGCTCGTTGACGACCTTCGGATTCTTGGCAGCGCGGCGTCCGTTCGCGCGTGATCCTCACCACCTCCTGAACCTCCAGCCACCACCCCGCCCCCATGCAACTGGCCCGGATCATCGGCACGGCGACCGCCACGGTGAAACATCCGTCGCTCGCCGGCGCGCGGCTGCTCGTCGCGCAGCCGCTGATGGCCGATCGCCGGTCGGCGGATGGCGACCCCCAGATCGCCATCGACACGATGGGGGCGGCGGTTGGTGACGTGGTGGTGATCACGAGCGACGGCCGTCTGCTACGGGACATTTTGAAGAGCGAGGCCACACCGGCCCGCTGGAGCACCATCGGGCTTGTCGACACACCATGACCAACTCCCCTCCCCATCTCGACGCCGCCGCGATCCAGGCCCTGGTGGCCGAGGTGATCCGCCGGATCGGCACCCTTCCCCCCACTCCCACGCCCCCGGCGGCTCCGTCGCACGCACCGGCGCCATCCCAGCCACCCGCCCACATGCTTGCCGATCGCGTGATCACGCTGGCGTCGATCGAGCGGCTGCCGGCCGGCGTCCGCACCGTGGCCATCGCGGTGGGGGCGGTGGTGACCCCGTCGGCATCCGACTGCCTCCGAGACCGTGGGCTCACCCTCATTCGTGCCGCCGCCACCATTGCCGGGGTCGCCGCACGGCCATTCGTGATCGGCCAGGCCGCGTGCAGCCGAGATGCAGCCACCCGCACCGCCGCGATCGCGCGGGCCGTTCCGGGAGCCCAGCAGCTTCCGGCGTCGGGCCTCGCTGACGTGATCGCCGCCATGGCCAGCCATGCCTCGAAGGATGCCGCCCGCGGCGTGCTCCTCACCGGCACACCGGCGGTGGCGGTGGTGCTCGCGAATCGATCCGCGAGCCTGCGGGCCGTCACGGCCCGGGATGCCGGCTCGCTCATGGCGGCGGCGACCGCCGCGGCGGCCAACCTTCTCGTGGTCGATCCGGCGACCTTCACCGGCGGGAGCCTCGAGCGGCTCTGCGGTGAGTTTCACCGGTCAGCGGCACCCCCGATTCCCCCCGAACTCGCCGTCGCGCCGGCAGGCTGCGGCTGCAACTCCCACGCGCACTAAGCCATGCGACTCGGCAAAACCATCGGCACGGTCACCCTCGTCGAGCCCCACGCCACCGTGCGTGGCGGCGTGTTTCGGCTCGTCGTGCCCCTGACGCTCGCCGATCTGGCATCGGGCGACGGCCGTGCCGAGCCGCTGGTTGCCTGGGACGACCTCGGTGCCGGCGATGGCCAGCTTGTGGCCTTCAGCGAAGGAGGCGAAGCCGCCCAGCCGTTTCGGCCGCTCGACAAACCAGTGGATGCCTACATCGCCGCCCTGATCGACCGGCTCGACCTGCCCTCATGATCCACCCAACCCCCCCCACCCCTATCCCTTCCGCACGCCGCAGGAATTCCCTGGCCCGCACACCGACCGCAATCGGCAGCGTGGGCAAGAATCGAGACGACGCAAACCCTGCGTCGCCACCCGTTCACTCAGCCTGAAAACCATCCCCAGCCACCCGAAGGAGCAGCCATGGCGAACATCACCCCCAAAACCACCGACAAGTCGCTCAACCAGCTCAAGGAGGAGATCTGCGACATCGGCCGCCGGATCTACAACAAGGGCTTTGCGGCCGGCAATGACGGCAACATCTCGTTCCGCCTCGGACCAGACGCCGTTCTCTGCACGCCGACGATGATCTCCAAGGGGTTCATGAAGCCCTCCGACCTCTGCATCGTCGACATGGAGGGCAACCAGATCGCCGGCACGCGCAAGCGGTCGAGCGAGATCCTCCTCCATCTCACGATCATGAAGGAGCGACCCGACGTGAACTCGGTGGTTCACTGCCACCCGCCCCACGCCACCGCCTTCGCGGTCGCCCGCGAGCCGATTCCGCAGTGCGTGCTTCCCGAGGTCGAGGTGTTTCTCGGCGACGTGCCGATCACCCGCTACGAGACTCCCGGCGGCCAGAAGTTTGCCGACACGGTCAAGCCGTTCGTGAAGAAGTCGAACGTCGTGATCCTCGCCAACCACGGCACCGTGAGCTTCGGCGAGACGGTGGAGAAGGCCTACTGGTGGACGGAGATCCTCGATGCCTACTGCCGCATCCTCATGCTGTCGAAGGACCTCGGCCGCGTCACCTACCTGACGAAGACCGAAACCAAGGAACTCCTCGACCTCAAGGCCAAGTGGGGCTACACCGACCCGCGGCTCGAAAAGGATATGGAGAACTGCGACATCTGCGCCAACGACGTGTTCCGCACGAGTTGGGGCACGACGGGCGTGACCCGGAAGGCCTTCGACGCGCCGCCCCCGATGGGCGCGGATCCCGAAAACGCCTCCCGGGCCGTGATGCCCGCCGGCCTCGACACCGAGGCGCTCATCAAGGTCGTCACGGAGCAGGTCTGCCGTCAGCTCGGCATCAACGCCGCCTGACAATCGGGTTCGCCGCGTGCAAGGCCATCCCGGCCGTTTCATGCTCGGCCCGTCGATGGCAATGCCTCGGGTTGCCATGACGGGCGGTCGGCGCCTGCCGACATCCTTCACCTCACCTCAGGAACTCACCATGAAAGTCGGCATCATCGGCGGCGGCGGCATCGTCGGCTCGTCAGCGGGCTTCGCGCTCCAACTGGGCGGTATCGTGCATGAGATCGTGATCGTCGACGCCAACGCCGACCTCGCCGACGGCCAGGCCCTCGACATGATGCATGGGGCACCCGCCATCGCCGACCAGGTGATCCGATCCGGCGGCTATGAGTGCCTCGCCGATGCCGACGTGATCTGCATCACGGCAGGCCTCCGCCGCAAACCCGACGAGAGCCGGCTCGCCCTCATCAATCGCAACGTCGTGCTCTTTCGTTCGATCCTCGGTGAGATCCGGGCCAAGGGGATGCGACACGACGCGATCGTGCTCGTGGTGTCGAACCCGGTCGACATCCTGACGTACCTCGCCGAGAAGGAGCTGGGCCTTCCGAAAGGCCGCGTCGTCGGCCTCGGCACCCTCCTCGACACGCTTCGCTTCCGGGCCCTGCTCGCACTCGGGCTCAAGTGTCCCGCCACCCAGGTTCAGGCGATGATCCTCGGGGAGCACGGCGACAGCATGGTGCCGGTGTGGAGCAGCGCGAGCATCGCCGGCCTCCCGCTCGAGAAGTTCCCCGGATTCACTCCGAAGCTTGGGGCCGACACCTTCCAGCGCGCGAAGACGAGCGGCGCGGAGATGATCAAGAAAAAGACCGGGGCCGGATTCGCCGTCGGCGTGTCGATCGCCGAGGTGATCCACGCGATCGCCCTCGATGCGAAGCGGGTGCTGCCCGTCTCGACCGTGCAGCATGGCTGCTACGGGATCCGCGACGTCGCCCTGTCGGTTCCCACCGTCGTGGGCCGCGCCGGCGCCGAACAGATGCTCGAAATCGACCTCTGGCCGAAGGAAGTGCAGGCGCTCAAGGCGAGCGCATCGGTGCTTCAGAAGACGCTTGGCGACGTGCTCGCGTCGGCCTGACCACCGCTCCGCTCTCATGGCGTCGGAGGGCGATCTCGGCGGCGGTCACGCCCCAGACGCGAGCGGTGCCGTCCCATGAGCCGGTGACGAGCGATCGACCGTCGGCCGAGAACGCCACGCCCCATACCTGGTCGGTGTGGCCGCGAAGCATCGGGGTGGCGCGACCCGTGGCCACGTCCCAGAGCTGGGCCGTGCCGTCGGCCGACACCGCGGCGAGCCGATGACCGTCGGGCGAGAAGGCCGCCTTCCACACCTGCCTCGACGGCCCCGTCATCACCGAGATCAAACCGCCATCGGCAGCATCCCATGCCCGCACCGCGCCATCGCTGCTTGCGGTGGTGAGCATCGCGCCATCGCGAGAAAAGGCCACCCAGTTGACCGGCCCTTCGTGCCCCTCGAACCGTCGCACCTCGGTGCCGTCGTCCACCCGCCACAGCCTCGCCACACGGTCTTCGCAGGCCGTTGCAAGCATCGTTCCGTCGGGCGAGAACACCGCACGAAAAACCCGGCGCGGATGCTTGAAGGGCTCGCCACGGGCCTCTTCGGCGCCGACATCCCACACGCGCGCCGTGCGATCCTCGGAGGCCGTGGCAATGCGATGGCCGTCGGGCGAAAAGGCCACGGCGTAGACGCGTCGTGCATGCGGCTTGATCCAGTGCGTCCGCTCGCGGGTGGATCGATCCCATAGCTGCACCGTGCCGTCGTCGCAGCAGCCGGCAATCGTTTCTCCCGACGGTGAGAAGCAGACGTCGTTCACCCGTCCCACCGCCTTTCGAAGCACGCCCCGCGGGACGAGCGTCGCCGTGTCCCAGAGCGTCACGACCGAGTTGGCTTGCGCCGCGGCGATGAGCTGGCCGTCGTCGGAGCAGGCCACCGACAGCACCTTGTCGGATGTCTCCATGCGGGGCGCCACCGTTCTGGTGGCGTCCCACACGCGAGCGGTTCCGTCGGCACCGCCCGACAGCAGCCATCCCGCCGAGGGCCCGACGGCCACCGACCAGACGGCGGCGGCATGACCACGCAGCCGGTCCGATTCCGTTCCATCGCCGGCCTGCCACACGCGCAGCACCCCGTCGCCAGAAACGGAGGCAATCCTCGCACCGTCGTCGAGATACGCCACGCCGTTCACGCGAAACGGGTGGCGGATCACCAGCCTCGTCGAACCGCTCGCAACATCCCACACCCGAACGGTGCCATCCTCGCCGGCCGAGGCGAGTTCACGGCCATCAGGTGCAAACGCCACGGAAAACACCCGCTGCTCGTGGCCGGAGAACACCCGCAGCGGCGATTCCGATGCCACATCCCACAGCCGCACCGTGCCATCGAGGGACGACGAGGCCACGATGGCTCCGTCTGGTGAATAGGCGAGTCCGAAGATGGTGCCGTCGTGGCCCGGCACCACCTTCTGCGGCCGCCACCCTGCGGTGTCCCACACTCGGATCACGCGATCGCGGCCGCCGGTCACAAGCGATTTACCGTCGGGGGAAAATGCCGCCGCGTAGACCGCTCCGTCATGGCCCGTGAGCGTGGCGAGCGTGGCCCCGGTCGCGGCGTCGGAAATCCTCACCCCGCCGTCGGCCGAAGCCGTCGCCAGCCAGGCACCATCGGGAGAAAACCTCGCCGCCCACACCGGGCCGTCGTGGGGTGCCATCGGCGATGGATCCATGGTGACCGCGCCGTCGATCCACGTTCCCAGCCGCACGGCGCCCTCGGAGGTGGCCGTTGCCATCCGCGTGCCATCGCGCGACCAGCCCACGGCGGTCACCGTGCCGGCATGGCCGGTGATCGTCGCCACCGATTCGTCGAGCGATGCCTCGAGGCAGTCGAGTTCGAGGGGATGGTCGGTGCCGGCGTCGGCGACCAGCCTGCGGGCATCCCGGAGCAGCCGCCTCGCCTCCGACACGTTGTCGCGATCGCGCGACGCGGCGGCGAGAAGCACGTTGGAGATATAGAGCTGGGACCGTGCCGCCGCCGCCTGCCGTTCCGCCTCGGCCTCCCGTTCCTCGGCCGCCTGCCGTGCCACGACCGCGAGCTCTCGCTGCCGCTCGGCGCGCACATAGAAAAAGCTCACCCCCGAAACACCCGCCACGAGCGATGCAAACACCGCGGCCGTGGCGGCCGCGGCCGTGCGATGCCGTCGCGCCAGCCGCAGCACCGTCTCCATCGCCGTCGGTGGACGGGCGACGATCGGCTCACCCCGCTCCCAACGGGCCAGTTCCGCCTCGACTTCCACCGCCGTGGCATACCGGTCGCCCTGTTTCTTCTCGAGGCAGGCACCCACGATCGTGGCGAGCGTCTTCGCATCCAGACGTGAGAGACCGGCGTCCCACGCCACCCGTTCCACGGTGGCGGTGGACACCGGGGAGGAATCGCCGAGCACACGGGCCGCCTCCACCACGGAACAGTCATCGAGTTCGTAGGGAAGCACACCCGTCAGCACCTCATGGAGCACGAGCCCGATCGCGTAGACATCGGTGCTGGCATCGGCCTCTCCCGCCGCACCTCCCACCTGCTCCGGGCTGGTGTAACGCAGCGTGCCAACAAAATCACCCGCGCGGGTCATGCTCGTCGCCTCATCGGCATCGATGGCCCGCGCCACGCCGAAATCGATCACCTTCACCACGCCGTCGCCATCCACGAGGATGTTGCCTGGCTTGAGGTCGCGGTGAATCACTCCCTTCTGATGTCCGTGGGCGACTGCGGCACAGACCGTGCGCATGAGTGCCACCCGCTCACGAACGCCGAGTTCCCGCTGCGAGGCATGGGCCGTGATCGGCCTCGCCTCTTCGACGAGTTCCATCACGAAGTAGGGAATCGCCGAACCTGCTTCGGCATGCACGCCGCAGGAATGGATCTGGGCGATGTTGGGATGCCGCAGCCTGGCAAGCAGCTCCACCTCGTATTCAAACCGACGGGTGAGACCTGGCGATGCCAAACCACCCCGCATCACCTTCACGGCCACGGTCCGTCGGGGAGCGTCCTGCCGGGCCTCGTAGACGGCGCCCATGCCTCCCTCGCCAAGCAGGCGAACGAGCGTTACTCCGCCGAACCGGGTGCCGACCCGCGCATCACACGACGAGCCACCCGCATCCGCCGACTGCACGAGCCCGAAGGTGGTGTCGGCGCCGGAAAGAGCCGAGGCCGCGGGATCCGTCGAGGGCGATGAGTCGCCAGCCGCACCGGGCCCTGATTTTCGATTCGTCGATTGCTTGTCCACCAGGGACCTCGCCACGCCACCCCTGAAACCATCCGCATCGTAGCAGGGGAGCGCCCCCTCACCATCAGGGGCCTGGCAATCCGACAGCGGCGATCAGTCCGCCGTGCCACACGGGTCGATCCGCCGGAGCAACGCATCGCGAGCCCGCGTGATCGCTCGCACCTGGTCGAACCCGGCGTGCCCTGGGGCCCCGTTCGTGCCCATCCGCCAGCGGCGCAGCCGCATTTGGGCAGCCGTGATGATCGCCACCGGATCCTGCGCCCCTTCGTCGAGGCCGAGGGCAAGGCAGTGGGGACAGGTTTCCAACGGAGCGAATCCGCCACGACGAAGCGAAACCGCCCCGCCGCTCCGGCGGGAAACCACCTCAAACCGAGCCCGTGATGTGCGACGCATGATGACGACCTCCATACTTTCCTTTGCGAAAGCCGGGTCGCCTGGGGGCAAAATTTTTATTTGGTTGCGTTCAGACCCTCATTTTCACGATAAAAACTCTCGAGTCCCCCACCTCCAGCGGATTCAGCCGCTGCCCATCGTGGTCGTCTCCCATGAGTGATGCCCCCAACCCCGATGCCCTCGCCGTAAGCCTCCAAAAACTCGCATCGGGTGACCTCGCCGCCCGCGATGAGATTCTCGCACTCTGCAGCGACCGCCTTCGGGTTCTCGCCAGCCGGATGCTGTCGCGGTTTCCCAACGTGCGACGATGGGACGACACCGACGACGTGTTTCAAAACGCGGCCATGAGGCTTCACCGCGCCCTGGCCCAAACACCCGTCGAGTCGCCCCGCCACCTCATGGCCCTTGCGGCCACCCAGATCCAACGCGAGCTCATCGACCTCGCCCGACATCATTCCGGCCCAAACTCGTTTGCCGCCAACCATGCCACCGGAGTGAAAGGGCCGAAGAAAGGTGACAGCGACACCCCCGAACTGGTCGCAAAGGCCCCGGCGCCGACCGACTCCCTCGACCGCTGGACCCGTTTCCACGAAGCCATCGAGGCCCTGCCGACCGAGCTTCGCGAGGTGTTTCACCTCGTTTGGTACATCGAAGCCGATCAGAAAACGATCGCCGCCCTGCTCGACTGCAGCGAGCGCACCGTGAAGAGCCGCTGGCGCGAGGCACGCGAGGCGGTCAAAGCGGCTCTCGACGGCGACTCCCCCGAGTGATCTGCGCCGCTGCCAGGGAGTATTGACCACGTTCCGTGTCGATCGTTGGTTTCATGGCCCATTTCGCGATCATCGTCGATGACCATCCCCAGCGGGTCGACCGATTTCTGGCAAGCGTCCGAAAGCTCTTCGGCTCCCTGGCGGGCACCACGATCGGCGAGCATCGCGATGGGGCATGCGGGTGCGTATGGGCGATTGGGCCACGGGCACCCGTGAGCTTCCACAACGCCGGCAGTGGCTTCGCCCTCCTGATCGGCTATGGCGTGGATGATGACGGGCGGCGTGCCACGGCAGCGGATCTGGCCGCAAACTGGCTGGGCGTCACGAGATCGCCACGGCTTTACGACGGCTATCACGTGGCCATGGCCTGGTCGCCGGCTCAGGGCCTGGCGGCGGGCGTCGACCCGATGGGGCTTTTTCCGCTCCAGTGGGCGGAGATGGGATCGGGCCCTCTAGCACCTCTTGTCGTCGCAACCACTCCTGCCGCCTTTCGATGCCACGAGCGGTTCGCAGCTCGCATCGATCGCCGCGGATTGGCCGGCATCCTTCTGGTGCACGGCCCGCTCCTCGATCGTCCCCTTATGGCCGCCACCCAGCGTGTGCCGAAGGGGCGGCTTGTGCGATGGACACCGAGTGGCGGCACATGCCTGCAGGAGTCCTATCGGCTCACGGGCACACCACCTCCCCCAGGCGAGTCGACCGCCGACCGACTCGATCGCGTCGAAGAGGCGTTTGTGTCGGCCATTCGCCGACACCGGCCCCACGATGGCGATGCCACGATCCTGCTCTCGGGTGGGCTCGACTCGCGTCTGGTGCTCGGCACGCTCGCCCGCGAAGGCATCCCCGGGAGCCGATGACTTCGCCGAGGGCCTTTCCCTGGCCCGCTCGCCGTCGACCTCTCTCTGGTCGGGCGGATTTTTCGACTGGGTCTTCGAACCCGTGTCCTACGCCGACGGACGAGACCCTACAAATGGCACATGGTCACTCGACCGGCTCGTCACCTTCATGAACCGATGGGGGGTGCCACGCCATCACCTGCCGGCCCTGCTGGGTGCCGACGGCGACGACCTCTGCGAGGCGATGCTCGACGAGCTTCGGCATGCCTGCACCAGCGGACCAGACGCACCGGAGCGGGAGTCGGCGCGGATTCGATGGGACCAGCGCATCCGCAACCACGTCGCCATGGCTTTTCATCGCACGTCGTTCCATGCCTGGCCGCTCGTGCCGGCAACCGATCGACGATTCATCGACACGATGTTTGGGCTTCCCGTTGCGGCGTTCACAGATCGCGTGATCGAGGAGGCACTGCTGCGCCGAATCTGCCCGGATCTCGCCCGTGTGCCGCTCGACACCAACTCCTTCCGGTTTGCCCCCATGGACGGCAGCCGATCATGGCTTGGCCGCATCGCGACATCGGCCCTTCGCCGCGGCAGGACGTTCTACTGGACCCGGCTGAGGCGGCACGATCCGCGACGCTACGAGCGGCTCTTTCGAATCGATCATCCCCGCTGGGTCGCAACGCGTCGCGACATCGAGCCGCTGCGTCCCCTCCTTCACAAGCACCTCGCGGCCGACCTCGTCGCCCGGATCCTTCCGCCCCCACACGTCCGCACGGCGTTCACGAATCCGGTGAACGAGGGAGGCCGCATCCGCCTGCTTCTCGGGCTCGCGGTCGTGCTGGAAGACCTCGGCGACTCGTGACGATCGTCGCTCAGGCCGCCCGTCGCTGACGCTTGGGAAGGGAGATCAGCAGGCCGGCCGCCCCTATAAACGACAGGCACAGAACCGACGGCTCCGGAACCACCGCGGCACCGCCGAGATCCCGAAACCCTTTGCCACCCGCGGGAAGCGTCGCGAAACCGACCAGCGTGGAGCGATCGCCGTTGGTGGTGTCGACCGTGTACCACGCCCCATCTTCATAGCTGTGGCCGTAGAGGATGGAGAAATCGTCGCTGAACGACAGCTGCAGGCCGTGCGTATTCTCCACCCCGATCGCTGCGGCAAGCTGCGTGAACGTGTTCGTCGGATCGCCATTGATATCCACGGAGTAAAAGCGACCGCGTGTGGTCGACGCGTAGAGAATCCCGGTGGTGGCATTGATGGCGATATCACCGAACGTGTTCGTGTTGAGCCCCGTGCCCGGGTTTGGAAGGTCCATTCCGGCGATCGTGTACGGAGTGACGCTGGCAATCGAGGGCACGGATGCTGAACCGGTGCCGCTGTAGGAGAGACTCACCTTGTTCAACACATTGGAGTTGAACTCGAAAAACCAGTAGGCGCTGTTGTAGTAGGCGGCATTATTCGGATCGACCGTCACGATCGATCCACCGGCGACGTTATTGACCGTTGTGCCGCTCCCTCGAACCCAATACTTCAGGGCGTTGTCCGGGCCGATGTAGAAAAGCTGTTCACGAGTGATGTCGAATGCGAGCGCGTTCGAGGCGCCACCCGACGGCTGCGTGAGCACCTTCGTACTGGTCTGCGCGACCGGATCGACCTCCCAAAAGTCGTTGTTGTTGTCCACGCCGAAGATCAACGCCGACGCCAACGTGGCCGAAGCCTCGCCCGAGCACGTGAAAGGCAGCATCATTCCGACGAGGCATGGGGCGAATCGAACGATCAGGCGGCCAAGCGACGACAGCGACATGACTTCTCCTTCCAAGGGGGACTCGGAGACGGCACCGGCCGACCCGCGTCCGAGACGATTGCAAACCTCATGCCAGATGGCCCTCAACCGCCCGCCCCGTGACGGACAACTTGCGTTTTGTTGGATGATTCGCTGATTCTTGCCACTTTGTTAGCGACGGGCCCACGTTGCTCGTGCCCCGGAGCGGCGCGACGACCTCACCATTCAATGTGGATCGAATCATCACTCTGATGACGGCCTTGTGCCGGCGATCCGCGATTCTTCAGACGATCCGAACGCCCGCCATTGGAGAGCCATGGGCACGGCGGTCGGAACCCACGCCTCCGCTGCGTCGCGTGCCGAAGCGAGAAGCATTCTTCCGAGAAACATCACCCGGGCCGAAGCCACATGGAGCATCGACACGATCGAGCGGACACTCAGGGCACGCGGCGCTTCGTCTGAAAAGGTCTTTGTCGTGCCACCCTCGCACGGGCCGCGAAGCTTCCCCTCTCGCCATCTCCGACTTGCACGGTTTCCGGTCGGCGATCGGCCGGCCTGCCGCACTCTCTCGGGTGGAACGTCATGTTCCCGGAGTTGCAAAATGGTTGGCGAGCCTACGATACGGTGCGGATCCAAGGGTGGGTCGGCGGCCCCGGCCGGGCACGAGCGGCAAACAAGGAATCGAGTGGATGAGCGACGGAACCTTTGTCATTGCGGGAGGATCGAGCGGCATCGGACTGGAACTGGTCCGCCACCTTGCGAGGCAGGCAGCTCGGATCGAGGTCTGGTCGCGAACGCCGGGCGAACTCGAGCAGGATGACGTCGTGCGGCATGTCGCCTGCGACTTCACGACGGATGATCCGATGCCGCTACCTCCCGACCCGGTGCGGGGGGCGGTCTACTGCCCGGGGTCGATCACGCTCCGCTCGTTTCGCAGCCTCACGCCCGCCGAGTTCCGCCAGGATCTCGAGGTCAACCTGCTGGGGGCGGTGCGGTTTCTGCAGGCGATCCATCCCCGCCTGGCCGGCCTCGAAGGTCGCCCGGCGAGCGTCGTGCTCTTCAGCACCGTGGCCGTGGCCCAGGGAATGCCGATGCACGCCTCGATTGCCGCCGCCAAGGGGGCCGTCGAGGGGCTCGCCCGGTCGCTGGCCGCCGAATGGGCGCCGAAGGTGCGGGTCAATCTCATCGCGCCCGCCCTCACCGACACGCCGTTGGCGGCTCGCCTGCTCTCATCCCCGGAGAAGCGAGACGCCATGGCTGCCCGGTATCCGCTGAAAAGGATCGGAACCGCCGCCGAGGCTGCGGCGCTGGCCCGGTTTCTGCTCTCGGACGAGAGCGGATGGATCACCGGCCAGGTACTTCGCCCCGACGGTGGCCTCTCGACCGTACGGGTCTGATGCACCGCCGGACGAGCGGCCGGCGGGGAATGGCCTGAGGCAGCGAGCTCAACACCGACGCTTCCGATGCCGCTTATGCCGCCATGTCTCGTTGGTCACGCCCGTGGACTTGAAACATGGTCATGATCTCGCTGGCCATCACCTGCCAACGGCCATGGGTTCCCTCCAAGAAACTGGAACGAGGCCACAGATCGTGATGGTCTCGCAGTCGTGCGATGAGTTCCGAGAGGCTGGCGTGATAGGCCCACCCATGCTCGACACACAAGTCTCTCGCCTTCGCACAGGACGCCCATCGTGATTCACCGGCAAGTGGTTCGGCAAACGCCGCTGGTGTGCCCACATTCGCGGCAAAGATGAGGGGGTGCAATCGCCCCAGACTCACCACACGGCTGGCGGTGGCAATGCACCGCTGAACCCGCCTCGGATTCCACCAGTGAATCTCGCGGTGCAGCCGCGCTGCGGGAGGCAGGCGGTCAAGAAACCGCTCATCCTCGGGACAGAATGGCAGCAGGACCACCCGCCGATGTCCACCCGCCAAGATACGGAACAGCTCCGCGACATCTGACAGGTATCTCGACGAGATGAACTCGTCTGGAAACTCGCGAATCGTCACCACAACGTCGCCCGACTGCTCGATGCCCTCCTCGGCACCATCGGTCGGAAAACCCACCGCCCAATCAGCCCCGCGCTGACTGTTCTGAGCCAGTCGTGCCATGGTGTTCCACGATGCCTCAGATCGCAGAATGACCTTCGAGAACAACCGCACATAACTGGCGATCGCCTGCGCAGCTGCTGGTGACCGCGCCGGCGCGGCGTCGACGCCCGACAAGCAGGCCAGCTTGTCGAGGCTCCGGGCATACACAACCTGGGCGGCGTTGAAGCCATGCGGCAGCCCTCCACCACCCACATGAATCCCCACAATCGCTGGGTCCGCGAGCACCGAAAGATTGGCCTGATGGACAATCCGGCACCGGTCGTAGGGATACCAGTTCCAGAATCCGTCGTAGGCACCCCGCTCATCGACGCTGATGACGATGTCGAACTCGGGCGACAAGGCTTCGTATTGCGCCTGGAGGATGGCTTCGTCGCCGCAGTTGCCCCGGCCAAAGAAGCCCGACAGAACGATCGTTGGCCGATTCCGTCTCTTCATGCCAAAAACCCTTTCACGCCCAGCACCATGCGGGACGGAGCATGACGGACCGACGCCGCCGGCAAAAGATCGTCTTTGGGCTGGCTGAGGTCTGACTCCCGATGAATTCGGCCTTGCCCGGGATGAGAAAACCCGACTATTTTCCTCACCAAAACCACGGTTGCTCCCCGGCGGCCGACTGCTTCTCCAGATGGTCCGTTCATGCGTGTGCTCCACCTCTCGACCTGGAACGCCCCCTGCGGCATCGCCACCTACTGCAACAATCTGGTGCAGGCGCTGGATGCGATCGGAGTCCACGGCGACGTCTATCCCCTGGCATCCCACCGCTGGGCGACGTTCACGCCGGGTGACGTCTTGGAACTGCAGTCGGATATCGCCACTCAGGCTCGTTCCTATGATCTGGTTCATATCCAGCACGAACACGGAATCTTTGGCCACGCCACGAGCTACAAGGCGGCAGCCCGCAATTTTGGAGGTGTGCTACGGCGACTCAGGCAGGCTGGTGTCCCAAGCGTGACCACGTTTCACACCGCGCCTCTCGGTGATGCCCCCACGGCGTGGCCACCCTCCCTCGGCACCTTCACCCGCAACTGGAACCGCCGGAGTGCCTGGCGGGGCCATGTGAGCCGATGCTTCCACGCAGGCCGACACGATGCGACGGCGGTCGTGCATACCCCGGTCACGCGCAGGTCGCTTGTTCGACTCGGCATGCCGTCGTCGACGATACGAATCATTCCGCACGGATGCCTGCCGACTCGCGAACTTCGACTCGACGCGTGCACGGCCAAGGAGCGACTGGGCCTGCCCGCCGACTCCGTGATGGTGACCATCTTTGGCTTCGTAGGCGGCTACAAAGGCCACGCCACGGCGGTGCGGGCGATGGCCCAGTTACCTGAGCGATTCCATCTTTTCATCTGCGGTGGATCGCACCCCGAATCGCAGGATCGCACCCTTGCCTCGGTCATTCGACTGGTGAAAAAGCTCGGCGTCGGACACCGCGTGACGATCACGGGCTGGCTCCCGCCCGACTCGGCTGAACTCCATTACGCCGCCACCGACATCTGCCTCGCTCCCTATCTCGATCCGCACCTTGCGGCCTCGGGTGCGATCACCTGGGCGCTCGCGTCCGGAAAGCCGATCATCGGCAGCAAGATTCCCGCGTTCCAGGAGATCTGCCGGGAGCATCCCTGCATGCTCCTGACGACACCCGGCATGGTGGAGGAGATCGCCTGGGCTGTCGAGAAGATCGCCGACGATCAATCGCTCGCTGATCGGCTCACGACAGAAGCCCGGGGGTATGTGCACGACAACTCCTGGGAACAGACCGCGTTCCTGACGAGTGAACTCTATGCCGGGGTGGTGCGAGGGACGCCCGCCGCCGCACCCGGTCTGGGCCACCGTGGCATCGTGATCCGTCGCCCCCCCGCGCTAGTCCACCCCGTCGGCCGGCCATCTCACGAAGCGGATCATCCCGTCACTCGGCCTCGCCTGGCTGCGGGCTGACACCAGGACAGCCCGACGTTCGCGGCGATCACGGAAACAGGCCTGTCTGCCACCTCGGCGGAACCGCTGCGGCGCGCGCCTTCAGCGGTCGGCACGCCCATCCTGATCCTCAACCACCTCGCACTCCCGCAACCGGGCGACGAGCGCGTCGCGGTCAAACGCGGTGCCGATGAACACCAGCTGCGTACGGCGGTCAGCGTCCGCCGCCTCCTCGAGCGTGAAGCGTCGGCCGATCAGGTGGAAAATGTGCATCGTCTCCACGCCGGCGAGCTGGAGAAAGCCCTTGGCACGAAAAACCCCCTCCGGCAGCCCCTCGAGCACCGCCTGGAATCGTTCCGGATCGAGCGGCGCATCGCTCGAGAATGAGATGCTCCGAAACGCATGGCGGGAGCCTCCCTCCCGCGACACGAGGGCGTCGTCCCATTCCGCCGCATGGGTGCCGCCGATTCCGAGCACCAGCGGAATGGCGACCCGCGACCGCTCCGTCGGGACGATTCTGGCGTGTGGATTGACGTCGCGGATCATCGCCCCGACCGCGTCGAGCCGCGTCGGGGTGACAAGATCGGCCTTGTTGAGCAGAACGACGTCGGCATACCGAATCTGGTTGCGCGTTGCAGGATCCTCAAATCGCTCCAGGGCAAAGTGCTCGGCATCAGCGACGGCGAGGATCGAGTCGACCCGCATTCTCGTTGCAAACTCCGGACGCACGAAGGTCGCCGCCACGGGCACCGGATCGGCGATCCCCGTGGTCTCGATCACGATGAAGTCGAAGGCCGCCTCCCGAGCGAGGAGCCGCTCCAACGCCGCGATCAGCCCGTCGTTCATCGAGCAACAGATGCAGCCGTTGCTCAGCTCCATCATGTCGCGGTCTGCCGACACCACGAGCCTGCCGTCGATGTCGACATCGCCAAACTCATTGATCAGCACCGCAATACGGCGGCCATGAGGCGCGGTCAGGATATGGTTGAGCAGCGTCGTCTTCCCGCTGCCGAGGAAGCCGGTGATGATCGACACGAGGATGCGAGGCTCGGCCATGGAAGAGGATCCTCGCGCGACCTCGGCGTTCACTGCGGCGTCACCTTCACCGATTCCTCGGAGAGCGTGTAGGTCGTGCCAATCGCCGACTGGCTCACCGTCTCACCGTAGGCGTTGGCGAGCGCATGCAGCGCCCTCCACCCGGTGCAGTGCCCGACGATCAGCTGTTTGATGCCGAAGGGCCGGAGCCCCTCGACCGTCTGGGGGATGATCTTCTCCATCACGCCGCCCAGGTGGAGTCCTCCCATCGCACAGTAGATCGGGGTGGCGGGGAAGAGCCGCCGCGTCTCGAGGCAGACATTGACGATCCCCGCATGCGAGCAGGCACTAAAGACCACCATCCCAAGCCCGCGAACATGAATCACGAGCATCCGTTCATCCATCAGGAGAGGGTCGGGCTCCCAAGGACCGGAGGGCGACTTCCTGCACAGGTGATCCTGCCGCCCCTTCTCGAAGGGCGTCACCCGGGGAATCTCGCCGCTGTAATAGACGTGATCATCGAAGAGCAGTTGCGGCTCGCGATCGTTGATCACCTCGGCCCCGGCGGCCTCGATCTCCTCCACTCCCGGCACGATCGCCACCGGAACGATCTGGCCATCAGGCATCCGCACGGCCCGCGGATGGAACATGTCGGGATTGACGAGCACCGTCACATCGCTGCTGGCCTGCTTGATCGCGGTGATGGCATCGAGCAGGGCCCCCATATGATCCCAGTGGCCATGGGTGACGGTGATGTATTCGATATCGCCGAGGCATATGCCGAGGTTTCGGCAGTTTCTCAGAAACACACCTCCCTCGGGGCCGGTGTCGAAGAGAAGTCGACGCGTCAGGCCGCCATAGGTGACCGTGAGGCGAAGGCCGAGGCCGAGATTCCCGAGCAAGAGGGTTTCCCCCGCGATCACCTTCGCCCCGCCCTTCACCACGTTGGCAAACTCGGAGACGGCGAAAATGGTCTTGCTCACATAGGCATCACTGACGTCGTCCGTGAGGACGTCGATGGTCAGCGAGTCAACGGGCAGGAGGCGGCTGGCTGGATCACTCATCCAGGCAGGATAGCCCGGTCGCCAGCCTTCCCTCAACTGAAAAAAATGGATCGAAGACGCACTGGTCCGTTCACCATCCCAGGGCGACGCCGTCGAGCCGGTGATCAACGCCCGACTCCACGCATGGACCGATGCCAGCCTCACCCCGATGAATCCGGACCATCTGGGCGGCGCCTTTGAAGGCATACGGATCGCCAAGCCGATGGCCTCGCGCGATGAGATCGGCACCGACCTGCTCGGAAAATGCCGGATCGAGTTCGACCTCGTCGGTGGTCATCACCACACGAAACCGTGCGGCATCGCACGCCTGCTGTGGATTCATGCCGAGATCGAGCGCATTGACGAGCGTCTGCACCTGGCCCTGCGGATGGTTATTGAGCCCGATGCAGCCGAGCAGAAACTCCGGGACGCCCTCTCGAAGCACCATGCCGGGGAGGATCGTGTGCCGTGGCCGATGTCCGGCCGCCAATGCGTTGGGGTGGCCCCGCCTCGTCGAAAACTGGCTGGCTCGATTGTTGAGGATCACACCCGTCTCCCCAGCAAGAAGACCCGATCCAAACGCGCCGCAGATGCTCGACATCAGCGAGATGGCGTTGCCGTCGGGATCGATCGCGCAGATGTAGGTGGTGTCGGAGGTGTTGCCCCCCTGCGGATGCACCGGCGCCGTCGCCCGGTCGGTGATCCGCTCCCGCAACGCGGCAAGCCCCTCCTTCGACACCGCGCGACGGACCCGCTCCATCATCGGCTCGGTCGACTCGCCCACCTCGTTGATGGCAAACTCAAACCCCAGCCGCAGCGCCTCGATCTCATGATGAAGACGGTCTGCGTCGCCCATGCTGGCGAGGTCATAGCCCTCGAGGATGCCGAGGGCGATCAGCGCCACGACGCTCTGGGAGTTGGGAGGAAGCCCGAGCATCTCGCGCCCCCGATAGCCGACCGAAAGGGGCCTCACCCATTCCGCCTTCTGTGCGGCGATGTCACCGCGTGTCATCTCCGTCCCTCCCGCCGATACCGTGTCGGCGATCGCAGTCGCGATCGGTCCACGGTAAAACGCCTCGCGGCCACCCTTGGCAACCCGTTCGAGCGTGTCGGCCAACTGTGGAAAGCGAACCAGCTGTCCCGGTGCCGGCGGCCTGCCACCGGGCAGCAGCAGCTTCAGGAGCGCGGGAGCGACATAGGCCGGCAGCCGCGGAGCAGCCAGAGCCCACATTCCGGCGATCGATTCGCCCACCGGATAGCCCTCACGTGCCGCAGCGACGGCCGGCTCCCAGAGTGACGCGAGAGGGCGACTCCCAAACCGTTCGAGCACCTGGCACCATCCGTCCACCGCTCCAGGTACCGTCACCGACACGGCCCCGGTCTCCGGCATCATCGGGCGGTTCGCGACGCGATCCAGCACGGCCCCCGACGGCGCCCTGCCGCTTCCATTGAGCCCCACAACTTCTTTTTCCTTCGCCGACCAGGCGAGGATCATCGTGTCGCCGCCGAGCCCGCTCATCATCGGCTCGACGACGGCCATCATGCCCGCGATTGACCTGCCCCCATGAATGACGCCAGTTTTTAAGTTAGGGTTTTGCCCTCCAACA
>JAFMIU010000013.1 GCA_017853835.1 Pirellulales bacterium | reverse complement strand
GACACGGCTGCCACGGCCATCCAGGCCGTGCAGCCTGAAGGTCGGCCGTGGCGAACGCCAAGGGTTCGCGGGGCCGACACGCACCGCTTCCGGCGGTGCGGACACGGCTGCCACGGCCATCCAGGCCGTGCAGCCTGAAGGTCGGCCGTGGCGAACGCCAAGGGTTCGCGGGGCCGACACGCACCGAGATGGAAAGCCAAACACGCCACTCGTCTCACCACGCCGGTCCCACGGCTTACGCCGTTGGGCTTGGACAAAAACACCAGCGCCACTCGCCCGTCCAAGCCCGAGGCCGTGAGGCCTGGGACACGCCTCGCCATCCCATCCGACGCCGTCGGCCCGTTGAACCCGACCGCGCCAAACACGCCGCGCGTGTCACCTCGCCGGTCCCACGGCTCACGCCGTTGGGCTTCCACGGGCACAAGACGCACCGAATCGAATCGAACCGCCGCGTGACGAGCGAGGGGTTGCCCATGCCCCGGGAGACGGCGTCAGTGGCGAGCGGAGCCAGGATGGCGGAGCGAAGCCAATGCCGAGCGAGCCAAAGGGCATGGATGCCCGACGCGAGCGTCCGGCGACGGGGTGTGGGCAACCCCGAAGCGTGCCACCCACACAAGCGCCCCCAAGCCGGAGACGACGCCGGGACGGCGGCGACGGCGCGACTACCAGCGTGTGGGCAATCCCGAAGCGTGCCACCACTCAAGCGCCCGCAAGCGCCCCCAAGCGCCCCCAAGCGCCCGCAAGCCGGTGCCGACGCCGACCGCGCCAACTACGCCACGCGTGTCACCACGCCGGTCCCACGGCTCACGCCGTTGGGCTTCCACGGAGCACCCACAACAGCGACGCTGCTCAGGCACGGCCGTGGAGGTATTGCTCCATGTGGTAGAGCGTACGCTCACAGCAGGCGTGACGGTGCGCGTTGACGTCGCCGATCGACACCATTCCAACCACCTCGCGGTCGGCATCGAGCACGGGCACGTGCCGAACCCGGTGACGGCGCATCTGGTCGGCCACGTCGTCGATCGTGGCTTCGAGCGAGCAGAAGAGCACGTTCGCCGTCATGACCTCCCGCACGAGTGTCGCGTCAGGCGAACGCGACTCCACCACCACCCGCCGAAGCACGTCGCGCTCCGTGAAGATGCCGGCCAGTTCGCGACCATTCATGACGATTACCGAGCCGATGCCGTGTTCGTTCATGAGCCGTGTGGCCTCACGAACCGTGGCCTCGGGTGTTGTGGCCACCAGGTCGCAGCCGGCGCCGGGACGGCTTCGGCCGGCACGCATCTTTTCGTCGAGCAGATCAAAGACTGTTTCCATGGCAAGCCCTCCCATGTGTGCTTTGAATCGCGGAACCCCGTGGTCCTGATTGTACCGCGTCCGTCCCTGCCCATACCACCGCCCTCTGGAGCCTTGTGCCAGATGTTTTGCGTTCGGAACGCTATCCTGTGGGCGTCTGAAAGCCCTTCCCGAGCACTCCACCATCATGATGCACCTCCCCGTCTGGCGATTTGGCAAACCTTACGAATCCCTCGAACGCGAGACGCTCGTCCACTTCCTCACCGGTGAAGCGGTCGCCGAAGTGAGCCAGGTGGGCGGCGCCATCGTCGGCCGTGACCTCCAGAAGGCGGCCCAGGCTCGCCGCGCCCTGCTGGCGCTCGATCCCGAAGACGTGGTGGAACGGCTCCAGACGGCCGGCACTCTCTATGCCGACGGCACGGTGACGGTCGGCGGGGTACCGCAGTCGCCGGACGACTTCGTTCGGCAGCAGTCGGCCACCACCGGACTGCCCGAAAGCCTCTGCCGGGGCAACATGAAGAAAAACATGTTCGTGCTGGCGAACATGGATCGCATCCTCGACGCCCTGTCACGCGGCCTCGACACCCGCATCCTCTGGAAGGGCTACGGCGTCGAGCACCGTGGGGTGACCGTGAGCTACCAGGCCCAGTCGCCCGTTCTCGGACTCGTCCTGCCGTCCAACTCACCCGGCGTGCACACCCTCTGGCTTCCGGCTGTGGCCCTTGGAATCGGGCTCGTGATGAAACCAGGCAGCCAGGAGCCCTGGACTCCCTACCGGATGGCTGCCGCGATGGTGGAGGCAGGGATTCCCGCCGAGGCCATCGGTCTGTATCCGGGATCCACCGACGTGGGCGGGACGATCCTCGCCGGCTGCGGCCGGAGCATGATCTTCGGGAGCGCCAAGACGGTCGAGCAGTATCGCGGCAATCCGGGGGTGCAGGTTCATGGCCCCGGCTTTTCGAAGATCATCCTCGGCGACGACTGCGTGGACGACTGGCGGTCGCATCTCGACGTGCTCTGTGAGAGCGTGGCGGCCAACAGCGGCCGTGGCTGCATCAACGCATCGGCGATCTACGCGAGCCGACACACACGGGCGATCGCCGAGGCGATTGCCGAGCGACTCGGGCCGATCGACGTGAAGCCGCCCGATGATCCCGAGGCCAAACTCGCGGCCTTCACCATTCCCGGTGCGGCGAAGGCGATCTGGCAGCAGATCGACACGGGACTGAAGGCCCCTGGCGTGACGCACCTGACCGCCAGCTACGGCGATCGCCTTGTCGAGGGGGATCGGTGCGGATGGCTGCGCCCCGTGGTGGCCCACTGCACGAGCCCGAAGCCGGAGATCGCCCGGGCCGAATACATGTTTCCATTCGTGAGTGTCGTGGAGTGTTCTCAGGAGCGGGTCCTCGAGGCCATCGGCCCCACGCTCGTCTGCTCGGCCATCTCGAATGACGAGGCCTTCCTCCATCGTCTTGTCGCCTGCACCCACATCGACCGGCTCAACCTCGGGCCGATCCCCACCACGAAACTCGACTGGCTCCAGCCCCACGAGGGCAACATCATCGACTTCCTCTACCGCTCGAGGGCACTTCAGCTGTCGACGTCAGCCGGATGATCCGTCCCATGGCCGCCCTCGCCCTCCCTCCATTCGAGTTTCGGGCCCCGACAAGACTCGTGGTGGGGGCCGGCACGCTCGCACAGATTGGTGCGCTGGCCCGCGAACTCGCCGGCACGCGGGCACTGGTCGTGAGCGACCCCGGCATCGTGGCTGCCGGCCACGCCGCTGCCGGTCTCGCCTCGCTCGATGAGGCAGGCATCGCCACCTCGCTCTATTCCTCCTTCACCGAAAACCCGTCGGCGGCCGACGTGGCAGCGGGCGCCGCGGAGGCCCGCATCTTCCGGCCCGACCTGATCGTGGGGCTTGGCGGCGGCAGTTCGATGGACTGCGCCAAGGGGATCAACTTTCTCCTCTCCTGCGGCGGCCGGATGCGCGACTACAAGGGCCGCGGCACGGCCACGGGCCCGATGCTCCCCTCCATCGCCGTGCCAACCACCGCCGGCACGGGGAGTGAAACGCAGTCGTTTGCCCTCATCACCGATGACGAGACGGGCATGAAGATGGCCTGCGGTGATCCGCGTGCCACCTTCCGTGTGGCGATTCTCGACGTGAACCTCACCCTCACCCAGCCGAGCCGCCTTGCCGCCCTCACCGGCATCGATGCCCTCGCCCATGCCGTGGAAAGTCACGTGTCGACTGCGGCCACCCCAGCCTCGCGCACCTTCTCTCGCGAAGCGTGGCGGCTGCTCGCCTCGCATCTCCCCGATGTCGTTCTCGGCCGCGGGACGATCGCGATGCGATCGGAGGTGCAGTATGCCGCGGCCCTCGCCGGCCTGGCGATCGAACACTCCATGCTCGGGGCGGCCCACTCGCTGGCCAATCCGCTCACCGCAGCCCACGGCATTGTCCATGGGCAAGCCGTCGGCATGATGCTGCCGCACGTCGTGCGGTTCAACGGCCCGGCCTGCGGTGCCTCCTACGCCGACCTGCTCGCCGACCTGGGAATCGCATCGTCGGCCGGTGAAGCCGGCGATCGCCTGGCCGACTGGCTCTCCGTGCTCCTGGTCTCGTCGGGCCTGGTCCCGTCCCTCGCCGGCTGCGGCGTGACAACCCCCGACGTGGCCGCACTCGCCGCCGACGCAGCTGCCCAGTGGACGGCGGCCTATAATCCGAGGCCCGTTTCCACCACGGACCTCGCGACGCTCTACGCTGCCGCCCGATGATGCTGCTCGTGCTCCTCCTTGCCGTGATCAGCCCCCTGCTGGCGGCGGCCTCCGACCCCTTCTCGGCGGCGCCTCAGGACGCGTGGCCGATGGCCCGTGGATGCCCCGCCGGCACCGGCCGCTCCTCGGGCAGCCTGCGGCTTCCGCTCGCAGAATCCTGGCGGCGCGAGTTTGACGGCACGGCGTTTGGCGCAGTGCCCGTGATCGCCGCTGGAACGGTCTATCTTGGTGATCTCGATGGAACCTTCCACGCCATCGATCTGGACACCGGCGATGAGCGCTGGGCGTTTCAGGTGAAGGACGCCGGCTTTCCGTCGGCTGCCGCCGTGCGCAACGATCACGTGGTGGTCGGCGACGACCTCGGGATCGTGCGGGCATTTGACACCACCACTGGCAGCCTCCGCTGGACGTACGAAACCGACGGCGAAATCTCCGGCGGCCCGACCATCATCGATCACGACGGCGGTCCGAGGGTGCTGGTGGGATCGCAGGACGCGTCGCTTGCCTGCCTGCAGCTGGCCACCGGCGAGCGCATCTGGCACCACTCGATCGCCGACCAGATCCGCTGTTCTCCCACCGTCGCCCGCACCGATGCCGGCGACCGTGTCTTCCTCGCGGGCTGCGACGGCAAACTCCACGTCATCGATGCCGCCACCGGCAACGAGCGTGCCGCCGTGCCGATCGACGGCCCCACCGGCACGACGCCGGCGGTCGTCGGACATCGCGTGTTTTTCGGAACCGAAGGGGGCGTCTTCTACGCGATCGACTTCGTGGCGGCCGACACCGCCTGGCACGTGGCCGCCGTCGCTGCCGGGCAATCGTATCGTTCGAGTGCGGCGGCGGTTGCCGGGCTCGCGATCGTGGGCTTCCGGGGCAAGGCCATCGAAGCGTTTGCCCTCGACGACGGCACGCGAGTGTGGCGGAAGCCGATGCGGGGTCGGGTGGAAACCTCACCGGTCGCCATCGTGGCCGAAGGGCCCGATGGAGCACCAGCCCGAGACGTCGTGATCGCCGCCGACGCATCGGGCACCATCGTCGTGCTCGACGCCGTCACCGGTGACACGGCGTGGGATGTCACCGCCGGCGGCCGATTCGATGCGGGGCCTGCCGTGGCATCAGGCCGTGTCGTGATCGCATCGGACGACGGCACGGTGTGGTGCTTTCGAAGCGGCGACTGAGAACCGACATGAGCTGGCATCAGACCGACCTGCGACTCACCCCGCGCCATCGAGGCTTCCACCTCGTCACACCGGAGATCGAAAGGGCGCTCGCCGACATGCCGGCCTGTCGCGTCGGCCTGCTGCACCTATTTCTTCAGCACACGTCGGCGAGCCTCTCGATCAACGAGAATGCCGATCCTGACGTGCCTCGGGATCTCGAGATGGCCTTCCGCACCATCGCCCCGGAAAGCCTGCCATACGTTCACACCTGCGAGGGCCCCGACGACATGCCCGCCCACGTGAAGTGCTCGATGATCGGCGCGAGCCTCACGGTGCCGGTCACGAATGGACGGCTTCGGCTGGGCACCTGGCAGGGCATCTATCTGTGCGAGCATCGCGCCCACGGAGGCTCCCGCCGGCTGGTGCTGACCCTCCACGGCGAGCCCTGACCGCGTCGCACCCCTGGTCCCCCGCCACGACAGGCGAGGCGAATCCCGGCCCATGGCCTATGATGGAGAGGTCCGCTCCAAGGAGGCTGCCATGCGTTTCGCTCCCGCCGTCGTTCTGGCCCTTGTCTTCGCATCTCAGGCCCCAGCAGAGGATGCCGTGCCCAAGCCCATGATGGTGTCCGAGGCGAAACTCCCCGAAGGCTTCCCACAGCCTGGACCCGTCGGCGAAGTGATCGTCAAGAACTACCCTGCCCACCGCCTCGCCCGCGTGAGGTCGACAGGCCGCGGGTCGGATGGGGCGTTCATGAAGTTGTTTCGCCACATCGAACGGCATGAGATCGCCATGACGGCCCCGGTCGAAATGGAGCTTGCAACGGACGACGACCGCACATCGGCCACCGCAACCTCGATGGCGTTTCTCTACGGCTCGTCCGATCTCGGCAATCCTGGCGCCGATCCAGCCGACCCGGCGGTCACCGTCGAGGATGTGCCCGCCACCACCGTCGTCTCCTTGGGCGTCCGAGGCTCGTACAACGAGAACCGCCTTGCGACCTTCGTGCCGAAACTCGAGACCTGGCTCTCCGAGCATCCCGAATGGGTGGCCGCCGGTCCTCCGAGGACCATGGCCTACAACAGCCCGTTTGTCCCGGGGATTCTCAAATACGCCGAGGTGCAGATTCCGGTGGCGCCGGCCCCCAAGCCTGCCCAGTAACCGCGTCCCGCAAGGTCGCCCTCCGCTCCCCAACTGTCAGAACGGAAATCCGGCCGTTTTTCTTTGCCGTTCCTGCCGAATCTTCTGGCGTGAACCATCTTTTCCCGGCCCCCGTAGTATTGGCTGCGGTTGCACCTTCGACCGCTGTGGCACCAACTCGGAAGGGCACCAGGAACGGCAACCATGGCACGCAAAGACGCTCTTCTCAACATGCGGGCGATTCTCGTCAAGCGACGAGATGCGCTCCGCAGCGCGCTGGCGGGTGACCTCTCGCTCCTCAAGGAACTGCGAAGCGAGTCTCCAGGGGATCTCGTCGACGCCGCCTACGATTCGGCCCAGGACGAGATCAGCTCGCAACTGGCCGAGGTGGAAAGTCGCGAACTCGCCAACATCGAGAACGCGCTGGAACGCATGAAGGCCGGCACCTACGGTCAGTGCGAACTCTGCGGCGGACGGATTCCGATGGCCCGCCTCAACGCCCTGCCCTACGCCACGATGTGCATCGAGTGCCAGCGTGAACTGGAGCGTTCGGGCGGCAACGGGTCGTCCTCCCGCTCCTTTGCGGAGGAGGATTCCAGCGAGGAAACGGTCAGCGGCGAACTGGAACTCTGAACACCCCCGAGGCTATGCTCGTTTCCTCGAGCCGCTCCTCACGCCCCAGGGGTCTTCATGATTCTCCGTCGCCTGCCGTCAGCCGCATTCGCGCTGGTGGTGTTCAGCCTTGCGCCGTTACCGGTCTGGGCCGACGAACTCCCGCTATCGCCCATCGGCCAGAACTCCAGCGGCGACAACCCCGCGGTCGATCCGATGCGTCCGGCCCGTCTCTCGGCGGCCGAGCGGGAACGGCTCTACGAGCAGGCCGCCCGCGATGCCGATCTCCTCGAGGTGCAGGGGCGACAGCTCCGTCGGCTCACGGAGCTCCTGCGGCCCGCCGTGGTTCACATCATGGCCGAGAAGCCCCTGCTCCGTCCGCGACGTGGACGGAACACCGAGGATGATGCCGGCTCGGGCGTGATCGCTCAGGTTGCCGGCATCACGGCGGTCATCACCAATCGCCATGTCGTCAACCAGTCGACGCTCGAATCGATCACGATCCGCCTCGCCGACGGCCGCGAAGTCCACCCGCGACGCCTCTGGTCAGACGCCGGCACCGACATCGCGGTGCTTGAAATCGACGCCGACGACCTCGAGCCCGCCCGGCTCGCCGAGGGCGACACGGTGCAGATTGGCGACATGGTGCTGGCCATCGGCAGCCCCTTCGGCCTGTCGCATTCCGTCACGCTCGGGATCGTTTCCGCCAAGGGACGACGCGACCTCGACCTCGGCGACGGCACCGTGAAGTTTCAGGACTTCATTCAGACCGATGCGGCCGTCAATCCGGGCAACAGCGGCGGGCCTTTGGTCAATCTCCGCGGCGAGGTGATCGGCCTCAACACGGCCATCGCGAGCAGTTCAGGCGGCAACGAGGGCATCGCGTTTGCCATTCCGATCCCGATGGTGACCTACGTGGCGAGGGAGCTGGTGACCCATGGCTCGGTGCATCGTGCCTATCTCGGCGTGGCCCTCGACAACCGATTCAGCCAGGAAGAGGCCACCCGCCTGGGCATGCTGCGGCCGGTCGGGGCTCGCGTGGAAAACGTCACACGAGGTGCACCGGCCGACCTCGCCGACATTCGCCCCGATGACGTGATCCTCGAATATGAAGGGCGTGCCGTCGAGGACGACGATCATCTGATGAGCCTCGTGGGAATGACGCCGCTCGAGAGCGTCGTGGAAGTCGTCATTTTCCGTGATCGGCAGCGGATGCCCCTTCGCATGAAGGTCGCGAGCCGCCGGGAGTTTGAACAGCCCAAGGACGGCCCCGCCCCCCAACGCGAATGACCGCGGTCGACGCCCGTGTGATCAGGTCGCGTCGGCGGCTGTTTCGAAGCCGCGAAGGATGCACTCGGTGATGCCGACGACGTCGGGCGACGTGAGGAGATCGACATGGGGCCGAAGCGGCCTGGTCTGCCTCCGATCGATCACGAGCATGCCCGACGTCAGTTCGCCCATGGTCTCGACGTCGGCCGACACCGACGAGCGGGAAAAGAGTTCGGGATGGGTGAGCGCCACGAGTGCCACCACATCGTGCAGGCGGATGCCCTCGCTTCCCAGGATCTGCCGATGGGCACGAAACGCGTGCGGCAGGATCTGCCGAAGAAGCTGACCGGCCCGGGAAAACTCCCTGGGCAGCTTGTCGAGCAGATCGAAGCCGAGCAGCACGTGACTGGTGGTCTCGAGCGGCACGAGGGTCTTGGCGACCGGCTCACGGAGCACATGCCTCGCCGACATCGGATCACAGAAGAAGTTGAAATCGGCCACCGGAGACGCATTGCCCATCGCGTGCACAGTGCCTCCTGAGATCACGAGCCCGCCCACCAGCTCGACGATCGAGGGGTCGCGCGAGAACACCCTCGCCACATTCGTGAGCGGCCCGAGTGAAAGAATGGTGATTTCACGAGGATGCGCCTTGATCGTTTCCCAGAGCACCTTCTCGGAGTGGTGTGCCCCGTGGAGTTGCACCCGGGGGATGTCGGCATCGCCGAGACCGTCGGGGCCGTTGAGGGCGTAGGGCCGTTCGGCCGGACCGGTGTCGTCCGCCGCCCCGAGCCGGGGCAGCCGGGGCGGGTCGAGGAACGACACGATCGACTGGAGATTCGTCGTCGCCTGCTCCGCCGACACGCTCCCCGCGACGGCCGTGACCGCCACCACCTCCAGCCTCGGATCGAACAGGGCCATCGCCAGGGCGGCGGCATCGTCGATACCCGGGTCGCAGTCGATGATCACCTTTCGGGGATGGGTCGAGGTCACTGCCGCATGGCTCCTTGGATCGGAGTGGAGGGTGGGAAGACGAACGGGTACGATCGTCTCTTCTTCCATCGTATCCGAATCCGCTTCGATCGCGGCGGAACACGGGCAGGTTCCCATGACTCGACCATCCGACACCATGGCCATCCGCCCTGAGGAGCTTGCCGCATGGACCGGCGACCTGGTCCGCGGTGAGCGGCGAGATGCCGCCGAGGTCCGTCGGCTCGTCGATGGCGTCTTGGCTGGCACAGTCGACATTACTTCCTTCGGCCACTGGCTCCTGGCCCTCGCAGACGCGGGGGAGACGGCCGCGGAGATCGCGGGGGTCGCCTCGGCCCTTCGGGCGCGCATGGTGCCGGTGTCTCGCGGCGCCGCTGCCGTGGCCGACACGTGTGGCACGGGCGGCGATGGTTCCGGTTCGTTCAACATCTCGACGGCCGCGGGCATCGTCGTGGCGGCGGCCGGCCAGCCGGTTGCCAAGCATGGCAATCGGGCGGTCTCCAGTCGCACCGGATCCGCCGATGTGCTCGAACGGCTCGGTGTGAAGGTCGACGCGCCCGCCGCGGTGAGCAGCCGATGCCTCGACGCGCTCGGCCTCTGCTTCTGCCTTGCCCCCGTGCACCATCCGGCGATGGCCCGCGTCGGGCCGATGCGGCGAAGCCTCGGACGGCCGACCGTCTTCAATCTCGTCGGGCCGCTCTGCAATCCGGCCGGGGCCGACGTGCAGGTGATCGGCGTGGGAAGGCCTGCGGCCCGCGAACCGCTCGCCGAGGCCGCACGGCAACTCGGGGCACGACGGGCGGTGATCGTGTCTGGTCACATCGGCGACGACGACCGCACGGCCTTCGACGAGGTGAGCCTGTTTGGACCAACCGACGTGATCGACGTCGGCCCGTCGTCGGTCACCCGCAGCCGATGGGTGCCCGAAGACTTCGGTCTTGCGACGCGAACGCCCGCCGAACTCGCGAGCCTCGAAGTCGCCGGTCCCGACGAAAGTGCCGCCGCGATCCGCGAGGTGCTGGGAGGCACGCCCGGGCCGCGGCGCGAGGTGGTGGTGCTCAACGCCGCGGCCGTCCTCTGGGCTTCGGCACGTGCGACCGACAAGCCCTCGGCTCGACTCCTGGCCGAACGGGCCATCGACTCGGGCGCCGCGGCCTCGCTGCTCGACCGTTTTGCCGCGATGTCGCAGGAACCCTGATCCGTCATCCCATGCCACGGGCCATCCCATGCGACTCGTGATCACCATCGTCGCCGTGCTGATGCTCGGCGCGGGGACCCGTGCCGCCGACCCCGCTCCCGAGAAGCGTCTCGTCGTCCCGGGTGAGGCGTTTTCGCTGGCAGGGCACACCGCCTTCATCTTCACGCCACGCGCCGATGCCGTGACGGCGGAGCCGAAGCCCTGGATCCTCTACGCGCCGACGCTCCCGGCCTATCCCGACGAGTCGGAGCGATGGATGCACGAACGGTTCGTCGCCGCAGGGATCGCGGTGGCGGGCATCGACTCGGGGGAGTCGTATGGCTCGCCGGACGGGATTCGCGCCATGGAACGGCTCCATGCCGACATGGTGCGCCGGGGCTACTCCGCCACGCCGGCATTCTTCGGCCGCAGCCGAGGCGGGCTGTGGGCTGCCTCATGGGCGATCGCCCACCCGGAATGGACGGCCGGCGTCGGAGGCATCTACCCGGCCTACGACTGGCGAACCTATCCGGGCGTCGAGAAGGCGGCTCCGGCCTACGGCCTCACGCCCGCGGAACTCGCCTCCCGGACGGAAGACCTCTGCCCGATCGAACGGATCGATGTGGCGGCCCGCGCGGGAGTTCCCTTCTGCATCATTCATGGCGACCGTGACATCAAGGTGCCGCTCGATCCAAACTCCGCCGAACTCAAACGCCGCTACGAGGCCGCGGGCCGCGGTGACCTCGTGACGCTCATCGTGGCCGAGAATCAAGGGCACTCGCTGTGGGAGGGCTACTTTCACTGTGAAGAACTCGTGGCGTTTCTGATCGAACGGGCCCGTGCCGGAGCCCGTTGACCGCAGGGCGTAGAATCGTCGCGTGCTTCCCCTCGACGTCATTCAGCCCGATCCCGAATCCCATGCCGCCACCGGTGGCGTGAAGCCGTGCTGCGCCCGGGCCGACGTGGGAGAGTTCGGATGGCGGTGTCCGATGCACCCGCACGTGACGAGTTCCTCCCCGGGGAACTGTCCCATCTGCGGGATGCCCCTCGAGCCGATCGGCCAGGCCGGCGCCCTCGCCGTCCGATCTCGGGAACGACGTCGGCTGGTGATCGGAGCCGCGTTCGCCCTCATGCTCATGACGGTGGCCATGGGAGGCATGGCCCATCATCTCCTGCCGGGATGGCTCGGCGGCCACCTGATCCAGCGATGGTTCGAGCAGCTTCGCCTGACAGGCACGGTCGGCAACTGGGTGCAGCTCCTGCTGGCCACACCCATCGTGTTCTGGAGCGGCTGGCCGATTCTGTCGGGCGGCATCGATGGCTTTCGACGTGGACGACCGACGATGTTTTCACTCGTCGCACTCGGCGTGCTCGTCGCGTTCGCGGCCAGTCTGGTGGCCACGATCTCTCCGTCGCTCTTCCCCGAGTCGTTTCGCCGCCGCGATGGCAGCGTGGAGGTGTTCTTCGAATCGGCCGGCATGATCGTGGTGCTCGTGCTCCTCGGCCAGGCCCTCGAAACCCGTGCGCGTCGGGGCACGACCGCCGCCATACGGGGCCTCATGGATCTGTCGCCCCCGACGGCCGAACGGTTTCCGGGGGGTGAAACGATTCCCCTGGCCGAGGTCCGTCCGGGCGACCTCCTCCGGGTGAAGCCCGGTTCCCGATTTCCCGTCGATGCCTTGATTCAGGAGGGGGCCACGACGTGCGATGAATCACTGTTGACCGGCGAGCCGCTGCCGGTGCCACGGGGAGTTGGTGATCGAGTGATCGGCGGCGCGATCAACGGCGCAGGATCGGTCGTGGTCGAGGCCACCGCCGCCTCCGCCGACTCCCTCGTGGCGAGGATCGCTCGGCTCGTGCGCGAGGCCCATGCCGCGCGGGCGCCGATCGAGCAGCTCGCCGATCGAATCGCCGCCGTCTTCGTGCCGGTGGTGCTCGCCGTCGCGTTGCTCACCTTTTTCGTCTGGGCCGCCATCGGGCCTGAGCCACGGATGACGCTCGGGCTCCTCTCGGCGGTCAGCGTGCTGGTGATCGCCTGCCCGTGCGCCCTCGGCCTGGCGACCCCGCTGGCGATGACGGTGGCCATCGGACGGGCAGCTCGCGACGGCATCCTGGTGCGCACGGCCGAGGCGATGGAGCATCTCGCCTCGGCCGGCACGATCGTGTTCGACAAGACCGGCACCATCACCCAGGGCCGGCCACGCATCATTGCCGCCGGACTCGACTCGTCCGCTTGCCAACCCGCCTCGCCGCGAGCCATCGATTCGGAGGATCCGCCGATCTGGGCGAACGGCCCGCTTCGCGAGGCGCTTGTGCTGGCCGCCTCGGTTGAAGCCGGCAGTGAGCACGGCCTGGCACGGGCGTTTGCCGCCGCTGCCGACGAGGCGGGCATCACCCTCACTGCCGCGGAGGAGGTGACGGCGGTGGTCGGCCTCGGTATCGCGGGACGGGTGCACGGGCAGGTCGTCCTCGTCGGCAGCCCGGAGTTTCTCGATGACCGGCGCATCGCCGCATCAGGGCCTGTGGCTGAACGTGACGCGGCGAGGACGGCCGGCGCCACGATCGTGGAGCTGGCCGTCGATGGCAGGCGAACGGCATGGTTTGGGATCGCGGATCCATCACGACCGGAGGCCCGCGACGTGGTCTCGTCGCTTCGCCGCGACGGACTCTCGGTCGAGATGCTGTCGGGCGACGCGCCGCTCGCGGCGGCCCGAATGGCCGAGGCGGTTTCCATCCCGGAGGTGGCGGGCGGACTCTCGCCGGCCGACAAGGCGGCCCGCGTGATGGCACTCCGAACCGCGATGAAGGGTCGTGAAGGCACCACGGCCGTGGTCTTCGTGGGCGACGGCGTCAACGACGCCCCGGCCCTTGCCGCAGCCGATGTCGGCATCGCGATGGGTTCCGGTGCCGATGTGGCGCTCGAAACGGCCGATGTCACGCTCCTGTCGGGCGGGCTCACGGCCGTGCCCCGAGCCCTGCACCTTGCCGACAGCACCATGCGCACCGTGCGGCAGAACCTCGCGCTCGCCTTCCTCTACAACGTGCTCGCCA
The DNA here is from genome assembly GCA_017853835.1 of Pirellulales bacterium. Lineage (GTDB taxonomy): Bacteria > Planctomycetota > Planctomycetia > Pirellulales > UBA1268 > QWPN01. The sequence goes on along the minus strand of JAFMIU010000013.1, from coordinate 43,183 downwards.
TCCCGGTCGCGGCCGGTGCGCTCTATCCGCTCGTGGGCCACGTGACGAGCCCGATGCTCGCCGCCGCCGCGATGAGCCTGAGTTCCCTCTCGGTGATCGCCAACTCCCTTCGGCTCCGCGGCCTGCGCCTCCGCTGAACTGGTGCCGCTCGGGCCGACCGATTCTCGTCGTGACCTCGGTGCAGCGCATGGTAGGATTGATGCATGCAGGAACGAGCCACGGCACCGGCCGTAGACATGACCGCGCGGGATCGTCACATGCGGCGGCGGATGCATGACGCGACCCCGTCGGAGCGGCTGGCCGCGATGCGGCTGCTGATCGAGCGGTCGTGGGCCATGCTCCAGCACAATCCGACGGGCCTTGCCCATTTCCGCAGACGCACTGTGAAGGCGCGGGCCATTTCGTCCAGCGGTGGGCCGATGTCTCATGGCACCTGACTTCCGACTGTTTGAAGTCCTCACCCGTCATGGCGTGCCATTCCTCGTGATTGGCGGTCACGCGGTGAGCTTTCACGGCTAGAGCGCATCTCCGCTACGTGTAGCGACGAGTTGATAATCCTGAGCGGGTAGGCGAGGGGGTCGGCGAACGCTCGAGGAGCCTTGGGCGTATCCTCGCCCCGGCGACGAGACTTTTGCCGCCCCCGAGCCGGCGATACACGTATCTCAGACGCGCTCTAGAGCATCTTCCCCCGGCCTGAGGCGCCGCACGTCCCTCCAGTTCCCGCGACACGTCTCCGTTGAGCCCGTTCAACCGCTCATGGCAGCGCATCGAGCGCCACGCAGAGCGAGTAGGCCATGCCTCCGTGGCCGTTCTCGATGCGATACAGGATCCGGTTCCGTCCGGAGAACAGACACACGCGACGCTTGGCGGCGATCCGCTCGGCCATCACCACCGCTTCGTCCACTGAGACGCGTGTGGGATGGCGCGTCGCGTGAAGGCCGTCGAGCACGAGCGCGTCGACAACGGATAGCCTGGGATCACCTATCCGGACACGCTCAGCAATCGCCACGTCGAGATCGACCGCCGACGCCGACTCAGACCTTTCGATACCGCCGCCGAAATGCAACGCCGACTGCCGCCCCAGCGGTGAGCAGAATCGCTGTACTCGGCTCCGGAACCGCCGTTGGCACCAAGACGACACCCCTGAACGCCGTGCTTCCCGAGGCGATGGCAAGCGGCGTGAAGGCCGAGAGCGTGCCGCTGAGCACGCTCGTGGCCGCGGCGGTGTCGGTGTATTTCCATAGCGTATTGCCGCTGCCCGTCATGTAGAGCTGCACGTTGCCGCCGTCGACCCCGCCGGTCAGCCCGCGCAGGGCCCCGGTGAAGGCCTGGACCGTCCCTGCCGCGTTCCAGGTGCCGCTGAGGTCGAGGGTGTACTTCCACAGCCCGCCGGACGTTGCCGAGTCGTCGACCGTGTACATCGTGTCGAGCCCGGGCACGGCGGGGTTGGTGTCGAGGAACGTGAAGCCGTAGCGGCTGGTTGCCGGAGTGCCGCCCTGTCTGGGAATGTTCGGCAAGAACGTGCTTGCGGTGGGAAGGCCGTTGATGAGCGGATTGCCGGCTAGCAGCCCAACGGTCGGCAACGTGCCCGAACCGGTCGATTGGTAAAGCTCGTTCCCAAAGATGCCGAGCACGCGAAGATTGGTGCCGATCGACGCCGCAGTAGCGGTCGTACCGGATGCCACGAATGGACTTGATCCATCGACCGTTCCATACACCACGCCGCTGTTTCCGCCAACCGCCCAGATCTTGTTGCCGTCGGTGGTGGCCGCGGCGCGGGGGCTTGTCGCGCTAAACCACGTGCCCATGACCGTCAGCGAGTAGGAGCCCGTCGTCGTGTTCAAAAGTCCCGCCACGCGAGGGACGCCTGCACTCGTTGTGCCTGTAATGCTCGAGGCGGCCGGGATGGTCGAGTTGTAGCCGCTCAAACCGATCCAGGTGCCGTCTGGGGAGATCGACAGCGCCCCTTCGGCAGTCGAGTTACCCGCCGTGATGAGCTTGGTGCCGGTGCCGGTTGCCGGCATCGCGATCGACTGCACGAGCGAGCCGGCTGTCGTGTACTCATCGAGAAAGACGTTATTGCCGGTGTTCGCGAGCGCGTTCGTGCCCGAACCCTGCCGATAGATCACGAGGTTGCCCGGCGTGATGGGGGCGGCCTGAGCGACCCGCGGCTGACCGAAGCCCACGGCGGCACAAGCCACGAGACCGGCGAAGGCGCGAACGACGTTTGAATTGCTCATGAGCATTCCTTTCCCGTGAGATGCGATTGCCCGCAGCGAACCATTCTGTTCACGCACATTCCTACGACGGATTGGGTATTTTTGCCAGCCTGTCGATCATCAAATGTGACGAATCGGGCGTGGGCTGGGACGAATCGGCAACACGAGCGATTGGTCAAGCCGTCAATGACATCGTGCCCGTTGTGATCGGGTGCGGAGGATAGCGCTGGAAAAACTGCCGCTGGCCCGAAAACAACGAAGGAATGTGGCCCGTGATGGCAACCTGCTCCCCTCGCGTTGGAATCACCTTGGCTGGAGCGTCAGGCCCGCTTGCGACGGCGGAACAGCGAGTAGCCGGCGCAGGCGAGACCAGCGAGCAGCGAGGCGCACGTGGAGGGTTCAGGAACGGCAACCGGAGCAAACGCCATCCCGTTGGGCGTACTTGTGCCGGCGAAATCCCACGAGAAAAGAAAGTTGCCGGATGGGTCAAACTTTGAAATCGTGTGGTCAACGGATCCGGTTGGTGCCTGATTGCCGACGTACATGTTTCCAAATCCATCAATCGCAATCCCCCGCGGCCCAGTTGTGGAAATATCCGCCAACAGCGTTCCGGAACTGGTGTATTTCCTGACCACGTCTTCAACGACATAGCCCACGTAGACGTTGTTCGCGGAATCGAGGGCTACCGGACCGGCGAGAGCGCCGTTTCCAAAACTCGGGAGTTCGTTGCCCGCCGCATCGAACGTGGCGACGGCGTTGTCGGCGAAAGCGGGTAAAAAATTGCCGGCATACAACGTTCCCGCCGCAGTTCGCGCGAGGCCCGAGGCTTTTGTCAACGAAGCCCCCGTGATGGTCTGCAGCACCGTTCCAGACGCGTTGCGTTTCTCAATACGGCTTGAGTCAGTGGTGACGTTGTAAAGTGAGAGAAAAACATTTCCCGAAGCGTCGATGGCCAGTCCGCCGACATTCCCCGGGGTCGTCCATGAGGTTTGATACGTTCCGTCGGAACTGTAGATCGAAACCGTGGAGTTGCCGGTTCCCGCCTGGCTTTCCTGATTGCCGACGTAGATGGTGCCAGCCAAGTTCAAAGCAACGCTGGTGGGATCGGTGTTGTGAAAGTTGCCAATCAAGGCGTTCTCTGATGCCTTGATCGCTGCTGCGGAGCCAAGGGAGACGTCATACGTGTAGACGAGGGAATCCGCCGATGTCACATACAGGAGTTGGCTGGCTTCGCCTGAGCCGCCTGTCAGCGCTGCAGACGCCAGCAAAAACATCCACATGGTCCGTCGCGCCATGTTCATGATCATTCCTTCCCAAGATCAGCCGGTGCCCTTGTTCACGCACGGAGGTGCGTCGCTGCTTTCACTCCCGTCAAGACTACTAGCGACTTCGCGTCTGCGAGGGCCAAAAACCAAAAATGTGACGAATCGGGCGTGGGCAGGGACGAATCGGCAACAAGAGCGATTCGTCAAGCCGCCAATGACATCGTGCCCGTTGTGATCGGGTGCGGAGGATGGCGAGGTCATCATCCCCAAGCTTCGAGAGATCGAAGTTGAGCTGGGCAGGGGCAAGACTGTCGCCGAGGCTGTGAAAAAGTTGGCGTGACGGAGCAGACCTACTACCGCTGGAAGAAGAAGTACGGCGGTTTGCGGATGGACCAGGCGAAGCGACTCAAGGAGCTCGAGAAGGAGAACTCTCGGCTCAAGCGGCTCCTGGCGGACGCGGAGTTGGATAAGGCGATCCTTCGGGAAGTTGCCGAGGGAAAATTCTGAGCCCGGCGAAGCGGCGGGAGGCGGTCGAGCACGTGCGTGGCGTGCCGTGTAGACTGCCTGAGTATCAGGGTGCGCGGGCGAGAAAGGAGCGGGCCATGCGGGAGCGGGCGAGTTCGCGGCCAGGTGTGTCGCTCGTGGAACTGCTCGTCTGCCTGGCGATCATCGCCACGCTCCTGACGCTCCTCATGCCGGCGATCCAGTCGGTGCGTTCCGGGATGGCGCGATCGAAGTGCGCCGACCATAAGCGGCAGCTGGGCCTGGCCCTGAGCATGTACATGGAAGCCGCTCGCGGGCTGCCGCCGGCCCCGAATCCTCCGTATCCGGGCGGCTGGGCCCGAGAGGTGCTGCCCTTTATGGAAGAGCGGCCGCTGTTCGAGGCACTCGACCTTCGGCAGCCGCTGGCCGCGCCGGCGAATGCCGCCGCCGCCCGCAACCGTCCGCCCCTGATGCAGTGCACCTTCGCCCCCTGGCGGGAGAGCACGGTGGCCGGCGTTGCCCCGAGTGATTTCTTGCTCGTCGTCTGGCCGCTCGAGCCCGACAAGCCCGCCGCCCGCCGGCCCGGGCCGCGAAGCTCGAAGGACATCGGGTTTTACCTGTACCACGCGGCTCAAGACATCACCCTTCCCTGGGCGGTATCGCCCGAGGTGGACCGCAGCCTTCTCCACGCGCGGATGACCGCGGAGACCTGGACCGTCTGGCATCCGCCGGCGCCGAAAACCGGCCTCGGCTCGATCACCGACGACGGCCTCTGATCACCTGACGACCGCGATTCAGGCACGGAGACCATGACCGGTCTCGTTCGGCAGCACCGGTGCCACACTGGCCGACGATCAGGTCAGTGGTAGCTCGAGGCCGTCATGGGCCAGTTCCATGCCGGCCGGAAGTCGAGCGGCCAGATCCGCGTGACGGACTTCGTGCGACATGTGCACGAAGAGCGTCCTCTTGGCGGCAATCCGCTCCGCCATCGCCACAGCCTCGTCCACGGAAAAGTGCGTGGGGTGGCGCGTCGCACGGAGGCAGTCGAGCACGAGCACGTCGAGCCCCTGTAACAGCTGCACGGATTCATCCGGAATGAAGTTGGTGTCGGTGCAGTAGGCCACGTTGCCGACTCGAAAGCCGAGCACGTTGAACACGCCGTGCTGCAGCCGCAGCGGCACGATCGTGGCCCCACACAGCTCGAAGGGCATGAGGGTGATCCGCTCGAACGTCACCTTCGGCACGCCGCCGCCGAGAGGCGGCCCCTCCTGAAACGCGTAGTCAAAGGCGGTGCGAATCCGCTTCTCGACCCGCTCTTCGCAGTAGAGCGGCACCGAACGCCCGGTGGCGAAGCAGAGCGGCCGCAGATCGTCGAGTCCATAGACGTGATCGACGTGGTCGTGCGTGTAGAGCACGGCATCGACGCGGCCGATCGTCTCCCGCAGCAACTGGCCACGAAGATCGGGGGTGGTGTCGATGAGCACGTGTCCGGCAGGCAGCCCGAGGATCGCGCTTGTTCTGGTGCGCACGTCCCGCGGATCGTCGCTCGTGCAGGTGTCGCATCGGCACCCCACGAGCGGCACGCCGGTGCTGGTGCCCGTTCCCAAGAACACAAGCCGGCCCGTGAGATCGCGGCCGACCCCGAGGCCGGGGCGTGTGGGCGTCGGGAAGTTCTCGGAATGACTCGTCATGCGGCGGATTATTGGCGAGGCGCCCGGCAGGGCACCACCGCAGGCGGTTGGCACGGCCAAAAAAGCACCACGGCCGCACGAGCGCCGACGGCTGGGCCGTCAGTCGGTGGCACCGGCCCCTCCGAGAATCTGCTCGTGCATCGCCCGCAGGTCGGCGGCCGTGATCTTCGTCTCGCCCCGGTCGTAGGTGACCAGGCCGTTGACCTCGCCTTCGACGTCGGTCGTCTGCGTGTAGATGCCCGCCGCGATTCCTCTCCCTCGCAGATCGGCCAGCCGTCGCAGCGACTCGCGGTAGCGCTCGACATATTCCTCGCGGCTCTTCGGCAGCCCTCCATAGCCCCAGTTGTCCTTCGATTCGTCCCAGAGGTGGCCCTTCACCGGAAACCCGTGGCCGCCAAACTCACCCACCACCTTCACGAAGCCGTCGAAGCGTCCGTCGCGGCCACGCTCGAAGGGAAAACCCGGATGGGGATAGTGATGGGCATCAACCACGTGCCCCACCGACCAGAAGTTGCCGCCACTGGCGATGTTCACGAGCCTCGACGGATCTCTCGCCATCGTCCAGGCCCCCACGTCGGTGGACCGGTGCTGCCCCCACGCCTCGTTGAACGGCACCCACATCACGATGCTTGGGTGGGTGTCGAGGTGCGACACCATCGACTCGAGCTCGTCATGAAACTGCTGACGGGCCGGTTCCGGCCAATCGACGTCGGAGGGATGAGGCTCCAGCTGCGTCCACCGCGGCCCGGGAAACCCAGCCACCTGATCCTGCCACACCATCATGCCGACGGCGTCGCAGTAGGCGTAGAAGCGGCGAGGCTCCACCTTCACGTGCTTGCGAATCGTGTTGAACCCGGCCGCCTTGAGGAAGTCGACGTCCCATCGCATCGCCTCATCCGAAGGGGGTGTGAGCAGGCCATCGGGCCACCATCCCTGGTCGAGCGGCCCGAAATGGAAGATCGGCTCGCGGTTGAGCGTGAACCGCCACTCCCCGTCGGCCCCTTGTACGCGTCCCACCTCACGAATGCCCGCATAGCTCGTGAAGCGATCGTCGCCATAGTGAATCTCGAGGTCGTAGAGCGTCGGCGATGCCGGCGACCAGAGCCGGGGCTCGGGGATCTGGAGCTCGATCGGGCTGGTGGCATCGGCCGCCCGGGATTCAGCAACCTGCCGGCCTGCTTGCGACGCGATGATCCGCACCGGACGTGGAACGCCGACGGCGTGGAGCCTGACGGTCACACGTCCCTCGCATGACGTCTCGATGGAGAGATCATGAACATGGTCCTCGGGCACCTCCTCGAGCCAGACAGTGCCGTGGATGCCCGACACCTGCGTGTAGAAAATGCCCTTCGGATCGGAACTCTGCTTGCCACGGAGCTGATGATCGGCCGTGGCGTCTTCCACACGGATCACGAGTCGTGCCCCCTCGCCCCGCCGAAGCGCCTCCGTGATATCAAAGGAGAATGGGAGGTTGCCGCCGACATGACGGCCCACCTCGACGCCGTTCACCCAGGCCGTGGTTCGATAGTCGCTCGCTTCAATGTGGAGCAGCGTGCGACGGCCTTCCGCAGGGAGGCACTCCAGGTCGCGGGCATACCAGATCGCCTGGTCCGCATGGAGCAGCCGTTGCACCCCCGAGAGCCGCGACTCCACGCAAAACGGCACGAGAATCCTGCCGTCCCACCGCGACGGAAGGCTCGCGTCGATCGGTACGATGGCGTAGTCCCAGGAGCCATTGAGGTTGGTCCACGACGGTCGCACCAGCGTGGGACGAGGGTAGTCCTGCCAGGCATTGGCGGCGGTGACGGCAGCGCCCCATCGCGTGATGAGTGACGAGCGAAACGGCTGGTCCGGCCGTGACGCCGCCCCGGCCTCTGCAGGCGGAGGATCGGCAGCCTCGACAGCCCCCATCGCGAGAGACCATCCCACCACGACCAGGCTGATCATCCGAGTTGCCATCGCAATGCCCCCTGCCGCGCCGCGAAACACTCCCGAGCGAGACAGCGGTTTTTTGTACTCACCACCTCCACCGGCGTTCTCCCCACCCTACCAGACGGCATGACGCGAGCGCTGCGGCACCTGATTCGTCCCTGCCCATGCCCGATTCGTCACTTTTCCCAGCAGGATGGGTGGCCTCACCGAGCGAGACGACGAATCATGGAAGGGTGATCGATTCCACGACGGAGCCACCCCATGACCACCGCAGCACCTGGCGCGAACATCGTGGCATGGAGATGCCTGGCCGCTGTCGGGCTCGTCTGCCTCCTGCCCCCGTCGGCGCAGGCTGTCGTGATCGACTCCCTGACTGGGACGGGCAACACGTCCGCACCAGTTGATGACCCTGGGTGGGCCAACGTCGGGGTGCTCGGCGTGGGAACAGGTGTGTATCTCGGCAACGACTGGGTGCTCACGGCCGCCCACGTTGGAGGCGGAAGCATCGTGCTCAACGGTGGCACCTACGCGATGCTTGCTGGTTCCGGAACGACGCTCAGCAACAACGGCCTTCCGGGCAAGTCGGCCACGGCCGACCTCTTCATGTTTCGTCTCGCCTCGACGCCTCCCGGGCTGACCGGCATCACGATCGCTTCAGCGACGGCGTCACCAGGGGCCGCGGTCACCATGATCGGCTCAGGAAGGGACCGCGGTGCGTTCACGCAGTGGTCGGTCAACACCGGCACGGTTCCCTGGGTCTGGACGGAGGTGCCGTCGGGCGGAAATGCCGCCGGCTACAAGACCCTCACTTCAAGAACCATGCGGTGGGGCACCAACGCCGTCGCCGCGTCGGGCATCTGGGTGGACGACGGATATGGCGACACCCTCATGATGGCCACGACGTTCGACGACACGGGCGTTCCGTCGAATGAGGCCCAGGCGGCCTATGGCGACTCCGGGGGCGGCTTTTTCCACAAGAACGGTGCGGCGTGGGAGCTCTCCGGCATCACGCTCACCGTGGGTGGCTATTCAGGCCAGCCTGACCCGGGGGCCAATGCCATCTACGGAGACGCCACCTACGCCGCCGACCTGTCGTTCTATCGATCCCAGATCATGGCGATCGTGCCGGAGCCGTCGGCAGCCTCCGTGGCGATGGCCGCCGGGGCTGGAGCCTGGCTGGCCATGACGTTCGGCCGTGGTTCGCGTCGGAACCGCGAGGGGACGACGACCGGGTGAAACTGGGCCGCCACGGTCTCGGGAAGCCCGAATGCGGCACATGCGAGGACGGGGTGGCGACCGGTCGCCTTGACCCATACGCGTCCTGACCGCGAGAATCCCCCGTGCGCCGCGATTTTTCGCGGTCCGGCCGCGTGACCGTCGCCGGCCCCCGCCCGCCGTAGCCGGAGTTTCCGGCCGGCCTCAACCGTCCTCGGCCCCAAGGGCCGCAAGCCACCCTCTGCACCTCCATGGAAGCACTCGAACGCATCTGGGATACCGTCTCCAACGGCGCCGCCGGCCTTGGCTCTCGCCTGGAACGGTTTCTCACCGGTCTGTTCGGCTCGTCGAACGCCCGGTTCCTGCGTCGGCTCGAGCCCAAGATCGAGGCGATCAACTCGCTCGAGTCGAAATACCAGGCGATGAGCGACGTGGAACTTCGCCGCCAAACGGCGGAGTTTCGACGACGACTCGCCGCCGGCGAAACGCTCGACGACATCCTCGTCGAGGCCTTTGCGGTCTGCCGTGAGGGTGGGCGCCGCTTCCTCGGCATGCGGCATTACGACGTGCAGCTGATCGGCGGCATGGTGCTCCACTCGGGGGCCATCGCCGAGATGATCACAGGCGAGGGGAAAACACTCGTCGCCACGCTCCCGGCCTATCTCAACGCGCTCGAGGGCAAGGGCGTGCACGTCGTCACCGTCAACGACTACCTCGCCCGTCGTGACATGGAATGGATGGGGCCGCTCTATATCGGCCTCGGCCTAACGGTCGGGGCGATCCAGTCGGGGATGGAGTCGGGCGACCGACAGAAGTCGTATGCCTGCGACATCACGTATGGCACGAACAACGAGTTTGGCTTCGACTACCTCCGCGACAACATGCGGATGGCCGCCCGCGACGACACCCGCTTCCCCAAGCACATGCAGCAGGCCCAGGGGCCGCTCAACTTCGCGATCGTCGACGAAGTCGACAACATCCTGATCGACGAGGCCCGGACCCCGCTGATCATCTCGGGCCCTGCCCACGACGACGTGGCGAAGTATGCCAGGGCCGATCAGATCGCCCGGCAGCTTCGCGTGGACGAGCACTTCGAGGTGAAGGAGAAGGAGCACACCGTCGCCCTCACCGAGGCGGGCGTGCGCACCGCGGAAAAACTCGCCGGAGTCGAGAGCTTCTACACCGCCGGCAACATGGAGTGGCCGCACCTCATCGACAACTCGCTCAAGGCCCACTACCTCTACAAGCGCGACGTCAACTATGTCGTGCAGCAGGGGGAGGTGGTGATCGTCGACGAGTTCACGGGCCGTCTGATGCCGGGCCGTCAGTGGTCCGATGGCCTCCACCAGGCCGTCGAGGCGAAGGAGGGCGTGCGGATCAAGGAGGAATCGCAGACGCTTGCGACCGTCACGCTGCAGAACTTCTTCAAGCTCTACAAGAAGGTCGGCGGCATGACCGGCACCGCCATGACCGAGGCGACCGAGTTCTGGAAGATCTACCACCTCGACGTGATTGCGATTCCGCCGAACCGCGGCCTGAAGCGCATCAACCATCCCGACGTCATCTACCGTACCGAACGGGAGAAGTGGATCGCCGTCGCCGACGAGGTGGAGCGGATCCATCGGTGGGACTCCCTCGCCCTCACCGACGGCACGTGGAAAATCGGCACGCTCGTCAAGGAACTCGACGGCGAAGTCGAGTTTGAAGCGAAGGGCGAGCGGTCGAGCGAACGGATTCCCCAGTCGAAGATCAAGGAGATCCACCGAAAAGGACTCCCCGTGCTCGTCGGCACCGTGTCGATCGAGAAGAGCGAACGGCTCTCGTCGCTCCTCGACAAGCGCGGCGTTCCGCACCAGGTGCTCAATGCGAAGCACCACAAGCGGGAGGCGGAGATCGTGTCGCAGGCGGGCCGGCTCGGCGCGGTGACGATCGCCACCAACATGGCCGGCCGCGGCACCGACATCATCCTCGGCGGCAATCCCGACACGCTCGCGTGGGCCAAGCTCCAAGACACCTACCCCACCCGACTCGACGTTCCCAAGGATGAGTGGGATGCGCTCGTGACGGAGATCGCCACCCGCGAAAACATGAAGCCCGAGGGGGAACAGGTGCGGTCGATGGGCGGGCTTCAGATCATCGGCACCGAACGGCACGAGGCCCGACGCATCGACCTCCAGCTCCGGGGCCGCTGCGGCCGTCAGGGTGATCCGGGCAGCAGCCGGTTCTTCCTGTCGCTCGAAGACGACCTGATGCGAATCTTCGCCGGCGAGTGGGTGAAGAACGTGCTCACGCGGCTCGGCATGCAGGATGGCGAGGCGATCGAGAGCCGAATGGTCACCCGCCGTGTCGAGGCGGCCCAGAAGAAGGTCGAGGAGCGCAACTTCGAGGTCCGCAAAAACCTTCTCGAGTACGACGAGGTGATGGACGAGCAACGGAAGCGGGTCTACGGCTTCCGGCAACGGATCCTCGACTTCACCGACGGCGATGCCGATTGCCGCGAGATGATCCTGGAGATGGTCGATCGTCAGATCGACCAGAACATCGGCACCTTCCTCGACAAGGACTACGGCTGCCAGACCTACGCCACCTGGGCCGGCGGGCAGCTCGGATGCGAACTCGATCCGTCCGACTACCGCGGCATGACACCCGAGGAGGCGGAGCGGCTGGTGATGGACGAGGCGGTCCGCAACGCCGAAGCCCTGATCTTCGAGGCCGTCGAGGAAAACCTCCCGTCGAGCGAAGACGAGAGCGAGTGGAACTGGGGAGCGTTGGCCTCGTTTGCCAACGCCCGGTGGAAGCTGTCGGTGAATGATCGCGAGCTGAAGAAGGTCGGCCGTGACGATGTGGCCGAATGGCTCCAGGAGAAATCGCGCGAGGCGATCCATCGCATCGATCTCTCCGATGGGGCCCGATTCCTCGCCCCCGACTTCGGCCTCCGAAGCGCCGTTGGCTGGACGGAGTGGCGGTTTGGCACCGAACTCACCGCCGACGACATGGCGGGGCTGGAGCAGGGCGGCCACGACCCTGCCTCGTTCAAGCGGCAGGTTGCCGAGCTCGCCCGCGAGGCCTACGCCCGTCGTGAGATCGACTACCCTGTGCTGGTGGGTCTTGCCCACTTCTCAGGACGCCAGCCCGACGGTTCCCGTCGGCTCGATCGCGAAAGCCTCCTGGCGTGGGCGCGGGAGCGATTCGACCCGGCCATGCCCGAGTCGGCCGTCGCATCGAGCGATCTCGATCAGCTGCGTGCCACTCTGGTCGAGGCAAGCCGCCGTCGGCATGCGCAGCCGGAGGCACCTCGCGACGAGATGAAGCGGATGGAGCGGGCGGTGCTCCTCCAGATCCTCGACAACGCCTGGAAGGATCACCTCCTCGCGATGGACCACCTGCGAAGCAGCGTGGGACTTCGCGGCTACGCCCAGGTCGACCCGAAGGTCGAATACAAGCGGGAAGGCATGCGCACCTTCGACCTCATGTGGAAGGGCATCGACGAACGCGTGGTCGACATCGTCTATCGCATCGAGCAGGTCGAAGAGAGCGCCCTGCGGAGCACCTGGCACGAAACCGCCGCAATCCACGAGGAGGCCTCGGCGGCCACGCTGCCGCAGCCGCAGGAGTCTGGCGGCGGGGTGCCCGACCAGCGAGGCGAGGCAGGGGCGGCCGAGCCGATCCGCAACCTCGGCCAGAAGGTTGGACGCAACGATCCATGCCCATGCGGCAGCGGCAAGAAGTTCAAGAACTGCTGCGGCAAGTCGAGCGGGGTGGCTGCCGGGTAGCTCCCGATGGCCTTGGGGCGAAACCGCCGGTGCGGCGGTGGGGGGCGATCTTTTATGCTCCCCGCGTGCTGCTCAACATCGTCTATCTCCTGGTGATCCTCCTCGCCCTGCCGTGGGTGGCCTGGCGCAGGGTCTTCGGTGGCCGCCCGGTGGCCGCCCCATGGACACGGTTCACCGGCCGCATCACGGTCGCCCCTCGCCAGCCTGGCACGGCACGGATCTGGCTCCACGGCGTGAGCGTCGGCGAGGTGCAACTGCTTGCGGGCCTGGCTGGTGAACTATCCCGCCAGGCAGGGGCTCGCGGATGCCCGCTCGACTGCGTGATATCGAGTTCCACCACCACGGGCCTGGAGGTGGCGGGCAAGCGGTTCGGTGCCGACGCGAGCTTCCCCTGCCCGCTCGACCTCACCTGGGCGATCGATCGCGTGCTCGACCGCGTGCGGCCCGATCTCGTCGTGCTCGGTGAACTCGAACTGTGGCCGAACCTCATCACCCGAATCCACCGTCGCGGCATTCCTCTTGTCGTGGCCAACGGGCGGATGAGCGAACGAAGCGCCGCCGGCTATGGCCGCATCGCCCCGCTCGTACGGCGCATGCTCCGCACGGTGTCGCTCGTGGTGGCCCGCTCCCACACCGACGCCGAACGGTTTGCCGCCCTCGGGGCGACCAACGTTCGCGTGGCCGGGTCGCTCAAGTTCGACGGCGTGAAGGGTGATCGCACCGCCCCTGACGTGAGCCGACTGCGACGGCTCTCAGGACTGGCCGACGACGATCTCGTGTTCCTGGCCGGCAGCACCCAGGCCCCCGAGGAGCGACTCGCCGCCGAGGCGTTTCTCACCCTCCGGCCGAAGCACCCTCGGCTGCGCCTCGTGATCGTGCCTCGGCATGTCGAGCGGGCGGCCGAGATCGGCGCCACGCTCAATGGCCTCGGACTCGCCTGGACGGCCCGCAGCACGCTCGCCGACACGCCCCCGCCGCGCGATCACGCGCTGCTCGTCGACACCACGGGCGAGCTCGGCTGGTGGTGGGGCACCGCCACGATCGCGTTTGTGGGAGGCAGCCTCGATGGAAAGCGCGGAGGGCAGAACATGCTCGAACCCGCCGCCTACGGCGCGGCGGTGTCGTTTGGTCCGCACACCAAAAACTTCCGTGACGAGGTGCGGCGCCTGCTCGATGCCGACGCGGCCGTCGTGGTCGCCGATGGCACCGCCCTCGAGGCCTTCGTGGCCCGATGCCTCGCCGACCCCGGATGGGCCGCAGACCTCGGCGGACGAGCCTCCCGATTCGTGGCCTCCCAGCGGGGGGCGGTGGCCACCACCGCCAGCCTGATCCTCGACCTCATGCCCGGCATGCGGCCGTCCCCGGGCGAGGCGGCCGCCCGACTCCCCGCAGGCTGATGCCCGCGGGTTGCCGATTCCACCGGCATGCCGATAATGCGGGCTTGTCGAGTCTGGCCCTCCGCCAGACCCCTTCCGTTCATCATTCCCACCCGCACGAGGCAACCGCCGTGGCACGAGGCAAGTATCTGTTCACCAGCGAATCGGTCAGCATGGGTCACCCCGACAAACTGGCCGATCAGATCTCCGACGGCGTTCTCGACGCCTTCCTCGCCCTCGACCCACGGAGCCGCGTGGCCTGTGAAACCATGGTGACCACCGGCCTGGCGGTCATCGCCGGCGAGATCACCTCGAAGGGCACGATCGACTACCAAAAGGTGGTGCGCGACGTGATCCGCGAGGTCGGCTACACCGACGACGAGATGGGCATCTGTGCCGACACCTGCTCGGTGCTCGTCGCCGTGGGCAAGCAGTCGGGCGACATCGCGATGGGCGTCAATGAGGACGAGTCGAAGGGCAAGGACATCGGCGCCGGCGACCAGGGCCTCATGTTCGGCTACGCCTGCAATGAAACCCCCGAACTGATGCCCCTGCCGATCGCGCTGTCGCACCGCATCCTCAACCGGCTCACCGAAGCGCGGCAGAAGGGGGAGGTCGACTGGCTCCGACCCGACTCCAAGAGCCAGGTCACGGTCGAGTATGAAAACGACAAGCCCGTGCGCATCGACACGATCGTGGTCTCGACGCAGCATGCACCTCACGTGTCCAACGAGGAGATCCGTCAGTTCGTGATCGAGAAGGTCGTGAAGCCGCTGCTGCCCACGGATCTCGACACCTCCTCCATCACCTACCACATCAACCCGACCGGCCGCTTCGTGGTGGGTGGCCCCCACGGCGACTGCGGCCTCACGGGCCGGAAGATCATCGTCGACACCTACGGCGGCTGGGGCCGCCATGGTGGCGGCGCCTTCTCGGGCAAGGATCCGACGAAGGTCGACCGCAGTGCGGCCTACATGGCCCGTCATGTTGCCAAGAACATCGTCGCGGCCGGCCTTGCCGATCGTTGCGAGGTGCAGCTCGCCTACGCCATCGGTGTGAGCGAGCCGGTGAGCGTGAAGGTCGACACCGAAGGCACGGGCAAGGTCGAAGACGAACGGCTCTGTGACGTGGTTCGGGAGTTCTTCCCGCTCACGCCGCGCGGCATCATCGACTACCTCGACCTCCGGAAGCCCATTTTCCGAAAGACCGCCGCGGGCGGCCACTTCGGCCGTGAGGGCTTCCCCTGGGAGAAGACTGACAAGGCCAAGGCCCTCGCCGAGGCGGCCCGTTCGGGCGCCGCGGTCGGCTGATGGCGATGCTTCCCGCCGGCGGCAACCGCTTTCCCCACGTGACGGGACGATCCGTTCCGTCACGTGGGCTGCGCCGGTCGGACATGATTCCGCTCGACGAATGGCTCGTGGCGGCCGTGGCGGCCATCGGAGGCGGCGCGGCGATGGCCGGCGGCACAATGCTGGCAGCGCGTCGCCTGGCCGGAGGATTCACCTCGGTCGGCGGCCTGCATGCCTGGGTGGCGCTTGCCGGCGGGCTCCTCCTGATCCTCGTGTCGGATGCCGCCCGACGATGCGGTGGAAGCCTCCTCGGCTCGATCGCGTCGCGCGTGGGTGTTGTCGTCGGGGTGATGGCCGTCGCCATGCCTTCGAAAGCCGATGACTGGATCTCGTTCCTGCCCGCTGCCGCGGCCGTGGTGGCCTCCCTCGTGCCGCCTCCCCGCCCGCTCCCACCGAAGCGGGCCTCCCCCAAGCCAAGACGGCCGGCCTCCCGCCCAGCCTCCCGCCCGATATCGCATCGGCAAGAACGACGACCGGAGATCAGACTGCCAGGCCGACTGCTGCAGCGGCAGGAACGGTTTGAGACGTCAGGCGGCGACGAGTGCCTTCAGGGCCACGTCGTGCTCGCCTTCGCCGAGGGAGAGCGAGCCACGCACGCCCACGTTGGATTCTGCCCGGCGTTTGCCGTGACCCCGGCCGTGCGTGTCACGACGTCCTATGACGGCGTGGAAGCCGTCGTCACGGCGGCCGAGGTGCTTCCGTGGGGCGTGCGCATCGAATGCCGTCTCGCCGAGCCGGCCGAAGAACCGCTCGAGATTCCCGTCGAACTCACGGCCACGACGGAAGGGTGATGCCGATGGCACGCTGGCCGAAAAACCTGTGGACGACTCTTTTCACGTATGGCCTGATCTTTCTTGGCTTTCCCCTGCTCTGCTTCGCGATGTGGAGCTGGGTGCGAGGCCGCTGACGCACCAAGGAACACTTGACCCATGCTGTATGCGATCGTGATGGCGGGCGGATCGGGCACCCGATTCTGGCCCGCGAGCCGGGCCGGACTCCCCAAGCAACTGCTGGCGCTCGCCGGCGAACAGACCCTCCTTCAAGACACCGTCGCCCGTCTCGATGGCCTCGTGCCGCCCGACCGCACCATGATCGTGACGGCGGCGCGGCTGCTCGACGCCGTCGGCGAACAGGTTCCCGGCCTGCCCGCCTCGGCGCTCGTCGGTGAGCCCTGCAAGCGCGACACCACGCCGTGCATCGGCCTCGCGGCGCTCCTGGTGCTCCGGCACGACCCCGACGCCACGATGGCGGTCATGCCGTCGGACCACGTCATCCGACCCACGGCCGACTTCCAGCGGGCCATCCGCCAGGCCGCCGCGATGGTGGAGTCGTCGCCGGGCCGTCTCGTCACCTTCGGCGTGCGCCCCACGTACCCCGCCGAGAGTTTCGGCTACATCGAGCAGGGCGAGCCGCTGGTGGTCGCCGCCGGCGACGCGCCGGCCCATCGCGTCGTGCGGTTCAAGGAAAAGCCGCCGGCGAGCGTTGCCGCCGAGTATCTGGCCGCCGGCACGTTTCTCTGGAACGCCGGCATTTTCATCTGGAAGGCCGCGACGATCGTGGCGGCCCTCGACGAACGTCAGCCCGAGACGATGGCCCACCTGCGCCGGATCGCCGCCGCGTGGGATACCCCCGATCGCGATCGGGTTTTCGCCGAGGAGTTCGCCGCCATCAAGGGAATCTCGATCGACTACGCCGTGCTGGAGCATGCCCCGGACGTGGCGGTGATCGAGGCGCCCTTTGGCTGGGATGACCTGGGAGGCTGGTCCGCAGCCGCCCGCCAGCGGAAGGCGGACGAAGCGGGGAACACCGCCGTGGGCCGGCACCTCGGCATCGAGTCGCAGGGCACGATCGTGCACACCGACGACGACCATCTGGTCGTCACGCTCGGCCTCCGGGATATCCTTGTGGTACACACCCCGGACGCGACCCTCGTCGCCGACCGCGCCCACGAGGAAGGGGTGCGAAAGGTCGTGGCCGAACTCGAGAAGCGTGGATGGACCGACTACCTCTGATGCGTGCGATCCTGGCCGCCATCGCGCTGGCGACCGCCGTCCATGCCGACGAGACCGCCACCACGGAGACTCCGTGGATCGACCGCATCCTTCGGGCGCACGAGGCGCTCGAATGGAGCGACGTGGTCGTTCGCCACGACTGGCGACTCCAGCACCGTCCTGAGGACGATCGCTGCCGAATCCTCGACCCCGGCGACCACAGCATTCGCGAGGGAACGCCCGACGACTGCCGGCGGGAGTTTGCCGCCATGGAAGCAGCCGGCACGATCCCGTCGATCGCCGGCCCCACCGTGATCGTGCTGCACGGCCTCGGCGAGAGCCGCGACTCGATGAAGCCGCTCGCAGCCCATCTCCGCCGAACCCTGGAGGCGACGGTGATGCTGGTTGGCTACGCCAGCACAGCTGCCGACCTCGAGGCCCATGGACGCTCGCTCGACCTGGTGATTCGCTCGCTCCCCTCCGATGCGCCGATCAGTTTTGTCGGCCACAGCCTCGGCAATCTCGTCGTGCGGCGATGGATGTCGTTGGCCGCCGGCGAAACCCTTGCCCGCGTCGACCGCATGGTGATGCTCGGCCCGCCCAACCAGGGCTCGGCGCTCGCCAGGCAGATCGGCGGCGTGGCCTTCCTCTCGGCGCTCGCGCATGGCGCGGCTCGGGATCTGGTGGTCGACTGGGATCGAGTGGAGCCGCATCTTGCCCAGCCCGCGTGCCCCTTTGGGATCGTCGCTGGCGGTCGAGGCGACGACAACGGCTTCAGTTCGATGCTCGAGGGAGACGACGACGCGGTCGTGCGCGTCGAAGAGACCCATCTCGCCGGCGCCGGCGACTTCCTCCTCGTGCCGGTCCACCATGCGGGGATGCTCCGCGATCAGCGTGTCCAGCGGGCCACCGAATCCTTCCTCAAGACGGGACAGTTCGGCTCAACGACGCCCGAGGCGGCTCCATGACCGACCCCCTGTCGCAGCCGATGCCACCGGGCAGGATCGCCGGCATCGATTACGGCCGGCGCCGGATCGGTGTGGCCATCTGCGATGCCGAGCGCATCATCTGCAGCCCGCTGTGCATTCACGTGACGACGGGCGATCGCGACATCGACACCGCCTTCTTTCGGAGGCTGGTGACCGAGGAACAGCCCGTCGGATTCGTCGTGGGCCTGCCCGTGCATGCCGATGGCACCGACAGCGCCATGTCGGTGGAGGTGGAACGCTTCGGCGCCTGGCTTGGACGGATCACCGGCCTGCCGATCGCGTTCCACGATGAGCGATACAGTTCACGGGAGGCCGCCGGACTTCTCGCCGGCATCGGCATGACACGCGGCCGCAAAAAAGAGCGGACCGATGCCGTGGCGGCGCAGGTCGTTCTGCAGTCCTGGCTCGAGTCTCAGGCACGAACCGGACGGCCGGAGGCGCTCGATGGCTGATCGGCAACCCCGCCTCAGGCTCGTCGTGGGCTGTGGCTACCTCGGGGAACGGGTCGCGCGGCGATGGATCGCCATGGGCGATCCCGTGATGGCCACGACCCGTCGCGCGGACCGTGCCGCGCACCTCGGGGCGTTGGGGATCACGCCATGTGTGATCGATGTGGCCGACGCCGGCCAGTCCTGGAACGAGGTGTTTCGCGACAGCGGCCCGCCTGCGACCGTGCTCTGGAGTGTGGGCTTCGATCGCTCAGCCGGCGGAACACATCGTGACGTGCACGTGCTCGGGCTCACACGCCTGCTCGACGCCCTCGCGGCGATGACGTCTCCGGAGACACCGACACGGGTGATCTTCTCGAGTTCGACCGGTGTCTGGGGAGACCTCCAGGGAGGCGTGGTGAACGAGGCCACCCCCACCACGCCGTCGCGCGATGCGGGCGTGGTGCTGGTGGAGGCCGAAACACGGCTGCGGCACCATCCCGCGGGCCCCGGAACCTCGCTTCGGTTTGCCGGCCTCTACGGTCCCGGTCGTCTGCCCCGCACGGCCGACCTCGCCGCCGGGCGGCCGATCGCCGCCGATCCCGAGTCGTGGCTCAACCTGGTTCATATCGACGACGCCGCCGCGGCCGTGACCACCGTCGCCGACGCCGCCGCTCCCCGGCCGCTCTACGTCGTGTCGGATGGCCACCCCGTCCTCCGCCGAGACTGGTATGGCCGCATGGCCGAACTCACCCACAGCCCAGCGCCGCAGTGGAATCCCGAAGCCCCGCGGAGCCGCGGCGCCGATAAACGGGTTGATTCGTCGCTGCTGCGGCATGACCTCGGCTTCCGGCCGGCGCATCCCGACCCGCTCGCGTCGCTCGAGCAGCTCGTGCGGGACAGCGCCTAGACCGCCGCGTCATGCCGCTCCCGACTGACGGCTCGCTTCAGCGGGCCGTCGACGGATCCACAACCTTGGCGGTGTCGGAAAGCCCCGTCACGCCCGAGAGCGCCCGGAGGTAGTCGATGGTGACGTTCATCGCCTCGTCGAAGTAGTAGTCGCGACGGACGACCGGCTTCTTCTGCGACTCCATCTCCTCGAGCTTCTTCTCTTCTTCGTCCTCGGCGGCCTTGCCCTCGTTCCACTGGCTTTCGAACTCGCTCGCCAGCAGCGAGATCGTCTTTTCATCCTTGCGGCGCTCGTAGCGGGCAATGTCGTCGAGCAGCTTGGCGAACTCCTTGTTGCCCGCAACCCGCTGCGACGAGAGTTCCTGAAGCTTGGCCACGAGGCTCGCGTTCACTTGCCCCGTGGGCGTGTAGGCGGCCCGCGGCACCCGATCAAACGCGATCGCGTGATCGAGATCGGATTCACCAATCGGCAGATGACTCGTGATGCTCGGCAGGGCGACGTCGCTCTTCACGCCCTCGAGCTGCGTGCTGTCACCCGACGGACGATAGAACTGCTGGATCGTCACCTTGATGGCGCCGAGCGACGGTGCATTGTCGAGCCGCGCAAACAACTGACGGCCGACGTCGAGGAGCGTCTGAACGGTCCCCTTCCCGTGGGTCGACGTGTCACCCACGATCAGGCCGCGGCCATAATCCTGGATCGCCCCGGCGAGAATTTCGCTGGCACTCGCACTGAACTTGCTCGTCAGCACCACCAGCGGACCGTCCCAGGCCACGCCGGCGTCCACGTCGTCGTAGGGGCGCACCTGCTGGTCCGAATCCTTGATCTGCACGACAGGCCCCCGGTCGATGAACAGGCCCGTCAGTTTGATCGCCTCGGGAAGCGAGCCGCCCCCGTTGCTGCGAAGATCGAGGGCCACGCAATCGACCCCCTGCCGGCGGAAGTCGTCGAGCAGCCGCTTGCAGTCGCGGGTGCTGCTCTTGAACTCGGCCTGCCCCTGCTGGGCTCCGGCCATGTCGAGATAGAAGCTCGGCAGGTTGATCACGCCGATGCGGTACGGAGAGCCATCGGGCTTTTTGCCCTGCTCGATGACCTCTCCCCGAGCCTCGGCATCCTTGAGTTCGATCTTGGCGCGGGTGATGTCGTAGACCTTCGGCACGGTCTCGCCCACCGGGATTACCTTGAGCCGAACGACGGTGCCCCGCTTGCCGCGGATCAGCTTCACCACCTCGTTGAGATTCATGTCGACCACATCGACGATCTCCCCTTCATTTCCCTGCCCCACGCCGACGACCCGGTCTTTCGACTTGAGCCGACCGTCGCGATCGGCGGCACCACCGGGAGTGAGCTCGACGATCGTCGTGTAGCCGTCCTCGCCCTTGAGCTGGGCCCCGATCCCGTCGAGTTGGAGCTTCATGCCGATTTCGAAGTTTTCGAGCGTTCCCGGCGACATGTAGCTCGTGTGCGGATCGAAACTGCTCGTCAGGGTCGTGAGATAGGTCTCGAGAAGTTCGTCGGCCGTCATCTGGTGCCACCGCTTGGCCAGGCTCCGGTAGCGTCGCAGGAGTTTGTCCTTCACCTCCTCGGGCGGCGTCTTTTCCATCTTCTGCACGAGCAGGTCGTATTTGATCCGGCGCCGCCAGAGGTCTTCCGCCTCCGCCTCGCTCTTCGCCCAGGCTGTCTCATCACGATCGATGACGATCGACTCCGGCACGGTGAAGTCGTGCTGCTGCTCGATCAATCGCTCCACGAGCGGCAACCGCTGGTCGACCCGCTTCAGAAACGTGGTCAGCACCTCGTACGCAAACGACACATCGCCCCGTTTCACCTGGTCGTCGAGGGCGTCTCGCTTCTGCCGCCAGGCGTCGACGTCGCTCTGGAGAAAGTAGACCTTCATGGGATCGAGTGCCTCGAGAAACGCATCGAACCACCGATGGGAGATCTCGTCGTCGATCGGCTGACGAAGGAAGTGCTCGTTCTCGAGCTGGCGTCGCACCGCCACCGCGATGTAGCGGTCGTTGGTGCCTGGCTTCACCGTGGCCGGTGGCGCGGCCGGCTGGGCGGGGGCGATGGCCGCCGGGGCCGCCTTCGGCGCGACCGCCGGCGCGGCCTCCGCCGGCGCGATGATGGCAGGGGGCTGCGGCGGCACCTGGGGCACCTGGGCGACGGCCCCGGTCACGGCCGTCACGGCAGCGGCGAGCAGCCCGCCGAGCATCAAAACCCTCGTCGTCATCTTCACGCGTTGGATCCTCCCTGACGTGGGATGGGCCCGGACAGACTCCGGACCCCGGACCATTCATTGTGACGATTCGCGTCAGCCGTGGCGAGACAAACTTTCGGGTTCCAAGACGGCGAGAATGCGGCGAATTGCCGCACGCGCCACATCGGGATCGGCGCCGAGGCGGGCGGCCTGAAGCCAGTCGATCGTCGGTTCGAGCTCCCGACCACGGGCCACGGCGTCGGACACCTGGTCTTCCACGTGGCCCGAAAAGAGGAGGTGGGGCTGCACCACCACGCGACGGCATCCCTCCTGACGGGAGGCCGCTGCGGCCTCGATGGCCTCGTCGAGCGTCGGCAGGGCCGCCGCCACGAACCCGATGCCGACACGCCGGGGCCGCTCCGCACCCGCCAGCATGGCGGCGACGAACGACTCAAACTGGGAGACGGCCGTTGGGTCGCTCGCCCCCCGGCCGACCATCACGAGCATCGTTTCGTCGAGCGGCACCGCGGCAGGGCGGACCATCGCCTCGTGAAATCGTCGGCGGGCGAGGTGCACCAGTTCGGGGGCCTCGCCGAGAGCGTCTGCCCGATGCACGCGAAGGCCGAGCGCCGTTGCCGCGGCGGTGACGGCGACGGGAACATCGTGCTTGGCGTGAGCGGCGGTGAACAAGAGCAGGGGCGACACCACGACCGCCTCGCAGCCTCGCGACGCAAGCCGCGCCATGGCATCGTCGATCGTCGGAGCGATCACCTCCAGAAAACCGAGTTCGACGGCGACGTTCGGCATCAGGCTCGCGATGGTGGCGGCCACCTGCCGTGCCTCGGCCGCGCCGACAGGGTCGGCCGTGCCGTGGCCGACCACCAGCACGCCGACGCTCACCGTGTCGTCTCCGTCGCGATCCGCGGCAGCAGCACCACGATCGCGCCGAGCACCACCACGGCCGCCGCAAACGGCAGCACGTGTGACGGGTGCAGGCCGTAGAGGAATGAGCCGAGAAAGGGCCCGACGATGCGCCCCAGCGAGGCGAACGACTGGTTCACACCGAGCACCTCGCCCTGCCGGGCTGGATCGGCCTGCTTGGAAATCAGCGCCGAAACCGACGGATTCACGCAGGCGAATCCCGCCACCGCCACCGCCGAGGCCACGTAAAACACACTCTTCCAGGCCCACGACTGGCCTGCTGCGGGATCGGCATGCACCGTCCACGCCACCGCCCCGAGCACCCCGAGCCCCACGATCAGCAGCACCACGCCGGCCACCAGCAGCCGCTGCTCCGGATACCGCTTGGCCAGCGGCCGATAGCAGCCTCCCGACACGAGGAGCATCAGGCCGATGAAGGCAAACACGAGGAAGTTGTCGTCGTCGCTCATGCCAAACGCCGACTCCGTGAGCCGCGCCAGCGTGGCTTCGAAGTTGGCGAAGGCGACGATCGCCATGAAATAGACGAGCACGAGCGCCCCGACCGCCGGCATCGACAGCACCGCTCGCATTCGGCCCAGGCCTGATCGCGCCCGAGGCGGCACACCGCCGACCGGCCGCGTTTCACGAAACACCGTCGCCGCGATCAGAAACGCCACCAGCGAAAGCACCGAGGCGATCGCCCCGACGCCCCACGGTGCCTTTTGGAAAACCGTGAGGCCGAAGTAGGCGATGAGGGGACCGAGCGTGAAACCACCGCCGAACGCAATGCCGATCAAGGCCATCCCGCGAGCACGATTCTCGGGCGTCGTGCAATCGGCGATCACGGCAGCCGCGGTGCCCACGCTCGCCCCGGCAATCCCCGCCCCAAGACGGGCCAGGAGCATCAGGCCGATCGCCATCATGGCCTGCTCGCGCGTCGGCACCGGGTCGGTCGGCACCATCACGGCGACGCCATACAGCGCGTAGAAAACCACCGACCCGGCCAGGCTCAGCAGCAGGAGCGGCCGGCGGCCAAAGCGATCCGACAGGCGACCCAGGATCGGACTGAAGATGAACTGCATCAACGAGAAGACCGAAAAAAGCACGCCGATCACGGCACCCGTCATGGCCGGCGAGCAGCCAAGCGCGGCGAGGTAGGGCTCCGCCTGCCTGGGCATCACGGGGAGTACGATGCCAAACCCGAGCAGGTCGATGAACACCGTGAGAAACACGACGAGCAGGGCCGCCCGCGATGCGGGAGCTGGTGCCTGACCGGGGTCCGTGGGGTGGGATGACATGCTCGCTCCGCCGTGAGGCGGCCCGAAGCGGCGGGGATGACTGCTACACTGGCGGCCCATGGCCACCCGCGTCGCGACAGACACTCGCAGCCCGCCCGACGACGCCCAGAGCGTGTCGGAGTTGACCAGCCGCGTCAAGGAGCAGCTCGAGACGCGGTTCGCCGACGTGTGGGTGACCGGAGAGGTGAGCAGCCTCACCCGGGCGTCGAGCGGCCATGTCTACCTGTCGCTCAAGGACGAATCGGCCGTCATGCGGGCGGTCATCTGGCGTAGCACCGTCCAATCCTTGGCGATCGAGCCGGCCGACGGCCTGGCTGTCGTCTGCCACGGCCGCTTGGAGGTCTACCCGCCGCGAGGCACCTACCAGCTCACGATCGACCGGCTGCACGCCGTCGGTACGGGCACGCTGGAAGCTCGCCTTCGACGCCTCCACGCGCAGCTCGATGCCGAGGGGGTGTTCGCGCCATCCCGCAAGCGGCCGCTGCCGCCGTTCCCCCGGCGCATCGCCGTCGTCACGAGCCCGACGGGTGCGGCGATTGCCGACTTTCTCACCACCCTCCTGTCACGGTGGCGGGCAAGCGACGTGATCATCGTGCCCTCTCGGGTGCAAGGTGCCGGTGCCGCCGAGGAGGTGGCCGTCGCCATCGCCTCCGCCGCCCGGATCAGGCCGGCGGTCGATGCCATCGCCGTGGTGCGCGGTGGCGGCAGCCTCGAGGACCTCTGGGCGTTCAACGAGGAGGTGCTGGTGCGGGCGGTGGCCACCTCACCGATCCCGGTCGTCTCGGGAGTCGGCCATGAAATCGATGTGACGCTCTGCGATCTCGCGGCCGATGTCAGGGCCCTCACGCCTACCGACGCCGCGGTGCGGCTCGTGCCGGACGTCCGGGATGTGGCCGCCGGCGTGACGGGCCTGGCGGTGCGCATGGCCACGGCGCTGGAACGGCGCGTGGCCGCAGCCCGCGACCGACTTGCGGCAGCCTCGCGATCGAGAATCTTCGCCGATCCATCGTGCCTCGTGCGGGATCGTCGAACGGCGATCGACCAGCACGCGCGACGGCTGCCACGACTCGCAGGCGCCGCGGTGGAGCGGGCTCGGGAACGCCTTGCGGCAGCGGCCGCGCGACTCGACGCCGGCAATCCACTCCGGCTGCTGGCCCGCGGCTGGTCGATGACCCGGACGGAACGCGATGAATCGTCGCTCCGGAGCATCGAGGGCATCCGCACGGGCGAGACCCTCATCACCCAACTGACCGACGGACAACTCTGGAGCCGCGTGGAACGGATCACCGACGATGCCATCACCCACTGACCCCGCAGATTCTTCCCAGCCCCCCTCGTTTGAATCGTCGCTCGCCGAACTGGCCGACGCCGTGGTGAAGCTTGAATCCGGAAGCCTGGGGCTCTCGGAATCGATCGCCGCCTACGAACATGGCGTCACGCTCCTGCGCCGTCTCTACGACGAACTCGCCGTTGCCGAACAGAAGGTGGCAACCCTCGTGCGGCTCGATGAAAACGGCCACCCCGTGCTCGTGCCCCATGACGCCACGGCATCCGACGTCCCGCCGACGGAGGCGGGCCGAAGCAAGCCCCGAAAGGCCCGCAGCCGAACCCTCCCCGGCATGGACGAGTCCTGATCCGGTCGGAAAACTGCGCGAGGTGACTTTTTCCCGGAAACGGTAAGAATGTGGATCGGATGCCGCCCCACCGCATCCCCGGCTCACGCGTCAAACCACCGCAGTTCCCCCCATACGGAAGGCCGCGCAGCATGGCGAACGGTCCCTCGACCAGCAGCGCCTTCACTCCCGACGCCGGCGTGGGATCAGCCGACGGGGTGGCAACGCGAGCCCTTCTGCTCGACGAGCAGGTTCGCGAGTCGCTGGAGCGGGTTCGTGGGTTTGTGGAACCGCACCTCGCCGCCGTCTTCAATCTGCCCGCCGACGCCCCCGAACGGCTCGTCGAGTCGATGCGGTACGCCGTGCTTGCCCCGGGCAAACGGCTTCGGCCGGCGCTGACGCTCTGGGCGGCCCAGGCCTGTAGCCAGGCCGATGCGGCCACGGCCTGGAAGGCTGCCGCGCCAGCCGCCGTCGCGGTGGAACTCATCCACGCCTACTCGCTCGTGCATGACGACCTACCCGCCATGGACGACGACGATCTCCGCCGCGGTCGCCCCACCTGCCATCGTGCGTTCGACGAGGCCACGGCGATTCTCTGCGGGGACGCCCTCCAGCCTCTGGCCTTCGAGACGCTCGCTCGAGGAATGCCGTCGGCGGTGGCGGGCCGTGCCTGCGGCGTGCTTGCCAAAGCTGCGGGCGCCGAGGCCCTCGTGGGGGGCCAAGTCGACGACCTCGCCGCGGAACGTGGCTGGATGATCTCGCAGCCATCCAGTCCGTCCGAGCAGATTGCCTGGATGGACCGGATCAACCGTCGCAAAACCGGCGCCCTCTTCGTGGCGTCCCTCCAGCTCGGTGCCCTCGCGTCGGGAGCCGGCGCCGACCAGGTGGAGGCACTCACCCGCTTCGGCCGTGCGTTTGGCATCGCCTTCCAGATCGCCGACGATCTGCTCGATGCCGAGGGAACGGAGGCCGCGATGGGCAAACGCGTTGGCAAGGACGCCGCCCGCGGAAAAATCACCTACCCCACCGCCGCCGGACCCGCGGCTGCCCGATCGCGGGCCGTCGCGTTGGCCGACGAGGCGGTCGCCTCCGTCCAATCTTTCGGTGAATCGGCCGCGGAACTCGCCGCCCTCGCCCGATGGGTCGTCGCCCGCGATCATTAGGAGCCCACGCAGGACAATTCCATGGCCGACATCCTTCCCTCCATCCTCTCCCCTCGCGATCTGCGGGCGCTCTCGATCGAGCAGCTGGAGCAGCTCGCCACGGAGATGCGCCGCGCGTTGTGCGAGGTGGCGACGAGCCGCACCGCCCACTTCGCCTCGAATCTCGGCGTCGTCGAACTCTGCCTGGCCCTCCACCGGGTCTACGACTTCAGCCGCGACCGGCTCATCTGGGACACGGGCCACCAGATCTACCCCCACAAGCTCGTCACCGGACGGTTCGGCCGATTTGGCACCATCCGCACCAAGGGCGGATTGATGGGCTACCCGAATCCGGAGGAGAGCCCCTACGACCTGTTCATGACGGGTCACGCCGGATGCAGCGTGTCGACGGCCCTCGGCCTCGCCAGCGGCGACTTCCTCCGCGGTGAACACGATCGCCACTCCGTGGCGGTGATCGGCGACGGCGCCCTTCCCTCCGGCATCGTGTTTGAGGCCCTCAACAACGCCGGCTTCCTCAAGCAGCGGATGCTCGTGATCCTCAACGACAACAAGATGTCGATCTGCCCGCGGGTGGGAGCCCTGGCCGAGTACCTCGACTCCGTCCGCACCAATCCCTGGTATCGCGGCCTCAAGCATCAGGCCGGCGAGATGATCAAGGGCGTGCCGATGGTGGGCGAGCAGATGGAACGAATGCTCACCAACGTGAAGGATTCCCTCAAGGCGTCGCTCCACGGTGGCATGCTGTTCGAGGCGTTGGGAGTCCGCTACTTCGGCCCGGTGGAAGGACACTCACTTCCCAACCTCATTCGCTACCTCGAGATGGTCAAGGACGAGGAGGGCCCGATCCTCCTGCACGTCCTGACGGAGAAGGGACATGGCTTCAAGCCGGCCGAGGCCGATCCTGTCTTCTTCCACACCCCGGCGCCGTTTGAGTGTGACGACGACGACTGCGTCGTGTCGGTCAAGAAATCCTCGACGCCCGCCTACACCGACGTGGCCTCGCAGGCGATCGGCGAGGCCATGCGTCGCGACCCGCGCGTCACGGTGATGACGGCGGCGATGTGCCAGGGCAACAAACTCGAGCCCGTGCGGTCCGAGTTTGCCGACCGCTTCTTCGACGTCGGCATCTGTGAATCCCACGCGGTGGCCTTCGCAGCCGGCCAGGCCAAGGCTGGCTGCCGTCCGATCGTCGACATCTACAGCACGTTTCTCCAGCGATCGTTCGACCAGGTCTTCCAGGAAGTGAGCCTGCAGAACCTCCCGGTGATCTTCATGATGGACCGTGCCGGCCTGACCGGCCCTGACGGCCCGACCCATCACGGCTCGTACGACCTCGGCTACATGCGACTGTTCCCCAACCTCGCCGTGATGGCTCCCGGGGACGAGTCCGACCTGAAGGCGATGCTTGACTGGGCCCTCACCCACGATGGTCCGGTTGCCATCCGCTACCCCAAGGCAGCGGTCGAACGGCACGGCGGGGAACGTTCCCCGATCGAACTGGGACGCAGCGAGATGCTCGCGGAAGGCAGCGACGGTCTCGTGATCGTCTGCGGCACACTGCTCGGCGAGGCCCTCAAGGCGGCCGCCACGCTCCGGAAGGAAGGGCTCGACGTGGCCGTCGCCAACGCGCGGTTCGTGAAGCCGCTCGACCCACAGCTCCTGCAGCGGATCGAAGCCGCTCCATGGACGGTCACGCTCGAGGAAAACACGCTGCCGACGGGATTCGGCAGCGCCGTGCTGGAGGCGGTCAACGACGCCGGCGTGCGATCGGGCCCGATCGTGCGCCTCGGCCTTCCGGATCGTTTCGTCGAGCATGGCGAGCGGGCGGAACTCTTGGCTGATCTCGGCCTCGATGCGGCGGGAATCGCCGCCACATGCCGGCGTCTGGCGGGCCGCTCCGCCACCGGCCACGGGCAGGAACACGCGACCGCCACCCGCTGACCCCTTCGGAGGCGACGCACATGGCCAACGGCCCACGGCTCCGCGCCGGCCACGCAGCCGCGCACCCGGTGCGATTCGTGATCGTCGGAGCCGGCAAGCTTGCGCCGGTGGCCGAGGAATCGCATCTCCTGGCCACGATGCTTCGCCACGCCGGCCACACCGTGCACGAGTGCCTCTCCACCGCCGACGACGGCACGCCAACCCCCGCGACCGCCTGCCCCGCCGACGCCGACCTCGTTGTCGTGCTCGGCGGCGACGGCTCGATCCTGCGCACGGCCCGCTGGATGGGCTACCACCAGGTTCCGGTGCTCGGCGTGAATCTGGGGCGTCTCGGGTTTCTCGCCGATGTGCCGAGGGCCGACGCCCGCCTCGCCCTCGAGGAGATCCTCGCCGGCCGGTTTCGGCCCGTCGATCATCTGATGTTTGAGACCGACATCGTGCGAACGGACGGCACCCTACTCCGGGAACTCGGCCTCAACGAAACCTCGATCCTCGCCGGCCCACCGTTTTCGATGATTGAAATCCGTCTCGACGTCGACGGTGAGCCCGCGACGACCTACCGAGCCGACGGCCTGATCATCTCGACGCCGGTGGGCTCGACCGCCTACAACCTCTCGGCCGGAGGCCCGATCATCCGCAAGGACCTCGACGCCTTCGTCTTCACGCCACTCAATCCCCACACCCTCACCAACCGCACCGTGGTCGATTCCGCATCCCGCGCCTACGAGATCGTGGTTCCTGACCCCAACATCGGATCGGCATGCGTGGTCGACGGCCGGGTGATCACCCCGCTTGCCGCCGGCGATCGAATCCTCATCCGTCGTGCGGAGCCGCGGTTCACGCTCGTGGAGACGGGGCGTCACGGCTACTACCGCACGCTTCGCGACAAACTTGCCTGGGGGGGTGGTCTCCGTGCCGCCGAACGTCCGACGTCGCGAGGTGGCGCATGACCGGCAGGCCGCCGATGTGGCTCACGGCGTTGGCACTCGCGATGCTCGTGGTGCCTCGCTCGATGGCAGCAACCACCGACGGCGTGACGCTTCGCTATCGGTTCACGCCCGACCAAAAGCTCGCCATGCGGGTGGCACACCGGGCGCTCACCGAGACGACGATGAACGGCACCACGCAGTCGGTGGAAACCATGACCGACTCGACGAAGACGTGGCTCGTGGTCGCTGTCGATGCCGACGGGGTTGCGACGCTCGAACAATCGGTCGATGACGTCACGATGACCTCTCGCACGAGCGACCATGGCGAGGTTCGCTGGTCGAGCGGAAGCACCGACGAGCCACCCCCGGGATATGAGCTCGTGCCCCACAGCCTGCGGGTTCCGCTGGTGCGACTCAAAGTCACGCCGGATGGCCGCGTGCTTGACCGGCGCGAGCTTCGTCCGTGCCCTCCAGCCGCCACCGGTGATCTCGTGGTCGTGCCCCTGCCGGAGGAGGCCGTGCCCGAGGGCAAAGAGTGGACCGTTCCGCAGGAGGTGGTGGTGGAGGTGCCGAATGGCCCACGGAAGAACGTTCGAACGCGGCTGCGGTATCGGCTCGAATCCGTGCACGACGGCATCGCCACGATCGCGGTCGACACGACCGTGCTCACGCCGATCGACGACCCACGACTCGAAGCCAGGCTCCTCGAGCGAATTTGGGACGGCACGATCGAGTTCGACCTGAAGGCTGGGCGTGTCATCAGCCGCAAGACCGGCATCGATCGTCGCGTCGTCGGCTTCGGCGGGCCTCAGTCGAGCGTGCGCTACAAGGCGAGCCTCGATGAATCGGTGATCGCCGCCACGCCGAAGCCCTGACGGAACAGCGGGCCGGCCGGCCGTTGAGCCGATCCGCCGTGACCACTCACCCGGCGCGGAGCACGTCTTCCACGCGACGGATCGCCTCTTCGACGTCCCACGAGGCGTCGGCAAGCGTGATCGACGATCCCTTCGACACCCACTCTCCGATCGCTTTCTGGGCGGCGATGACGGTGGAATGGCTGCGACGGCCGAAGTAGGCGCCGATCTCGGCGAGCGCCGCCTGGGTGTGCTTGCGGGCGAGATACATCGCCAGCATCCTCGGCTGGCTCGAGGCCCTGGTGCGGCGGGCCGACTGGAGGCATCCAGCATCGATGCCAAAGGCCTTGCACACAGCCCGTTCCACGTCGGCGAGCCGCACGCTGCGGGCGCTTGAACGCACCAAATCCGACAGCGACTCTTCAGCCATGCCGAGCGTCACCGGAATGCCGAGCATCTGGCCGGTGGCTTCGAGGCGGTTGACGGCCCCGAACAACTCCCGGGCATGGCGCGTCATCGACGTTGCCACGTAGTGGATCACGTCGTCTGGAACCGACAGACGCCGACGGCTGCAGAGCGAGGCCACAATGCCGCGACGCACGTCGTAGTCGGGAGGAAGAATCCGGGCCACCATGCCGCCCCGGAGGCGGGTCTGCAAATCGGCTCCAAGATCGGGGAGCGCGTCGAGTTCGCGGTCACAGCTCAGCACGACCTGACGCCCCTGGCGAAGCATGGCGTCGACCGTGTGCTGGAGTTCGAGGAGGGTGGCCTTCTTGCCGGCGAAGAACTGCACGTCGTCGATGCAGAGCAGATCGGCCCCGCGACAGGTTCGACGGAAGCCGGGAAGCCCGCCGGCGTGGAGCGCCTGAAGAAAGGCCGTCGTGAACTGTTCGGCGGAGAGACAGACGGCGTTGATGCCAGGGTGCATCTCCCGCGCCCGCTCCCCCATCGCCTCGAGCAGGTGCGTCTTCCCCACACCACTTGGGCCGTGGAGCACGAGCGGCGACATCTCGCCCGGACGGGCGACGGCCATTTCCACGGCGCCAAACG
This sequence comes from Pirellulales bacterium, assembly GCA_017853835.1. GTDB lineage: Bacteria > Planctomycetota > Planctomycetia > Pirellulales > UBA1268 > QWPN01. The sequence continues at coordinate 11,593 of JAFMIU010000013.1, read as the reverse complement.
CCATGCGATTGCTCGGGCCGACGACAAACTCGGCGAGCGACCGCGTGGTCCGACGAGAGGCCGCACAGGCCGGGGAGGCCGACGACGGCACGGCATGACCGGCGGCGGGCTTGGATGCTCTCACGACCGCAAGAGCGCTCGCCGGCCGAGCCGGCTTCGGAACATCGGCGGCACGCGCCTTCGACTGCGGCACGTCGGCGTCGCCCCGCTCGTCCCCCTGCCATACCACCGGCAGCGCCACCCCGCAGGCCTCCGTCACCGAGGCCTCAACCTCGGCACGAAACATCCTGCGAAGCCATTCGTGCGTTCCGCCGGCACCGACGGTGAGCGTCACTCGCGGCGGCTCGCCCGTGGTTTCCGCGTCGATGCGGCAGGACGCGTCGCCAAACCAGACGGCAAAACGATCCGGTCCAATCCGCGTCTGAAACGCCTGCAGAATCCTCGTGGCGGCCGACTGATCGGCACGCACGTCGACAACGGCAGCAGTGTTCCGCATGGATCCTTCCTTGTGCCGGCGCCACGAGGCATCCGGCCGTTTCATCCGTGGTTTCCCGTCACTGAGCAGCGGCTCACATCGACGAAGCGGCGCGAGTATAGAAGTGCCTGCAGTGCTGTCAAACCGCGCCAGCATCGCTGGCAGACGACGGCATGCAACGGCCCGATGGGTTCTCGATGCACGTCGCGAATTGTCCGCCCCGCGCGACACGCTACCGCACAGGCGTGCATGTCGGCGAGGGTGTGCACAACTTGTGACCCCAGCCGAAGGGTCTTTTTTTGCCCTGTTTTGCGGCTGATGTGGGAGCGCCTCCCGCCGTCCGGGCGTCGCCGTATACTGTGGCCCGGGCTCGCTGGGCGGGCCGGATTCCAGGATCGCCCGAGCAACCGATGCACCACCCCACGACACGTCATCGACACGCGGCTCTCGCTGTTGGTTCGTGCGCCGTCGGCCTGCTTGTCGCGGTGATGGCAATGCTGCGACCGCTTGCCGCCGTTGCCGAGGAATCATCGGCGCCGCCGTTTCAGCCGGGCGACATCTCGATTGGAGAACCGGTCGCCCTTCCGTTTGCACGCCCCACCACCGAGGCTGCTCCGAATGCCCCGGCGGCCATCGCTGACGACGATCGCCCGTCGGCGCCGTCAGCCCGCGAGCCGGCTGCGGCGGGCTGGCTTGGCATGGCGATCGCCGAATCGGCCACCCCGGGCCGCTGGTCGATCGTCGAGGTCGTGCCGCAGGGGCCCGCTGCCCGTTCCGGGCTGGTAGCCGGCGACGAACTCCGGGCGGTCAATGGAGTCGCGATCGAAAGTGCCGACCACGCGTCACAGGTGCTGACCGCGATCTCGGCCGGCCAGCCGGTCCATGTGTCGGTGGTTCGGGGCGAGCAGGTCAGCGACGTCACGCTCGTCGCAGCGGTGCGTCCCGCCGCAACCGGTGCCGCGGCGCCGGGCCCCGACTGGCAGGCCTCCCCCGCCCCCGCTGCGGCATCCGATGCCATTCCTTCCGCCACACCCTCGGTGCTCGCGGCCCCACCCGAGGTCACCGCTCCAGCGGCGCTCCCGTCGCTTCCAGCCGCCGCCTCGACGGCTGCGATTCCTGCACCGCCGCCGATGGCACCACCGCCGCCGATGGCTCCTTCCACACCCGCCATTCCGGATCGACCGGCCTCGGCACCTGGGAGCTTCGCCGCCCCATCCCCCCCCATCCCTGCGGCGACGCCAGGGCGAACGGCCCTGGGTGTTCGCACCGTTCCGATCGACGCGAGCATTCAGGAGCGGTTCCGGCTCAACCAGCAGGCAGGGGCCTATGTGGTGGGCGTGGTCGGCGATCTGCCCGCGTCGAAGGCCGGCATCCCTGCCGGGAGTGTGATCGTCGCCCTGGCGGGTCAACCCGTTCGGTCGCCCGCGGAACTGACGGAACTGGTCACGGCCGGACCGATCGACCGACCGGTCACGCTCCGGTACGTACTGCCCGGCGGTGACGCCCATCAGGCGGAAGTGGTCCTGCAAACGCTCGAACTGCCGCTGGAGCAGGCGCTTGCGAGTGACAGCCTTCAGCCCGTCACCGCGCCCACGCTCATGCCCGGCCCCACGACCGCCCGACGGCCCGTCGAGTCGGACGAGGCATCGGCCCTTCGTCGCGAGGTGCGCCTGCTCCGCTCGGTCATCGATGGCCTCGAGCGACGGCTCGAACGGCTCTCACCGCGGCGGTGATCCTTCGGCGCCCGGAGCCTGTGTCGCTACGCGGCAGGACGTTCTTCGGCGGCTGGCCCGGTCGCCATGGCAGCCAGACCAAGCCTGGCCAACTCGTCCACGAGAGCGACACCAGGAGGGCCTGGCACGCCGGCCGCCCATGAAGCAACGCGCGATGGCTCCTTGCGCACCGGCCGCTGCGACGGCCGTCGCGTTCCGGCGGTCGCCCAGGCCTCTGCCTCGTCGGAAAGATGACAGAGCACCCGCTCAACTCCCGCACGGTACTGCTCGATCCCATCCCGATCGAGGTCGGGTGGCACGGCGATCGCCCGGCTGATCACCCCTCGTGCCCGCGACCATGGACGGGGAAGAGCGAATCGATCCCACGTGCGAAACCGCCGAGGCCGGTCATACCCCATGCCCATCGCCACGATCGGAATGCCGAGCGTGCTGGCGAGAAAAACGCACCCCGCGGCAAGCCGCCGCCTCGGGCCCCGCGGTCCGTCCGGCGTGATGGTGAGGTTGCCCTGGCGGGCCCGCTCGGCCAGTTCCCGCAAGGCGGCGGAGCCACCGTGAAACGTGCTGCCTCGCACCACCCCGAATCCCATCGTGCGAGCGACGCGATCGAGAATGTTGGCGTCCCAGTGCCGCGACAGGAGCATCGAGATATTGGAGTGACCGCGAAGGTAGAGCGGCATGAGAATGTTTTCATGCCAGAACACGTAGATCTTTGCCCCGCGGTAGGCAGGGCTGACGGGATCCACGTCGGGATCGGCGAAGTCGACCTTGTAGTCGAGGGTGCCCATCCACTGCCGGACGGCCGCTGTCGTCACGAGGGACCAGGCGTTGATCGCGAATGGACTTTTCAGTTTCACCGATCGTCATTCCTTCCGTGGATCGCTGTACGGAATCACCGCTCCGGCCACTCTCCGTGAAAAACCTCTTCCGCCGGACCGGTCATGAACACATGGCCGCCCTCGGCCCACTCGAGTTCGAGGCGTCCGCCAGGCAGATCAGCCGACAGCCGTCGGTCGGTGCGGTGGCCCAGCACGCCCGCCACGCACACGGCCGAGGCTCCCGTGCCGCAGGCCATCGTGATGCCACTCCCTCGCTCCCACGTCCGCATCCGAACGTGCGAGTGCGACACCACCTCGACGAAATGAACGTTGATGCGCCGGGGGAACATCGGGTGGGTTTCGATCCGTGGGCCGATCGACTCGAGCGGAACCTTCGACACATCACGGCAGAAGAGCACCACGTGTGGATTCCCCATCGACACGCAGGTCATGCGCGGGTCGAGGCCGCACTCGCCCCACCAGGGCTCCTCGCCTCCGAGCGCCGGACACGCCGCATCGACCACCGGCCCGGCGCCGGCACCGACGACCGGAATCGCCGAGGCCTCGAGGAGGGGCTCGCCCATGTCGACCTTCACCTGTGAGGTCCTCGGGCCGTCGCGACGAACATCAAGGGTGAGCACGCCACGGCCGGTCTCGATGGTGACGATGCCCGCCGGCACATGGCCGTGGGAAACGACGAGGTGTGCCACGCAGCGAACGCCGTTGCCGCACATCTCCGACTCGCTGCCGTCGGCGTTGAACATCCGCATTCTCGCCTGTGCGCGATCGGATGGCAGCACGAGCACGAGCCCATCGCCCCCGACGCCTCGATGGCGATCGGCGATGACAGGCGCCAATGCCGCCGGATCAGCGGGCGCTCGCTCGCTGAAGCAATCCACATACACGTAATCGTTGGCGGCACCGTGCATCTTCACAAACTTCATCGACCAGCTCCTCGCGTCTTTGCAGCTCGCCGGCCCAACGACCGGCGTCATCGCCCCACTCTACCAGCCCGCGGCAGTTCGCCCTGCTTGCCCTGATCACCGCAGTGCCTGATCGGAACGGCGTGAGGCAACGCTCTCGAGCCTGCGAGCCTGCAGTTGCTGGACCGCGGCCGCCAAGGTCGGAAAGGCCTCCGTCGTCGTGGAGGGATCGGCGAGCGTGCCATCGACATGCACGAGCACAAACTGGCCGCTGGCGTCTCCGAGAAGGCGTTTCATGGTGGGGAGTTGCGTCTTGGCTTCGCCCATGATCGGCCGCATCACGAGATTGATGTTCGAGTCGAAATCCATCTCTCCGTTGCCCACGAGGCTGATGGCATCGCCAGACAGCTCGATCGTGTCGAGATAGGCGTGAGGTCCCTCGATCCGAAAGTCGACCAGGCTGCTGGTGAACGCATTCCGATCGGGGTTTTTGACCCTCAGGATCTTGAGGAGCGACACCATCACCGGAAGCTCGTAGATATCGGCGTCCGTCAGCCGAAGTTCACCGCGACCCACGAGGGAGTGGGTCCCGGCACGCGAGCCGCGAATCTCGAGGCTGCCGTGAACCCTCCCCTGCGAGTGATGCGTCGCGCCGCTGACGTCGCCGGCAAGACGACTCAGGTCGGCTCCGGCGAGCGAGGCCGCGACGACAAACGTGCCAGCGTCTCCGGCCGCGACACTGCCATCAATGGCCAGCGTGCCCTCCGCCACCCTGGCGGTGAGATGGTGGGACGGTGTCGAGGGATCACTCCCCGACAGCGTGCCGAAACGCGCCCCGGCCGCATCCATCACGAGCGGCCCCCGAACGGCGGTGAGCTGAACGCCCCGCCACATCGCACTGTCGATCGCGACGTCGCCCACGGATCGCCAGGCGGTTCCGTCGCTCTGGCCTCGGAGGCGAATGCCGCCGTGCACGTGCACGAGAGGCGCGCCGACATCGAGCGAGGCCTGCTCCATGTCGAGTTCCATGTCCCAGGCCGCCGCCGCCGGCCCCGGCACGACCTCCGGCACACCGTGGGCCGAGGTGACGGTCGTCGCTGCCGTCGAATAGATCTCGAGCGCCCCATCGACGGACAGCATGCCTCGTAGCCGAACCCCTTCGACCGCCTGCCTCAGCCCCTCGGGCAACGCCCGCAAGACATCGTGATCGGCCCGGAATCGATCGGCGGCGAGCCTGGCAAACGACACCTGCCAGCCTCCCTCGGGCGAGAATCGGCACGTGCCTTCGGCCGAAACGGTGGTGCGGGCATGCGCCCCCCGAACGTCGGTGAAGGAGAGCAGGCCGTCCTTCCAGTGAAGCCTTCCGTGCAGGCGTTCGAGCCGATAGGGAAACCACACCGGCTCGATCGACACGGTGTCTTCCCGCGGTGCGGCGAAGATCTCCACCTCGGTGCGATGGAGCCGGGTCTGGTGACGCACCCTCGCGGTGAACTCGGCATTCCCCCGGGGATCGACGTCGTCCCAGATCCGCCGCACTCCCGGCGGCAGCGCGTCGCGGAGTTCCTTTTCGAGCACCACGTTCGTGCCGACAAGATCGAGCACCAGCTCGTTGTCGTCGTCTGAGAGGCGACGGAGCGTGCCGGTGCACCGCACGCTGCCGGTGTCGTTTGAACCGACGATCTCGCGAATCGTCCAGTCGCCACGATCCATGTGGATGCTGCCCGACACATTGCCCAAGGGATAGGGGAAACCCGCGTAGGCCATGCTGCATCGCGTCAGACGGATGCCGAGCGAGTTGGCGAACCCGTTGGCATGGTCGGGAGACCGATCGTGCCGAAACACGAAGTCGAAGGTTCCAGCGGCCCGCAGGGAGCGGACGATGTCGGCACTCTTCGGAGGCAAGGCAGCCAGCAACGCGTCGTCGATCGGCAGGCCATCCCCACGCACCTGGACGAATCCGGGAGCCCCGGGCACCGTCCGCATCGTCGCCTCGACGGTCACAGGATGCCCACCGGCCTCTCCGGTGAGATGCATCGCAAGCACCTCGTCTTTGAGCGTGACGGTGCCCACGGTGCGATCAAGGCGGTAGGGAAATCGATAGTACGTGAGCGACACGTTTCGGCATCGCATCGACACCTCCGGCTTCCACTCGCCGCCGCGACGAACGACATGGGCTCTGAGATCGACCTCACCGGCCGGCAGGAGCTTGCTCCAGTGGCTGGCCACGGCCGACGGAAGGAGACCGACCCAGTGATGGCCGAGCACCATGCGCTCCGTCTCCACCATCAGGTCGAAGTCGGCGGATGGCGTCCAGCCGAAGAACTGCCCCGACCCGCGAAGGAGCGTCGATCCCGAGTGCGCCTCCAGCCGTTGGCAGGTGATGCCCCGCCGGTCCACGTGGAACTCGGCCGACACGTCACTGATGGCCACCGGCAGACTCGTGTGCTCGAAGTGTCCCGACTCCAGACGACCTGTCGCCGAAGCCTCCACCAGCTCGAGGGCAGCAAGGCTGCCCGCCGCCTGCCACGTGAAGTCAACACGCCCCCGCAGACCGGCAGCCCACTCTGGAACGGACGTCGCCGATTCGATCAGCCCACGAAGCCGAGGCGAGAGATCGAGGGAGTCGACACGGCCTGTGAGACGGAACCCTCCTCCTTCGACGATGTGTCCGTCGAAATCGGCTCGGTCAAAAAGGTCACCCGCCACGGTGCCACGAATCGCCGTTGCTGGCACGCCCCCCTGTTGGTCGATGGGCTGGAGATGAACCCCGACATTCCGCAGCGTGAGCCGGGCATCCGCGCCTGCGGCATCGATGAGCACGGTGGCGTCCTCGATGACCACCGGCACGCGCAGTCCGGCACCACGTCGTTCGGCGAGCGCCGCGAGATTCCAGGCTCCCTGCTCGTCGCGCGTGGCATGCACGATGGGCCGCACCACCCGCACCGACGTGATCGGCACGTCGCCCGCCACGAGATCCTTCAGCGTCGTTCCGCACGCGAGTCGCACCTCGTCGATCGTGACCAGGTCGCGGCTGTGCGGGGGTCGACGAGGATCGATGAAGGACACCCCGCGCACGACGATCCCTTCTCCCTCGACCAGGCTCGCCGACTGCACGCGGGCCGTCAGACGAGGAAACGCCTCCTGGAGCCTGGCTTCGACCCGGCGGCGCACCTCTTCCCCGATGCGGTTCGAGCCCAACACGACCGCCACCACCACCGCCGCAACGGAGAGCGGCAGCGTCCAGCGGACGAGCGTCCAGAGCAAGTCGGCGAGCGATCTCATGAGGCCGCACGGGGAGCCGGGGTCGGGCGAAAACGGGGGCGGGAGGGTACGGGTGGGCCACGGACAGGGTCAAGCCACAGCACAAACCTTCCCCACCCCGAAAAACCCCGCTATTTCGCCAATCTGCGTGGATTGCTATAGTGCCGCGTCGATAGGAGGGTGATGGGGGAACGGGCGCCATGGGTGGCCCTGCCCTCGCACCGACCTCCTTTTTGCCAACCTCCTTTTGAAGGGGCTCCATCGCATGGCCGCGTCTCGCCATTCAGCCGACGATCTCACCGGCGCCTACCCCAATGCCCACCGGCTTCTCTGGGCCGGCTTCATGGCGATCCTTGCCGCCGGCGTGGGATTCGCGATCCGCGGCGGCATCCTCGACAACTGGGTCGAGCAGTTCGGCTTCACGCAGGAGCAGGTTGGCAAGATCACCGGAGCAGGCCTCTCCGGCTTCTGCTTTGGCATCATCATCGGTGGCGTGATCGTCGACAAAATCGGCTACGGCAAACTCGTGGCGTTGGCGCTGGTGGGCCACGTGCTCTCGGCGGTCGTGACCCTTGGAGCCTCGTCGCCCGACTCCGCCTACCAGATCCTTTTCTGGGGCACGTTCATTTTCGCCTTCGCCAATGGAACGCTCGAGGCGGTCGCCAATCCCCTCGTCGCGACGGTGTTTCCCAACAACCGAACGCACTACCTCAACATCCTGCACGCCAGCTGGCCGGCCGGCATGGTGCTGGGCTCCGTGGCGGGATGGTACCTCGACGACAAGCTCCACTGGGACTGGAAGTACCAGCTCGCCCTCTACCTCGTGCCAACGGTGATCTACGCCCTGATGTTCCTGGGGCAAAAGTTCCCGAAGTCGGAAGCTGCCGAGAAGGGCGCGAGCTTCGTCGACATGTTCCGCGATGTCGGCATCCTCGGTGCCGCCGTCGCGTGCTTCCTTCTGGCGCTCTTCTTCGGCGACATCCTCAAGGACCTCTCGCCGGCCAATGGCGCCACGCTCGGCTACATTCTGGGCGGCGCACTCCTCCTGGGCGTGGCGTTCATGACCCGGTTCTCGATCGGCTCGCTGGTGCTGTTCATCCTGTTCATCACCCATGCCCTGGTCGGCGCGGTCGAACTCGGCACCGACAGCTGGATTCAGAACATCACCGGCAACCTGTTCAGCTCGGAACAGGGCAAGTGGCTGTTCATCTGGACCTCGTCGATCATGTTTGCCCTGCGATTCTGCGCCCACTTCATCGAAACGAAACTCGGGCTTTCCCCGATCGGGCTGCTGCTCGTGTCGGCGATTCTCGCCTTTGTCGGGCTTCGGTTTGCCAGCGGCATGGACACCTTCCCGGCGGCCTTGGCGGCGCTTGGCATCTATGCGCTCGGCAAGACGTTTTTCTGGCCGACGATGCTGGCCGTGGTGGGCGACCGCTTCCCGCAGACGGGGGCCGTGGCGATGTCGATCATGGGCGGCATCGGCATGCTGTCCGCCGGCCTGATCGGCGGACCAGGCCTCGGCTACTGCAAGGATCGCTTCGCCGGCGAGTCTCTGAAGGCGACGGCCCCGGCGGTTTACGAAGCCTACAAGTCGGACACGTCCAGCCGATTCCTCAACCTACCGGCGACCGAGGTGTTCGGACTCAACGGCAAGATGGTGGCCGAGGCACGATCGGCCGGTGAGTCGGCGTCGGAAGACCAGAAGACCGCCATCGGGGCGGACCAGAAGGGTGACAGGCTCACCCTCCAGGCCGACTCCTACATTCCGGCCACGATGGCCGCGATCTACCTGGGCCTGTTGCTCTACTTCCAGAGTGTGGGTGGCTACAAACGCGTGCACATGGCATCGTAGGCCGACGGCCTCCAGGGGCTTGAACGGCGACGTGCCTGTCGGCATGTGGCCGGGTTCGATCAGGCGGCGGATCAGCCGCCCCGAATCGCCATCATGGACTGGACGGCGGTCGCCCTGACGCCGGAGGGGAGCTGCACGACAGAGTCGTTCTGCGTGGTCCGCGTGGCGGCCACCATGGACGCAAGCGCCTCATAGTGGGCCGCCGTCATGTCCCGTTGGGGCCAACGCTCACGCCGCCACAGGGCCACGAACACTTCGGCGACGAGATGCGGATCGAGGCCGGCGAGGTCGGTGGTCTGAATCTCGATGGTGCCGTCGGGCCGGCGGGTGGAATGAGTCTCGAGCAGGGCGTCAGCGGCACTGCGAAGGGCATCCGCCACGACCGATGCCTGGCGGCCGAGACGAACGAGGGATTCGACAGCTGCGGGATAGGGGCCTTCGACACATGTCGGCAGCACGCGGTGGCGGAGATGGTTGCGGCTGAACCGCGTGTCGGCGTTGGTGGCGTCGTCACGCCAGATGAGGCCCAATCCCTCCAGATAGGCCATCCCTTCGTGCCGCCGCATCTCCAACAGCGGCCGCAGGAGGGACACGCCTGGACAGAGCTCGCGGGCCCGCCGCATCCCTCCCAGCCCCGAAAGCCCCGTCCCCCGGAGCACACGATGAAGGATGGTTTCAGCCTGGTCATCAGCCGTGTGGGCCAGCAGCACATACCTCGCCCCCTGGTCGAGCGCCGTGTCTCGCAGGAAGTCGTATCGAAGGCGTCGGGCACGGGCTTCGATGCCCTCGCCCTCGGCGGCATGTCCGACGTCGATCCGTCTCCAGTGAAACGGCACGCCGAGGTGCCCGGCGAGTTCGGCGACAAACTCCCGATCGGCCGACGCGTCGCCGCGAAGGTCGTGTTCCGCATGAGCCACCACGAGTCGCCGCTCCAGTCCGTCGGGCAGGCAACGTCGCACCGCATGCAGCATCGCGACGCTATCGACCCCGCCCGACACGGCAAGGATCACCGGCATCGTCCACAGCCCCTGCCGAGGAAGGGATGCCGCCACGGCAGCCTCAAACGGCCGGGAGCTTGCCTGATGCTGAAGAGCCGTTGGGGGGTTCATGCCTGCCTCGCTGCCTTCCTATTTTGCCAGAACGAGCGAGAGAAGCGGCATTGAGTGGCGTTTCGGCCGTCACTACCCTCCCGCGGCGACCTTTCCGGCCGCGCCCCCAAGGAGCCATCCATGCCTGTCCCAGCCGTCCGCACCCTCCGCGTCACCGCGATTCTGGCCCTGGTGCTGCTGGCCTCAGGCGGGTGTTCAACCCTGCTCACGGCCGCCTACCTCCTTCAGCCGGCCGACATGCCGGCCGAGTTCAATGGACTGAAGGGTAAGCACGTGGCGGTGGCCTGCCGTCCGATCGTCGAGCTCGAGTTCACAGATGCCGGATCAGCAAGGGAGCTGGCGGCGCTCGTGGGTGGGCAACTCGGCATGAAGGTTCGCCGGGCGCACGTGATCAGCCAGCAGGAAGTCGCCCGATGGATCGATGAAAACTCCTGGGTCGACTATCCGACGCTTGGGAAGTCGCTCGATGCCGATCTCGTCGTGGGAATCGACCTCGAGGAGTTTCGTCTGCACGAGGGCTCGACCCTCTACCGCGGCCGGGCCAGCGCCCATGTGCGCGTCTTCGACGTGGCTGAGAAGAAGGTCGTGTTTGAGAAGCGGCTTGACAACTTCGCCTTTCCAGCGAACACGGGCGTGCCGGCGACCGATCGTTCGGAGCCCGAGTTTCGAGCCATGTTTCTCCAGGTGCTCTCCCAGAAGATCTCTCGCTGCTTCCATTCGTATGAGAGCCGCGAGGTCTTCGCCGAAGACAATCTGACGTTTTGAGTTGAGCGCCCAGGAAGTCCTCCTGGCCCTCGCCTGCACCGGCAGCCTCCGCGCCAAAACGCCGTATCGCTCACGCCATCGAGCGAGTTGAACCCGGCCGCGCCAAACATGCCGTGCGTATCACCGCGCCGGTCCCACGGCTCACGCCGTTGGACTTCCACGGAGCGCCAGCGCCACCCGATTCACGTCCAAGCCCAAGGCCGTAAGGCCTGGGACACGCCTCGCTACAAATTCCGACGCGATTGGGCGCGTTGAACCCTACCGCGCCAAACCCGCCGCGCGTGTCACCTCGCCGGTCCCACGGCTCACGCCGTTGGGCTTCCACGGAGCGCCAGACGCCACCCGATTCCCGTCCAAGCCCAAGGCCGTAAGGCCTGGGACACGCCAGGCCACTCCATCCGACGCCGTTGAGCGAGTTGAGCCCGACCGCGCCAAACAGCCCGTGCGTCTCACCACGCCGGTCCCACGGCTCACGCCGTTGGGCTTCCACGGGGCGCCAGCGCCACCCGGTTCCCGTCCAAGCCCAAGGCCGTAAGGCCTGGGACACGCCTCGCTACAAATTCCGACGCGATTGGGCGCGTTGAACCCTACCGCGCCAAACCCGCCGCGCGTGTCACCTCGCCGGTCCCACGGCTCACGCCGTTGGGCTTCCACGGG
>JAFMIU010000150.1 GCA_017853835.1 Pirellulales bacterium | reverse complement strand
CACCACCAAACGGGACGTCTTCACTGGGGCGATTTCCACCAGGGGACTGGAGCGAATCGCCCCAGTGAGGTGGAGCGATTCGCCCCACCCCGGCACCGCACGCTGGTCGCCTGATGCCGAGAAGGCTCGCAAAGCCGCGAGAAACAGGCCCCCCTTCGGCTTCTCTCACCAACTCGGGCGTTTGGCGCGGGATTTGCATTGTGTAATCCGATGGTGCTCCGATGGCACTGCCTTCACGCTTTCGAGCATCGTGATAGAGGCATCGCGTTTCGATCCACTCAGACCATTCAACCGGGGCACCAAACCACCATGTCTGCACATGCTTCTCGTTCACATCGCTCGCGCAACCACCTGCTGGTGATGGCGATTGTTGCGACCACGGTCATCGCGACCTTCACCGCAAACGCCAGCGCGAGCACGATCTTGGCCAACAACATCAACAACCCCAACAACACCGCCATTCCAGGCGGCACTGTTACTCTCAACGGGGCACTCGCTCAACAGTTCACGACAACCTCGTCGGCCTACATCCTCGATACGGTTGGGCTGTATCTTCAAACGAACAGCGTCAGCACCATCGACGGCACCCTTTCTCTCGAAATCTGGGACACCGGAACAGCAAACGTGCCGGCAAACAAGCTCACCACGCTCGTGTCAAACTTAGGCCTTGGGTCTTTCTTTGTCGGTGGGTCAGACGACACCCCCAAATTCATCGGCGTGCCCACCATTGCCTACACCCTCTCACCCAGTTCAAACTATTGGCTCGTGGTGAACACAAACTCGCGAACCACCGCTCAACTGAGCTGGAGCGGCTACAGCAACTACAGCGCGCCTGATGTTGGCATTCCCGCGAATGTCTCCCCCTGGATCACTGGCTCATGGTTCGGCCCGATTATGCCGACCAACGACTTTCCTCGCATGGAAGTGACTGCCGTTCCGGAGCCAAGCACCGCCGCGATGATCGGATGCGGGGTTGTGACGGCAGCCGTCGCTGCCGCACGGTATCGACGTCGTCGCTAGACCGCATCCAACGCGCACGCAGACCTCGTTCGTGGCACTTTGGACAGGGTGGGGCGAGCGGATCGGCGGACGCTCGAGAAACCGTTGGCCGCTTCAGCCCAGAGAAACCACGTGTGGCGACAAGCGCCCCACCGCGGACGCTCGGCCGGAGTCGCCGCCGCATCAGCGTTCACACGCTGACACGAACGACGAGTCCGGACGAGGCGGCCATCGGCACCACGGAGCCGACTGACGGTGTCGGTCGGCAGCCGTGTCGCTCACTCAGCCTCCGGCGCACGCGCCGCACGCGGGCTCGGCACCACAGGCCGGCTCGGCGCAGCAGCTGGTGCAGCAGCTCGAGGCCCGGGCACGACGACCAGCGCGAACGCGGCGGGTACGACCGTGGCACTCGTCGGCGCAGCAGCTGGGCTCGTTGGCGCAGCAGGCAGGCTCAGCGGCACAGCACGCCGGCTCATTGGCGCAGCACGCCGGCTCGCAGCAGCTGTCGCAGCAGCCGCGATTGCGGCGGCCAGCGGCCGAAGCCGAGTCGATGGCAAGCAGGCCGACGACGGCGAACACGAACAACATGGTGACAAACTTGGGGAACTTCTTCATGGCAATCTCCTGGAGACAAACACTGCCGGATCGGAAGCCGTGTGGCGCGATCCGCCCCCTCGATCGCCGCGGGCGCCCGCGGTCGACGAAGGTTCCAAAACCCTATCGGCGGCCTCCTTCGTGCGCGAAGCCCGAAATCCAAAACCGTGAAAAACGCCCGATTTTTTGCCCTTCCGAAGAAAATCGGGCCGTGCGAGAGAGCCCCCCACGAGCCGCTGACACGCTGCGCCCCATGCGAGCCGGCACAGGCTCCCCAGCCTCCTTAGCCCGCAAGGTCTGCCAGGGAGCCTGTGCTGTCGCCGAAGGCATCGATCGCCAACCCCTCCGCTGGGCCAGCGAGAGATGAAGGTCGCACAGGGGCCGTTCGCCATCGTAGGCGTGATGCCGCCCCCCCAGGAGCCTGTCTCCACCGCCCGGCTATGTCTCGAAATCGGTCCACCGGCGACCCGTGTTCTCGACATGTCGCCACCGGTGCCATCGGCCTGCTCGTGCCTATGGCCGTGTCCGGCACCCGATCGGAGCCATGCATCGTTTCCGAGAGCGCTGGCCGGATGAGCGATAGCAGTTGGAGCCTGTTGCGTTGAGACGTCGCCCGGGTTGAGACGACGGTCGCGCAGGATCGCTTCGATCGCGTTAGAGCGCGTCTGAGATACGTGTATCGCCGGCTCGGGGGCGGCAAAAGTCTCGTCGCCGGGGCGAGGATACGCCCAAGGCTCCTCGAGCGTTCGCCGACCCCCTCGCCTACCCGCTCAGGATTATCAACTCGTCGCTACACGTAGCGGAGATGCGCTCTAGGCTCGCGCAAGCCTTCGGCGGCAGCCTCCTTGGCGAGGGCCTCGGGAATCGTGTTCTGGACGGTGAACGCCCTAGGCATCAGCGGCCAACGCCGTCCGAGGCGGCATCGGTCTCAACTGACGGCTTCGCTTCTGGCAACACCTGGCCGTAAACGATCCGGTGGCCATCTGGCGTGACGATCGAAAACTCCCGCATACCCCACGGCCTGTCAGCGAGCGGGTGCCAGATACCAACGCCGCGTTGAACGTACTCGCGGTAGAGACCTGCGGCGTCCCGAACGTGCAGGTACGCGAACCACGAGTGGTCTGCGACGTCAGTCATGGGGATTGCTTCAGGACAATGGCCAAGTCGTAGCCTGCATGCACCCAGGCTGAGGAATGACCACCCGTCGACGCGCAGGTCTTCGGTGAATCCGAGTGTGTTCACATAGAATTCGACCGAAGCATTCAGGTCGGCTACGGCAAGCACGAACGTCGAAGACAGTATCTCGGGCATAACGTTGCCTCGTTCACAGACTCGTGTTTGACATGCCCCCATGGATCGAACCATTTTCTATCATGAGGGTTGCCATGCCGACGAGGAGACCTTGCGTGGTGACCCATTTCCGGCTTCAAACGATGGCGCTGCCGACACTGCCAGCGTTGAAGCCAACATTGCCGGCCGTATTCGCAACTCTGCCACCGTTCACGTTGATGACCTTGCCGCGGCTCCCCGAGCGGACGGGGAGATCGTCAGTGATTTCCGCAACTTCCTGCTGAGGCGTTTCGGAGATGCTGTGGTTCGCGTCCTCGACCACCGCATAGAGGACGGCGGCGACACGAAGGATCTTGTCGGCACCGCCCCTGGGCTTGAGTCTGCCTACAAGGTCAAGCGAGCGGTATCGCAGTTGAAAGACGCCATCCGTATGTTCGCCGCTGGCGATCCGGAACTTTCCCGGCGGCTAGACGGGTTGTTCGCCCAGCAGCAGATGACGTTCGACCGGCGATTCGGGAGGATGGCGGGGGTGTCAGGGCGGAGGTGAGGGGAGCGATGCGAGATGCATTGATAGATATCAGGAGTTTTCTGCCCGCTGTTTGTGGAATCACCCGAGGAATCAGAGAACCAATGGCTAGTCAGACATCGCCCACGCGGCGTTCCCACAGCAACTTCATCGCGGCTGAACTCAACGGGCTTCCCCATGCCAGAAGGCAAACCCGATGGCCTCACAGGCTTGGCCGGAGTTGATCGAATCTCTCCTGCACTTCCCGCCAGGACGGGAAAGCCCCGTAGCAGAGCATCCGGCACTGCTCGTCGTAGTCTTGAGTGATCGCCGCCGCGATGGATGACGGTGGAAAGATCGCGTCGCTGTTTGCAAAACTCATTCCCTCAGGGTGGAAGTAGTCTCGCTCGAAGTGCGCTCGGCTGATGCGGTCATAGTCGTGTTTGATCGCCGCGTATTCCGGCGATGCCAGCATCGCCAGCACGCTGGGCTGTGATGAGAGTTGGTACAGGTCGTAGTAGTGGCGGGCGTAGGTGCCAATCGGCCGACCGTCGCGTTTCAGTATTTCGACCTTGCCATGGATGGCAAAGAGTTTCTCGACGAACGTGCGGCGGAAGTGAAGCAGCCGCATGGTGAAGGGTTGTTCGTCGTCGGCGCCGAGGCTCACGCCGGTCTCCTGAAGAAAATGTCCCAGATACGAGCAAAGCGGCAGATCGGCAGTCGGTTCCCTACCGCTTGCCGTGCCCGCCTCGAGCAACACCCGCGCCGTCACCTCACCCGGCCCGCCGAGCAGCTGCTGATAGGCGAAGTGGTCGCTCGACCGAGCCCGCCGATGGTGAGGCTCTCGTCCTGGACGAACTTCAAGCCCGGGTGTCCGCTTATCGCGTCACGCAGTCGTTTGAGCTCGCGATTAACGCCGTTCCAGCCCAGAGGAGGATCGAAAGCCAGCGGATCAAGGAACAGGTCGATGTCTTCGGAGAAGCGTTCGATCAGGTTCCAGCCCTTCGACAGGCTGGTGCCCCCTTTGAAGATGACCTTATCGCCTGCCGTAGCAGCGACGATGCGAAGTGCCTCGGTAACGTAGTAGTCCTTCTCGATAATCGCCGGGCGAAGCCCGCGCCCACTGTAGTGATCGGCGGCACGAAGGATCGCTTGTTCGAAATCGGGGTGTTCATAGAGCCTCATGGTGTGCGCCGTTTCGATTGCCACTG
>JAFMIU010000149.1 GCA_017853835.1 Pirellulales bacterium | reverse complement strand
CTGACGCCGTCTCCCGGGGCGTGGGCAACCCCTCGCTCGTCACACGGCGGGGCGGGGCCGGGCGTTGCTTCGGGTGCTCCGTGGAAGCCCAACGGCGTGAGCCGTGGGACCGGCGCGGTGAAACGCGCGGCGCATGTCGATGTCCGACGCCATCGAGCGATCAAACGCCGTCAGGGCTTCCGGCCCGATGCGGCTTCCACGACCGACCAAAATGGGTGCTGGCGATCGGCCCGGAGCCGCACGTCCTCGAGCATCACCCGGAGGTCGCCCGTCACCGGGCCCTTGTGGCGGCGTTGGCCGTCGATGCTCACGGTGACCGGCAGGTCGAAGTTGACCAGTTCCGGGGAAAGCCACACGCGGACCCGCGAGGCGCCGCACTTCACCGACACCGTGTTGGACGCCGTGGCCTTGGCCTCGAAGGAAAACGGCCGCGCGCCCGTCGGGGGCGGCCAGGCCTCGGGGAGCACGACCGTGCGCGGCGGCTGCCCCTCGAACTCGAGCCACCAGAAGAAACGGTCCCACGGACGAAACGCGACGGCGTCGATCTCGCGGGGAAAAAAAGTCCGCTTCTTGCGGCCCATCCAGTCGAAGATCCGATGCACCTCGTCAGAGAAGTTCTCGTGCCCGCGACCGCGGTATTCGACATACGTGGCGTCGAACCCCCTGGAGAAGTAGCGGTCGAGGTCGATGGCGTTTTGCATCAGGAGGCCGCGGTCGAGTTCACCCCCCACGAGATAGATCGGAAGCAGCCGGGCGTTGGGCCAGTCGTGGGTGACGAAGCGGCCGGCCCCGCCTCCCACCATCACGAGACCGGCCCAGAGGTCCGGGTGCGCCGTGGCGATGTCCCAGGCCGCATCGCCCCCGAGCGAGTGCCCCGAGAGAAACACGCGGTCGCTGTCGATCGAGAACCGCCGCATCGCATCGCGAAGGGAGGCGAGCACCGCATGGTGCTCGCGGGCCGAATACCCATAGGTCGACTGATTCGGCTCGCCCCAGGCTGGGGCGATCACAATCGTCCCGTGACGAGTCGCCTGGCCAAGGCGTCCCGCCTCGCCTCCCGGCATGCCAGCCCACCACTCGATCTGGTTGAGCGGTGTCGACCACCCCGCATGGAGCGTCACGACTGCCGGATATCGTCGCAGCGGGTCGTATTCCGGCGGCACCTGCACCAGGCAGCGGATCGGAGGGTCGTCGTCGCGCATCCCAGGCACGGACAGCTCGTAGAGCCCCTCGCTCACTTCCTCAGGTGGATCGAGCGGAGGACGCATGTGGCCGATGAGAGACGCCACGGTGGACGGGTCGCCCGCCTCCTCGTCGCGAATCCGGTCGAGGATCTCGCCACGAGCCACCTCGTCGTCGGCGCGGAGATAGGCCCTGATGAGGTCGCGGACCCGGGCCGTCGACAGCGCCAGCTTGAGGTTGTCGTTGGCCGCACCCGCTCCGGCGAGCCAGCTCGTGATCGCGATGGCGACGGCGCGATCAGCCGGCATCTCCGCGTCGGTGCCAAGCCTCGCGAACGTGGCGAGGCGGTCGAGCGTGGAAAACGACAGCCCGCGCTGGAGTTCATCGAGGATCGCCGTGGCCGCCGCGCGGGCGTCGTCATCACCCAGCCGCGCGAGCTGAGCCCGCACCTGGGCAACGAGCTTCTCCGCCTCGGCCTGCCTGTCACGGTAGGTGTCGCGTGCCTCGCGCACCGCTTCGAGGGTTTCGCCACCGAGCGTGTCGGCCGGAAAGGCCTCGAGCATCCTGACGGCAAGCCGATCCTGGCCCGCCCTGCCCCGGGCCAGGATCTCGTCGAGCATCCGGTTGGCTGCGAGGTCGGCGATCGTGCGACGCTCCTTTGCGAGGTCGGCCAGATCGGGAAAGTCGGCGAGCACCTCGTCGAGCTCCCGCTGGGCATCGACGTAGCGATCGCCTTGGAGCAGCAGCCGCACAACCCTCAGCCGATCATCCGGATTCGTGCGATCGATGTGCTGGGCGATCACCCGCTTGAGCACGTCGGGCGGAATCGACGTGGTGGCGATCCGCATGTCGAGCAGGAGCGGCTTCTCGGTCTGCACACCCTCCACCTTGGTCCAGCGCGGAGTGATCTCGGTGATGCCCTGCACCACGTCCACGCGGCCTCCGGCGGTGGCGAGCGACAGGATGCGACGCCCGAACTCGTCAAAGGGGGTCGTTTCGAGGATGCCCCCAATGCCCGCCACTCGGCGGCCGTTTTCGGGAACGCGTTGCGGAATGACGACTCGTTCGATGCCCGGATCGAACGGCGCCTCCTCCACCTCCACCACCTGGCGCTTCGACACCATCGTGCGGGTGAGCTCATCGTCGCACATCAGGATCGGCTCGCTCTGGGGGCGGCCCCGGGCCTCGGCGAGCGGATCGACCGCCACGCCCGGCAGCCGGGCGAAGCGGCCGTCCAGCACCCGACCATCCGCGAGCCGAACCCGGTCGCCGTGGGCATGACTGCCGCCGATGGCCAGCAGGGCGACCGCCATCCACGCCAGGGCCTTTCGCCCGAATCGTGCCGTCGACAACGCATCCATGCGTCTTGTCCTGCCGCGTGAGGGAGTGCCCACCGATGAGCCCAAAGTCTACTCCGAACACCGTCTCGTTCGCGATCCTTGACCCGGTCCTATGGCTGAAACGACAATCGTGGCAGCGTGGATGGCCACGCGTCCCACCCCTCGCCTCGTGTCGCTCGAGACCTGCACGACCGTGTCCCGCGCCCCACTTCACCGTGCCCTCGTCTGGGGAATCGGCGCGACGCTGCTCCTCCCGATCCTGCTCGCGGTGATCCTCGGGCTTGGGGGTCTCCTGGGAGGTTTGGGCGACGCCGCTGGAGCACGGGTGTGCCTTCGGGCTGGCATGGTGGTTGGGGTGGTGTGGCTCACCTCCGTGGTCGCCACCGTGGCCGTGACCGCGATGGCTGTCGTCGGCGGTCGACCGCCGCGGCACTTCGGCAGGAAGCGGCGCCGCCGACGGGTTCGGCGCCGCGATGGGCATCTCCGGGAAGAATCGCCTGATCAGCCGATGGATCGCGGGCTCTCCTGATCCGTTATTGAGCCGAGTCCCATGGTGGGCCCATCAGGTGCGCTGGATCTGCCACTCGTGCCAGAACACGTGACGGCCTTTATGCTGACGGTATGAGATCCATACCCAGCCCCTCCCTCTGGCACACGCTCGTTGCCGCGCTGGCGATCGTCGGCCTGCTCGGTGTTCCCGCAGCCTCCGACGCCCAGGCACCCCCCGTGTCGTTTTCCCGGCAGGTGGCGCCGATCCTGGTGCGATCGTGTGGCGGCTGCCACGTGACCGGCCGAAAGGGCGATTTCCAGATGCCCAGCCACGACGCCCTCATGCGATCGGGGATGGTGCAGCGCGGCGTGGGGCGATCGAGTCGGCTCGTGGAGGTGATCCTCACCGGGGATATGCCCCGAGGGGGCGGAAAAATCTCACAAGCCGATGTCAACACGCTCATCGCATGGATCGACGCGGGGGCGACGTTTGACGGGGACGACCCGACGGTTCGGCTCGACGCCCTCGCCCGCGGTGGCACGGCCGCGATGCCCTCGACCGAAGCCCCCGTGTCCACGATGCCGCCCATGCCCGATCTGCCCGAGGCCGAACTGTCGGAGCTTCGTGCCGTGGCGGGGCTCGCCCTCTGGAGGCGGGCGATTCCCGACGAGGAGCCCGTCGTGGAGCGGCGCGATGGGGTGTGCGTGATCGGCAACCTGCCCGCGCAGCGGCTCGGGGAACTCGCCGACACCGCGGCCGACGTGGCGGCCGACGTGCGAAAGCAGCTCGTGGCCGATGGGCCGCTCATCAAGGGCGGCATCGTGCTCTACGCGGTGCGTCAGGCCTACGATTACTCCGCGATCTGGCAAAACGTGGATCGTGCGGAGCGGCCGCGGGGCATCACCTGCCATGCCGGTGTGTCGAACGAAGTCGTCTATGCCGCGCTGTTCGTGCCGTCGTCGGAGCCGGGCCCCGACCTTCGGGCTTCGCTGGCAGAATCGATCACGGCGGCGGCGTTGGCTGGCCGCGGAGCGCCGGCGTGGCTCGCCCGCGGGGCCGGACGGGCGGTGGCCACCCGGCTGGAGCCCAAGGCGGCGATCGTGCAGCAGTGGCGCCGAGAGATGCAAAACGCGGCGCGCGGCATGCAGGCCGATGCGCTTGCGGGAAAAGGCACCGCCGTTGATCAGGCGACGCTGGCCGGCGGCTTCGTGACGGCCATCGCCGGCGGGGCAAAGCTCAGGCAGTTTGTGGCCGCGCTCGATGCGGGCAAGGCGTGCGACGCGGCCTTTGCCGGCGTGTTTCGCTCGAGTCCCGACAAGGCCTACGCCCTCTGGGCGGGCCGGGTTGCGAAGTGAAGGGGGGCGAGGGAGCGTGGGGCGATACGTTGACCACCGCAATGCCGTGGCGTCGTGTGATGCGGAGAGCTCGTTGAAAAAAGAAACGGGGTGGCCTTGGATCCCGGGGCATGTGATCCGCGACGCCACGGACAGGCCGTGAGCGGCGGCTATACACGCGACCAGAACCAATTGTTTCAGCCCCCAACGAGCCTCGTTAAGAGCTCACCGACATGGTTCGGCGCATCACGAACATGGCAGAAAACGTATCGCCTCAC
>JAFMIU010000012.1 GCA_017853835.1 Pirellulales bacterium | reverse complement strand
GGCCAGGATGGCTTTGCAGGCGTGGAACGGGCATTTCGCCTGGTTCACCAGGCGAGGAGATCGCAGGAGGCGATCCCGGATGCGAAGCATTCGGCTCTCAGCCTGCAAAGGCCAGGATGGCTTTGCAGGCGTGGAACGGGCATTTCGCCTGGTTCACCAGGCGAAATGCGCGAAGGCCTTATTCGCATCCGCCATGCGGTGCACGTTGTCGCGCTTGGTCACCGCGGCACCTTCCCGCTTGTAGGCGGCGATGATTTCCTCGGCAAGCTTCTCGTAGGTGCCACGGCCCTTCTTCTCACGAACGGCCTGGAGCACCCAGCGGATCGCGAGCGACTGCTGGCGGTTGCGATTCACCTGCATCGGCACCTGGTAGGCGGCACCACCCACGCGCTTCGAACGAACCTCGACCGCAGGCTTCACGTTTTCGATGGCACGGTTGAAGATCTCGATCGGCTCCGCGTCGGTGATCTTCTTCGAGACGATGTCCATCGCCTTGTAGAAGAGGTTTTGGGCGACGCTCTTCTTGCCGTCTTCCATCAGGCAGTTGATGAACTTGCTGGCAAGAAGCGACCCATACCGAGGATCGGGGCGGAGCTGTTCGCGGCTGGCGGTGATGTTTCCCATGGTTCTCTAGGCGGAGCGTTGGATGTGGTGGTGAATCGTGATGGTCGAGGGATCAGCCCTTCTTCGCGCCGTAGAGGCTGCGAGACTGCTTTCGTCCCTGAACACCCAGCGTGTCGAGCGCACCACGGATGATGTGGTATCGCACGCCTGGGAGGTCGCGAACACGACCGCCACGCACGAGCACGATCGAGTGCTCCTGAAGGTTGTGGCCTTCGCCGGGAATGTAGACCGTGACTTCCTTTTGATTGGAGAGCCGCACGCGGGCGATCTTTCGAAGGGCCGAGTTCGGCTTCTTCGGGGTCATCGTGCGAACCTGAAGGCAGACGCCGCGCTTCTGGGGGCAGCGGTCGAGCACGGGAGACTTCGAAAACTTCCGCTTGGGACGGCGGCGACTGCGAACGAGCTGGCTGATCGTGGGCATGGGGTCCGGTCAGGAGGGGCTTGGGATTCGGGAATCCCAGAGAATAGCCGAGGATCGGGGGAGGTGAAAGACGCCTCCTCAAATCGGCTGAATTACGGGTCCGGCTGCAGCAGCTCCCCCCGGCCCCCGGCCAACCCGTCCCCGTGCCACTGCCGCCAGGCCGTCACCCTCAGGGCTGCTGCTGCCGGCCGGAATCCCCGTTCCCCCAGCCGCGTCAAAAGCAGGGGCAGGAAGGACGGCCGCCACGCCGCGCCTCGGGTGAACGTGGCCGGCGGCGACGAGCCGTGCGTCAAACTCACGATCGATCCACGCCGCATGCCGAGCCCGGGATCGCGTCCGACGCGTCCGGCAACAACGAGTGTTCCCGCCAGCATCTCGAAGCCCGGCGCGGCGTCGCAGTGTCCCGCGATGGCGATCAGGCCACGACGCAGGCGGCTTCCCGCGAGCGCTCCGGCCGACCCGTGCACCACCACCACGCCCCCCCGCATGCCCATGGGGCTGCCGGGCAGGGCCGCCGCCACGTTGTCGCCCACGTTTCCCGACACCATCACCTCGCCGCCGGTCATGTCGGCCGCCAGCCAGTCGCCTGCGGAACCGGCGATTTCCAGAC
Organism: Pirellulales bacterium; assembly: GCA_017853835.1. Lineage (GTDB taxonomy): Bacteria > Planctomycetota > Planctomycetia > Pirellulales > UBA1268 > QWPN01. Next base: position 56,597 of record JAFMIU010000012.1, on the reverse strand, counting down.
GGCCTCCAGTCATGCCCTCACCGGCATGTCGGCCCGCGTCGCCCCTGACTCGCACGGTGCCCGACTGCATGCCCGCCGCCAGGAAATGAACTCTCGAGAAGTCGCCGCGGCATTCGATCACCCTATCGCTTGCGTGGCCCGACACCTGAAAGAGGTCGCCGAGCGGACAGGGGCGGCAGTCGGTCAGGAGTGGAAGGCGTGCCACTGCCTCGGCCGTCATGGAGGCGACGCGGTCGGGTGCCAGGCCCGAGGCATCGATGGACAGCGGCCCTGAGGCGTCGGTTCGGGGAACGAGAACGAGTGGCATGGAGGATTCGTGAACGGGCAGCGGAGAAGCATGCTTCTTCCGCCGCCGAGCATACCCGTCCACGAGTCCTCGGCGGTCCCCGCCCCGCTCATGGCCGGACGCGGCTGGCCCCAGCGTTGGCTCAAGGCCAGGTGCCGGCGGCCAAAGGCCTCGTGAATCGGCCCGGGCGAGGGGCGATCATGCCGCGATCGGGAACTCTCCCAGTCGAGACGATTGTGCTGCCTCGACCCGAAGAAAACTGCGTCGCACGGCGGCGGTTCGCGGTTGTGGGGGAAGGCCCGGCACCTATACTCTCGGCTCACTTCCGGCTCGCCGAAACACTCGCGAAGAGGTTTGGCGGCGGATCGAGGCTGAATCTGGAGAAGGTGCGATGCGGTTTACGCTGCTCGATCGGGTTCTGGACGTGGAGCCCGGCAAATCGATCACGGCCATCAAGACGGTGTCGCTCGCCGAGGAATACCTCGGCGATCACTTCCCCCGTTTTCCGGTGCTGCCCGGCGTGTTGATGCTCGAAGCGATGACGCAGGCCGCAGCCTGGACGATCCGACTCGGCGAAGACTTCGCCCACAGCATGGTGGTGCTGCGGACCGCCAAAAACGTGAAGTACGGTGATTTTGCCGAACCGGGCCGCGTGCTGACGGTGACGGCCCAGGTGCAGTCGCAGGACGCCACCACGACCACCGTCAAGGCGAGCGGGATGGTGGGCGACCGCACGAGCCTGACCGCCAGACTCATTCTCGAACGCTACAACATGGCGGATCGGCTTCACCACGGGGCCGCACTGGATGCCCGAGTGCGGTCGGAGATGCGGAAGCTCTGGGCGTTGCTCCACCCAAGTCGCGGGCTCTCCCAGCGGCAGGTGGTCTACGGGTCGGGGGCGGCCACCCCGGCCGCCTCGGCGGCGGTTGGCGGGTAGGCCGACGGGCTTACAGCCTTCCTGGATTCGCCATTTCTTGGCGGGTTTTTCCGCTTGGCCCTTTTTCGCGGGTGGAAAATAGGCAAGTTCGGGTTTTCATGCGGGCAGGCCGACATTACAACATCGTCGCCCTGCGGGCAGTTCCTACCCTCCCATTCTCAAGGTGAATCGTCGATGCCGTCTCGTGATGAAATCTTCGAAAAGGTGAAGTCTGCCCTCGTCGATGCGCTGGGCGTGGACGAAGACGATGTCACCCCGGGTGCCACCATGGTTGGTGACCTCGGTGCGGAATCGATCGACTTTCTGGACATCGTGTTTCGTCTCGAAAAAGCGTTCAACATCAAGATCTCCCGGGGCGAACTGTTCCCCGAAGACGTGCTGTCGAGCTCGGAGTTCGTGACGGATGGCAAGGTGACGCCGGCCGGCATCGCCGCGCTGAAGGCGCGGATGCCCTTTGCCGACCTCACCAAGTTTGAGGCGAATCCCAGCGTGCAAAACTTCGCGAACACGCTCACCGTGGAGGACATGGTGAAGTACGTCGCGAGCAAGCTGGGCCAGTAGGGCTTCGGCCTGCGGGGCTGATCGCTCCGCACAGCTTCCCCTGAGAGCAGCGGCCCGCCGCGAAGGATTTCATGCGCTGGTTTTGGATCGACCGTTACGAGGAGTTCATCCGCGGCAAGCACGCCACGGCCGTGAAGAACGTGTCGCTGGCGGAGGAGCATCTCCACGACCACTTCCCGGGCGTGGCGATCATGCCAAACTCCCTGATCGTCGAAGGGATGGCCCAGGCGGCCGGGCTGCTCGTGGCCGATGCCATCGACTACAACCGGCGGGTGGTGCTCGCGAAGGTGGCGTCGGCCGTGTTTCACTTCGACGCGGTGCCCGGCGACACGATCCGATTTCGGGCAGAGATTCTCGATCTGAAGCCGGCCGGTTCACTCACCAAGGTGACCAGCACCGTCGGCGACAGGCTCCAAGGCGAGGCCGAACTGTTCTTCGCCCATCTGGAGCCTGGTGAGGGCGTTCCCAAGCTTTTCGAATCGGAGGAACTCCTCCGATGGCTCGATCAGCTCCATATCTACGAGGTCGGCCGCGACGAGTCGGGCCAGCCGCTTGCGCGGCCCGACTGGTGAGGCCAAGCGGAGGCGGGCGATGGCTGCCGGCAGGCGTCGGGTGGTGATCACGGGCATGGGCTGCATCACGCCGTTGGGCGTGGGCGTCGAGCCCCTCTGGAAGAATCTCGTCGCCGGTGCCTCGGGCGTCGGGCGGACGACGATCTTTGATGCGTCGAAGTTTCCCACCAAGATCGCCGCCGAGGTGAAGGGCTGGGACATCGCCGACGAAGGGCAGGATCCCAAGGTGTGGGAATACTGCGGCCGTCACACGAAGTTTGCCGCCGGCGCCGCGCTGCAGGCGATGAAGGCGGCTGGGCTTCCCAACGGCCTCCCCGCCGATCCGACGCGGCTCGGCATCTATCTCGGCAGTGGCGAGGGGCAGCAAGACTTCGAAGCCTTCACCCGGATGATGATGGCGTCGATCGAAGGCGACCGGCTCGACGTGGCCAAGTTCACGAGGCTCGGCCTCGAGACGCTCCATCCGCTGTCGGAGGTGGAGCAGGAGCCCAACATGCCGGCCGGCCATCTTGCCGGCCTCTTCGATGCGCAGGGGCCAAACCTCAACTGCCTCACCGCCTGTGCGGCGTCGAGCCAGGCGATCGGAGAGGCGGTCGAGATCGTTCGGCGAGGCGAGGCCGACGTGATGCTTTCCGGCGGCACCCACAGCATGATTCATCCGTTTGGCGTGACGGGGTTCAACCTGCTCACCGCGCTCTCGACTCGGAATGATGAGCCCACCCGCGCGAGCCGCCCGTTCGACAACGACCGTGACGGCTTCGTGCTTGGCGAGGGGGCGGCGATGGTGGTGCTCGAGGAACTCGAGCATGCGAAGCGACGTGGCGCGACGATCCACGGCGAGGTGATCGGCTACGGCTCCACCGCCGACGCCTACCGCATCACCGACACCCATCCGGAAGGGCGAGGTGCCGCCGCCTGCATCCGAATGGCGCTCGCGGATGCCGGCATCGGGCTCGAGGACATCCACTACATCAATGCCCACGGCACCAGCACGGACGTCAACGACAAGGTCGAGACGCTCGCGATCAAGAAGGTCTTTGGCGAGCGGGCGTATCAGATTCCGGTGTCGAGCACGAAGAGCATGATGGGGCACCTGATCGCCGCGGCCGGAGCGACGGAACTCATCGTGTGCCTCTTGTCGATTCGCGATGGCCTCCTTCCGCCGACCATCAACTACGAGACGCCGGATCCCAACTGCGATCTCGATTACGTTCCCAACAAGGTGCGGGAAGGAAAGGTCGACTTCGCCCTCTCCAACTCGTTCGGATTCGGCGGTCAGAACATCTCGCTGATCGCTGGCCGATACCGCGGGTAGCGCCGGGCGGCACGACGGCGCGGCTTGCCCATCTTGCCAGCCGCAGGGTTTTCTCAACCGGCGCCGGCGGCACGACCGATACCACCGGGGACATGAGGACCATCGATCGCGGGCGGAGTGCCCGTGGCGGCGGTCCGCCAACCGGGAACCTGCCCATGAATACGCTGTCGCGTGCCTTCGGACTGGTCGTCGTGGCCTCCGTGATTGCCACGTCGAGCGGCTGCTCGATCATCGACCGCCTCTTCCTGCTCAACACCGACGGCCCGCATGGCCACCACGCCACCCAGGGCGGTGCCTGCCAGGACGGCATGTGCCCCACCGGCCAGTGCGGCCCCGAGGGCTGCCCCACCGGCAACTGTCAGAGCGGCAACTGCCAGGACTGTGCCGACGGGTCGTGTCATCCCAAGCATGTTGGCCGCTATGGTGGCCTGGCGAAGCACCACCTGTCGCCCGCCGAGAAGGCGGCGCTTGCGGGCAGCGACTACGGTGCCACGCAGCCGGCCGGTCCGCCGAGCGGTGCCGTTGCCTATCCCTACTACACCACGCGTGGCCCCCGTGACTTCCTCGCCAAGTGCCCGCCGTCGATCGGACCGCAGTAGTGTGATTGCCTCGGTCGCGCGGTGGGCGGCTCGGAGCGTCATCAGGGACACGCCATGACAGAGGGCTCGCCGCGGCAGGCATCCGGATCGCCGCTTTCCTTCACCGGATGGCTCATCTGCGGCATCGCCGCGATCGGGTTCGCCTTCGACATCTACGAACTCCTGATGCTTCCGCTGGTGGCGCGACCAGCCCTGCTGGAGCTCGGGGGATTCCAGCCGGGAAGCCCGGGCTTCCTGCGATGGGTGGGGCTCCTGTTTTACGTGCCCGCGCTCTGCGGAGGCGTGTTTGGCCTGCTCGGTGGCTACCTGACCGACCGGCTTGGCCGCCGACGCGTGCTCACCTGGAGCATCCTGGTCTACGCGTTCGCCGCGTTTGCCGCCGGGTTCTCGACGAGCCTGTCGATGCTGCTCGTCTGCCGATGCCTGGTGTTTGTCGGCGTCTGCGTCGAGTTCGTGGCGGCCGTCGCATGGCTCGCGGAGCTGTTTCCCGATCCGCGGCAGCGGGAGCGGGTGTTGGGATACACGCAGGCCTTTTCGTCGATCGGCGGACTGTTGGTGGCGGTCGCCAACGGTCTGGCGGTGCAGATTGGGCCGAGTCTTCCAGCCATTCAGATGCCGTCGTGGCTGAGCATGCTCGGGCAGATCGGAGCCGGTCATGAGCACGAGGCCTGGCGGTACACGCTCATGTCGGGGCTGATTCCGGCGGTACCCCTGATCCTCATCCGTCCCTTCCTGCCCGAGTCTCCGATCTGGGCGGCGCGACGGGCGGCCGGCACGCTGAAGCGGCCGTCGATTGCGGCGCTCTTCGCTCCCGACCTGCGACGCACCACGATCGTCACCGCCATCGGATTTGCCTGTACGCTTGGTGTGGCCTTTGGTGCCATCCAGCAGATGCCGCAGATGGTGCCAGGCCTGGCCGAGGTGAAGCAGGTGGCCGGTGAGGCAGGACAAAAAGCGGCGGACGCAGCTCGCGACAAGGGCGAGCAGGATGCCGCGAAACTCCAGACGATCGCCGCTGGGGCCGCCGCCCGTCACGGGCAGAAGATGGCCGCCGAATACACGAAGATGCAGGAGCTCGGCGGTCTGATCGGGCGATGCCTCATGGCGGTCGTGCTGGCTGCTGGCATCGCCTGGGGCTGGAAGCTCCGGCTTCTGCAGATTCCGGGCCTGCTGCTGACACCACTGGTGTTCTGGTATTTCCTGCGGGTGCCGAACACGACGTTCTTCGAGATCCCGCTCGAGTGGATGCACCTCGGTCGCCTCCCCGTCACCACCATGTCGATCGGGATGTTTCTGGTGGGGCTCGTCACGGTCGGGCAGCTTTCCTTCTGGGGCAACTACCTCCCGCACGTGTATCCCGTGCATCTCCGAGGGACGGGCGAGAGCTTCGCCGCCAACATCGGCGGTCGAATGATCGGCACCTCGGCCGCCGCAGTCACCCCGTGGATCGCCGGACTCCTGCCGTATGGATCAGCGCCGCTCAACTTCGCCTCGGCCGCCGCGATCGTCGGCACCGTGATCTGCCTCGTGGGGCTGGCGGTGAGTTTTCTGCTGCCCGAGCCACGGCCGGACATCGACCACTGACCGGCTTGGTTCGTGTCGTTGGCCTGGTCAGTCGAACAGACGGTAGGCGATGGCGGCGAGAAAGCCAGTGCTGGCGAGCACGGCGGCTTCTCCGATCAGGGCCTCGTTCACGATCGGCGACCCCGACAGCACGTACTTCACCATGAGCAGGATCAGCATGGTGGCAAAGACGATCGCATACCCGGCCACGACGTAGTCGCAGAGCCAGTTTGTCGGGAAGGCCCAGAGCAGCACGATTCCCATGCCGGCGATGAAGACGCCCGTGGCGATGTGGCCGAGCAGATCCGTGCCGACGGGCTGTCCCGTCGTGATGAGGCGGGCGAAGAGCACCGACAGCGTCAGGGAGGCCACGACCGCATAGGTGAGGCCGACGTAGGGGAGGACGTGCGACGCCGAACTGGCACACTCCGTCAGGAATGCCGCACACGCAAACCCAAACAGCACGCCGATGAGCGTGATCTGGATCCACCATCGCGTCGACCACGGGGGGCTGGCCTCCCCCAGCGACAAAAAGGCCGCCAAGCCCAGCGCGTGCGCGATGAGCAGCACCCAGGAGAACGTCAGGACGAAGAACTTTCTCGACATCACGTCGTGCACGGCATGACCCTCATATCGCCGGGCGACCCCGCGGCGATTCCTACGCACGAGGCTCACGAAAGGTTCATCGCGGCGCTGAGGCCGGGGTTTTCCGTCTGGGAGCCGGTCCGCCTGGGGCGGGTGGTTTATTCGGCGAGGGTGCGAGGGGCTCGTGGAGCGTCGTCCGGCACGGTCGGCACGGTCCAGATCGTGTAGAGCCCGAAGGAGACCAAGGCGAGCGTGACGTATTGCAGATACCACGGGAGGGCGTTGAAAAAGAGCGTCGTGGTCACCACCGCCAGGACCATCACCACGGCCCGATGCTTGAGGCTACGCCGGATGCCATGGTAGTGCTGCCAATCGTCGAGGGTGGGCCCGAACGTGCGCGACCGGTGGAGCCACGCGTGGATCCGCGGCGATCCCTTGTAGAAGCACCAGCTCGCCAGGAGCACGAAGGGTGTGGTGGGCACGAGCGGCAGCACGGCGCCCACGATGGCCAGCCCAAGGCACGCCCATCCGCCGGTGACGAACAGGAAGCCGCGAATTGGGTCGGTGACGGGTCGGAGGTCCATGGGAAGGGGCCCGAGGCCGGCGGAGCGGCGGGAAGTGCCGGGGATTCTATCACGTCGCATTTTTCCGTATGATCCCGGCCGCCACGATCGTGGCCCCCGCCCCACGCCCTCCGGAGACGAACCATGCCCCTCGTGCCCATGCGGATCCTGCTCGACCATGCCGCCGAAAACGGCTACGGACTCGCGGCGTTCAACGTCAACAACATGGAGCAGATCCAGTCGATCATGGAGGCGGCGAAGGAGACCGATTCCCCCGTGATCGTGCAGGCCTCGCGTGGGGCGCGCAGCTACAGCCAGGACAACTACCTCCGGCACCTCATGCTCGCCGCCGCCGAACTCTATCCGGCCATCCCGATCGCGATGCATCAGGATCACGGCAACTCGCCGGCCACCTGCCAGAGCGCGATCGACAATGGATTCACGAGCGTGATGATGGACGGTTCGCTCAAGGAGGATGGCAAGACCCCCGCTGATTTCGACTACAACGTCAAAGTGACCAAGGACGTGGTGACGCTCGCCCACCGGCAGGGCGTGTCGGTCGAGGGTGAACTCGGCTGCCTCGGGTCGCTCGAAAGCGGCGAGGGTGAGGCCGAGGACGGTCACGGCGCCTCCGGCAAGCTCTCGCACGACCAGCTGCTCACCGATCCCGATGAAGCCGCCAGGTTCGTGGCCGCCACCGGCGTCGATGCGCTCGCGGTCGCCATCGGCACGAGCCACGGAGCCTACAAGTTCACCCGCAAGCCCGACGGTGACGTGCTCGCGATGAAGCGGATCGAGGAGATCCACGCCAAGCTCCCCAACTGCCATCTCGTGATGCACGGGTCGTCGAGCGTTCCGCAGGAGCTCCAGGACATCATCAACTCGTTCGGCGGCCAGATGCCGCAGACGTGGGGCGTGCCGGTGGAGGAAATCCAGAAGGGCATCAAGCACGGCGTGCGGAAGATCAACGTCGACACCGACTGCCGCATGGCGATCACCGGCGCGATCCGCAAGGTGCTTGCCGAGTCGCCGGCGAAGTTCGACCCGCGCGACTACCTCAAGCCGTCCCGCGAGGCGATGAAGAAGGTGTGTGCCGAGCGGATGGTGCAGTTTGGCCAGGCCGGCAATGCCGGCAAGGTGAAGTGCATCACGCTGGCCGAGATGGCAGCCCGGTACGCCGGCCGCTGACCGTCGGCCGCAGGCGAGACGCTCGGACTCCGCGGAAAAACCGCAGGGGGAAAGCCCCGTTGCGTGGTTTGCCCAGCATGCCTACCATCCCGCCCCGCGCGGGGAGTCCGCGCAGACTCCCCGGCGGTGGTGTGGACATGGACGACGTGCATGATGACGTGGTGCTCGAACATGGCCGCTCGGTGCTGCGCGCCGAAGGGGAGGCGGTGCTCCACGCGGCCAAGGTGCTCGATCAGTCATTCTGCGATGCCGTGCAACTTCTCCTGCGGTGTACGGGCAATGTCGTCGTGACCGGCATCGGCAAGGCGGGGCTCGTCGCGCGGAAGATTTCCGCCACGCTTGCGTCCACCGGCACACCCAGCCATTTCCTCCATCCGGCTGAGGCGATGCACGGTGATCTCGGCGCGGTTCGTGCCGACGACACCGTGCTGGCCCTGTCGCAGTCGGGTGAGACGGAGGAGATCACACGACTCCTTCCGCACCTCGCGGCCAGAAGGGTTCCGATCGTGGCCCTCACGGCCCGTCGAGAGAGTGCCTTGGGCCGCGCCGCCGACGTGGTGGTGCCCACTGGCAGTCTTCGCGAGGCCTGCTCGCTCGGCCTGGCGCCGAGCACGAGCACCTCGCTGATGCTCGCGCTCGGTGACGCGGTGGCGCTCGTGGTGAGCCAGCTTCGACGGTTCACCCCCGAGGATTTTGCTGCACGGCATCCTGGCGGCAGTCTCGGCCGTCAGTTGATGCTCGTGGAGGATGCGATGCGACCCCTGGCCGAATGCCGGCTGGCGACGCCGAGCGATACCGTGCGGGATGTGTTCGTGCGGCCGTTGCCACCGCGTCGGACCGGCGCGGTGATGATCCTCGACGACCATGGCGCGCTCGCGGGCATCTTCACCGACAGCGATCTGGCGAGGCTCTTCGAGCGCCGTCACGACGCCGCGCTCGATGAGCCGATCGGGCGGGTGATGACCCGCCGTCCCACGACGCTCCCGATCGGCACCCGGCTCCGCGACGCCGTGGCGATCCTCGAGGCGCGACGGCTGAGCGAACTTCCCGTGCTCGACGCCGACGGTCGTCCGGCCGGATTGCTCGACATCGTCGACCTCGTCGGGCTCGTCTCCCCGGAGGTGCTCGCCGCGCCGACATCCGCCGCCGCCTGACACTCCCCACGCGAACCCAGCCATGTCCGACTCCATCGACCTCGATCACCGGCTCGCCCGCGTGCAGCTTCTTCTGCTGGACGTCGACGGGGTGCTCACCGATGGAGGGGTCACCTGGAACAACCAGGGGATCGAGTCGAAGACCTTTCACATCCGTGACGGCCTGGCCCTGCGTGCCTGGCAGCGGTCGGGCGGGCGGACGGGAATCATCACCGGACGGTCGAGTCACGTCGTGCAGCTTCGGGCAGATGAACTGGGCATCACGTTCGTGCGACAGGGTGTCGACGACAAGGTGGCGGCGGCCGAGGCCGTGTTGCGGGAGGCCGGCGTCACGTGGGATCAGACCGCCTTCGTCGGCGACGATCTTCCGGATCTGCCCGTGGTGATGCGGGCAGGGCTCGGCGTGGCGGTGTCCGATGCCTGTTCCGAACTGCGGCAGGCCGCCCGGCTCGTGACGTCGCTGCCAGGCGGCCGTGGTGCGGTGCGGGAGGTGGTCGAGCGGATGATGAAGGCCCGTGGCGGCTGGGATGCCGTCGTGGCCCGATATGCCGGTTCCCGGGTCTGACACCTATCACGCGGTGAGGAGGCGATGGAGCATCGACTCGGACGCACGCTGCGGGTGTTTCTCGTGGTCTTGGCAGCGGCGGGCTTTTACCGCCTCGCCGCCGTGCCGATCATCGAGCCACGGATTCGTGACACAAGTGCGGCCCTCGAGATGTCGCCCGAGGAGGCCGCGGCCATCCGTACCCGCGCCGATCAGCGGTTGGCGGCACTGGGAGACGTCTTTCCCCCCGGCGCGTGGGAGCGAGACAACCCGATCATGCTCGAGAGCCGGCAGATGCGACTGCTCTTCAAGGATTACCACTCCCTGCCCGACGGTCGCGTGAACCTCGTTCCATGCACGCTCGTGATCCTGCCCGATCGCAACCGCATGGCCGCCGACGGACCGCCCGGCCGCACGCTCGTGATGCGGGCGCCTCAAGGGGCCGTGCTCGAGTTTGACGAGCCACTCGACCTCAAGCAGGGGCGACTGGCCCGGCTGATCGGAGGGAGTCTTCGCGGTCAGGTGATGATTCGCGGCACGCCCACGGTGGCGGGAGCCGAGGATGATATCGAGATCGTGACCCGCGACATCGAACTCGATGAGCTCGAGGTGCGCACGGGCGAAATGGTGCAGTTTCGGTATGGGAGATCGAGCGGCAGTGGCCGCGGGCTCGTGGCGAGGCTTCGGCCGCGGCCCGGTCCCGCAGGCCCGAGGGCGTCTGCTCCTCCGGGCCCCGGCGACAAGGGGCCAAATATCGGAGGAGTCGATTCGATTCGGCTCGATCGTGACGTGGCCATGCGGATCGAGGGCGTCACGGGAGGCATGCTGCCTGGTGCGTCGGGCACGCGATCGGGATCCGACGAGACGACGGCAGCGCCGGTTCCGGTGCTGGTGAGCTGCCGCGGGGCGCTCTGTCTGAATGTGTCGGCCAACGTCATCACGCTCGAGGATCACGTCGATGTGATCAGGGCTGCCGAAGGCGGGTCCACCGAACAGATGGCGTGCGATCTCCTGGCCATCGTGCTGGCGCGCAAGCAGCCTGGCCCTGGTGCCACGGCTTCGGCTGGTGCCACGGCCTCGGCGGGCGCGGCGCGCGGCGGACTCGAGCCGGTCGAGATACAGGCGAAGGGAGGGCCCGTCGTGGCCCGTTCCACGGGCAGCCAACTGGAGGCGCGGGCGGCTCGGCTCGGCTACGAAATCGCCACGCGGCGCATCCTGCTCGATGGTGATGAACCGGTCTCGCTCGTCGTGCAGGGTAACGAGATGGAGGCCAAGAAGATCGACTACACGCCGGGCCCTCCGGGCGACCCTGGAACGCTCTTGGCGGTGGGCCCCGGCTGGATCCGCATGCGGTCGGAGCGATCGCCCCCGGCCCAGGCCCGCTGGCAGCAATGGCTGCGGATGCGTCCGGATGGCACGGGGCACGTCGTGTCGCTGGCGGGCGATGCCGATGTGACCGTCGAAGGGCAGGGAAGGCTTTCGGCATCGGAGCTCCATCTCTGGTTGGATGTGGTGAAGGGGGCTCGCCCCACCTCGCCAACGCCCGGGCCCGATCTCTCGGGGGTGCGGCCTTCCCGGCTGCTGGCTCGCGGCATGGTGGAAGCGGATGCCGAGGAAGTGGCGGCCCGCACCGATCGGCTCGAACTCTGGTTCCGCACCGTCGAGCCGCCGGCTCCGGCGCCGCCTCCGACCGCGGCGACGATTCCTGCGGCTGCCGTTGCCGCGGCCGCCGTCGCCACAGGGCCGCCCACCGCTCCATCGCGTGTTCCAGTGGCACCGCCTCCCAGGCCTCCGGTCGCGTCGCCGCCCACGAAGGCACGAGGCAAAATGATCGCGACGGCGACGCTCGTCCGTGGCCAGGTGACACTGTCGCCGGGCGGAAACGAGGTCGATGAGATGTCGATGGAGGGGCAGGTGCATCTGGCCGAGCAGCCGCTGGCGGCCGTGGCGCCAGGCGGACCTCCACCGGAGCCAGGGCTCGACATCAAGGGTGACCAGATGCAGGTCACTCGGCCCACGCGGCCCGAGGCGAAGGCGATCGTGTCGGGGCGACCTGCAGTCGTCAGCGGCCGTGGTCTCGATCTCCTCGGGCCGATGATCGAGTTTGATCGTGGGCACAACCGGCTCACCGTCGATGGCGCCGGCAAACTCACCCTTCCCATGGCCGGAGGTGCGGCCGGCCTCGAATCGCTCTCGCTGACAGGGGCTGCGTCCCCACCACCTCCGGTCGACGCCCCGCCGGGCCGTCTCGATGTGACCTGGAAAGGACGCCTCGACTTCGATGGCCAGCGGGCGAGGTTCGTCGAATCGGTCGAGGCTGACGGCGGCACGGCAGTGCTGCACGCGGGCTCCCTCGACGTGATCTTTGACCGTCCCTTCGAGTTCGCCGCCGGTGAGGCCCGTGCCGGAGGCCAGCCACAGGTGGCGAAGATCGCCTGCGGTTCTGGCGTGAAGATCCTGAGCGAGTCGATCGACGATGCCGGCGAGCCCTCGACCGAGCAGTTGTTCGTGCGGGATCTGGTGATCGATCGTGTCAGTGGCGACGTGACCGGATCCGGTCCGGGGAGGCTGACCAGCACCCGCACCGGTCAGCCCATGCAGATGCCCGCCCCGGGGGCCACCGCGCAGCCCGTGTCGGCCGTCTCCAGGCCTTCACGCCTCACCTATCTCGGTGTCGATTTCCAGCGCGGCTTGCGCGGCAACCTCAATCGTCGTGCCATGGAGTTTCATCAGCGGGTCGAGGCGATCTGGGGTCCCATCAACAAACGGGGGGATGTGCTCGATCCGCACGCTGCCGGTGGCCTCGCCGAAGGCGCGGTGGCCATCTCCTCCGATGTGCTCGGCGTCGGGCAGGCGGCCCCGATGCCAGGCCGGCAGCGGTCGAGCCTCGAACTCGCCGCCGGGGGCAACGTGCTCGTGGAAGGGGAGTCGTTCACGGCGAGGAGCGCACGGCTCACGTGGAGTGAAGCCAAAGACCTCCTCGTGTTCGAGGGGGATGGTCGCACCGACGCCCAGCTCTTCCGGCAGCTGAAGGCGGGTTCGCAGCCGTCCACCGCCTCGGCGGGCAAGATTCTCTATTGGCGGGGTGCCAACCGCGTGGACATCGAAGACGCCCGCTACATCGACCTCGACCAGATTCGGGGCGGAGGGGGCAGCATGCCAGGCACCCTTCCGGGCGCCCGACCCGCTCAACCCCTCGCGCCGCCTCGTGTGCCTGGGACCTGATCGATCACCCCTCGATGCCCAGAGGGTGTTTGGGGAGCGTCACCGCATCCCGTGACGCGATGGTCTGCCGGCCGTATCCGTGCGATCAAACGCCGTGGCGTAGTGGCGATACCAGTCGCTCTGAAACACGAGCTCGGGGTCGTATTTTCGCTTGAGCTGAAAAAACTCGTGGATTCGTGGGTGGCAGGCGGCCACCTGCTGCGGCGACGCCCAGCCATGGTAGGTCAGATAAAACGATCCGCCGAACTCGATCGCTCGCGCGATGATCTGCCGAAATTCGTCTTTGGCTTTTTCGATTCCCGCCGCTGTGTGCTGGACATGCAGGTTGCAGACGATGCACATGAATCGCTCGCGAGCCCAGGGGAGAAAGGTTTCCGTGTCAGGCTCGATGTATCGGATCGTGCCGTACGTCAGATCGGCGTGACGTGCCACCAGGTCCTTACGGATCTTCTCGAGATACGGGAGGAGGTTTTCATGCGGGACGTAGACCTCGGTGATCATCTCGGTGCCACTGGTGGCGTCCACCGCCATCCGGTGACCCACGAACTCGCCCGCGAGCTGATGGTGGTCCGACCACGAGACTTGGCCGTCGGTGCGCAGGTAGTGCGACGCGTATTCGTGAAAGGCCCGCTGTTTGTCGACCCGCAGCAGTTTGTACAAGCGGGCCCAGTCTTCCTTCACGAGGCGTTCGGGGCTGCTCGTGACCGGTGTCTCCCACGGGACCGGACAATACGCAGGGAAGATCGCCGGATGGGTGTCGGCGGGCCCGCTGAGGTCGACGCTGTATTGGCAATCACCGAACAGGCAGCCTTCCTCGATGCGCCGCGCAAGCCGATCCGGCAGGTCCTTGAGCACAATCTGTTCGACGAGCCTCTTCACCTTGAACTGCCGGTCGAGACGCAGCGTGACCTCGGTGATGATGCCGAACAGGCCGAAGCCGCCGATGGCAAGCGAGAACAACTCGGCGTTCTCGCGTCGACTGCAGGTGAACACGGTGCCGGCGGCATTGAGCAATCGAAACGATTCCACGTCGTCTACGATCGGCGGGCGAAGGAGCGTTCGGCCATGCACATTGGCCGAGAGGGAACCGGCGAGGGTCACGTCGTCCACCCCCGTTTGCTTCGACCGAATGGTCCAGGGCCGTTCCGCCGACGGCTGACGTCGATGGAGACCCTCGATGAGCTCGAGCCACTGGATCCCGGCGCCCACGGTCACCAGGCCCCGCTCCGTGTCGAGATGGCGAATCTCCTTCAGCCCGGTCAGGTCGATGTGCAGATTGCCCGTGCCAAACTGCTGCCTCCCCATCGCGTGCCTGCCGCCAGAGACACTGATGGCACGCGAACCCCGTCGCGCCCGATGAACCGCGGCGGCAACCTCGTCCTCCGATGTGGGCCGGATCACGCCGTGCACGCGAGTCGCGTTCAGCTGCGACTGGACGTCGTTCAGCATCACACCTTCCGAAGCAGTGTCGGCCGGATACACGGGGCACCTCCGCAACCATGATTCATGGAACGGTACCCGTTGGGCCTGCGGGAGGCAAACGAGGCCGCTCGCTCAGACGAGTCGGCGCGACTCCTGGTCAAGCGCATCGAGCACGAAGGCCATCACATCGGGGGCGATCGTGTCGTCATACGTCACGCTGTGGCTGCCGCCGCGGGGCTCCAGCATCGCCCGATGCGGGATGCCGAGGGCGACGAGCTTGCCATGGAGCCGCACGGCGCCGTCGTGCCAATGCCGGTCGTCGGGGTCGCTGGCAAAACATTGGTGACGTGGCCAGTTGAGCGGATGCACGTGAAGGATCGCGGTTTCCTGGCGGGCACGTTCGACGTCGCCGAAGAGCTGCCAGAGGGTGTCGTAGCGATCGCCGTCGTCACGCTCGCCCGCCTCGCGCATTGCGAGGTGAAAGTCGATCGCCGGTGCGATCGCGGCGGCGATCGGGAAAAGCGTTGGGTGCCGGTAGGCGATCCGAAGGGCTCCCTGGCCCCCCATGCTCGTGCCGATCAGCGCGATGCCGGGCGGGGCCACGCCGAATCGCTCCTGTATCGCGAAACGGATGGCCTCGGTGACGAACCGTTCGGGAGTGACCAGGGGATCGAAGGAGGGAACGATGCGGTCGAGCCACCACGACCGCCCCGACCGCGGGGCGAGAACCGGCAGGCGATGGGCCTCCACGAGGTCTCGCAGCACCGGGAGATCCTGGAGCCATCGCTCGTGCACGCCATGGAGGTAGATGAGGGCTCGGCCCGGAGCCGGATCGGGCGGCGCGTGCATTTCGCAGGGATGTCCGGCGACGTCGATGACGGACCAATTGGGGCGTGGCGGGGGCATGGGGGGCGGCGGGGCAGGCGGGGCGGAAAGGGCTCTATTCTAGCCGCCCGTCGGGCCAGTATTCTGCTCGTCTCTGCTCCACCCACGGCCGGTCGCCCTGGGGGCGGGGCCGCACCGTTGGGATACGTCATTCATGGAAGTGCTCCTCACTGCAGACGAACTCGCCGATGGCATCGCGAGGCTTTCAAGCGAGGTCAAGCGAAACGTCGGCCGTCGGCCGCTGACGGTGGTCGGTGTGCTCACCGGGAGCATCGTCCTCGTGGCCGACCTCATTCGTCGGCTCGAGGGGCCGGTGACCGTCAGCATGGTGTGGGCCAGCAGCTACCGCGGCACCGCCACCACCCCCGGGCACCTGGAGCTTCGGCTGGACCTGCTGCCCGACCTGACCGGCCAGGACGTTCTTCTCGTGGACGACATCTTCGACACGGGCCACACGCTCAAGGCGCTTCTCGGCGAGCTTCGTCGGCGTGGAGCGGCGAATGTCCGATCCCTCGTGCTCCTGCGCAAAACTGGCCGTGCCGAGGTCGACATCCAGCCCGATTTCGTCGGATTCGACATTCCCGACAAGTTCGTGGTCGGCTACGGTCTGGACTTCGATGGCGATCTGCGGCACCTGCCGCATCTTGCGGCCCTCGACGACGACGACATCGCCGCAGCTCGCGGCGGGCAGGTGCGATGCAGCGACACATCCGAAACCCCATCCTGATCGCATCCCGCGGGCTCGACCCGGTGGGAACGGGCCGCCAGGTCGAACTCGTCGCTTGCGGCTTGCGCGATGCGGGTCGAGATGTGCATGTGGCCGTCACCTCCGTCGGCGGCTCTTTGGCCGAGCGGCTTCGGGCATGCGGCGTTTCCGTACATGTCGTCGGGCGTCGTCCATCGCCGGACGTGGCGGCGGCGATTCGCTTCGTCGGTCTTGCGCGTCGGCTGCGGCCGGGCGTCGCGGTCTCCTTCGGCGGCCGTCAGCAGGGCATGGTGGCCGCCGTGGGGCTCGTGGTGCCACGCGTGCGCACGGTCGCCCATGTCGGCGTGCCTCCGCGATCTCCCCGGGCGTGTCGTGTCCTGCGACGAATGGATCGTGTCGTGGCCGCTTCCGAGGGAGTGGCCGAAGGATGCCGTCGTGCGGGACTGGCGGCCGGTCGCACGATGGTCGTGCCGCCGGGGACGGTGGCCGATCCGGGGACGGGGCTCGCCCGCGTGGAGGTGGCCACCCGGCTCGGGCTCGATCCGGCATGTCGCTGGACGCTCTCGGTTGCCGACCTGGTGGGTGAGTCGCGGCTCGAACGATTGATCTGGGGCATCGACCAACTGGGTGTCGTGCGCAAGGATCTTCAGCACGTCCTTGTCGGAGCGGGGCCCCAGCTCACACGCGTGCGGCGGCGGGCGCGGGTACAGGAACTCGCAGAACGGCTGTTCGTGGTGCCCCACTGCGACATCATCAGCGACCTCGTGCGGGAAGCGGCCATGGTGTGGCAGTCGGGGCGTTCCGCCTGCGGAGGTGTGATTCTCGACGCGATGGCGGTCGGCGTGCCGGCGGTTGCGGTCGCCAGTGACGCTGCGCGGCAGCTGATCGTGTCGGGTGAGACCGGATGGGTGGTGCCGTCCGTTCCTGAGAGCGAGTTTCCGAGGCGGGCCTTCACCCTGCTCGAGGATGCGTCGCTGGCGGAGCGATGTGCCGTAGCTGCCCGACAACGGGCCATCGAAGCGTTTCCTGCCGACCGCATGGTGTCGGGTGTCATCGCGGCGATCGACGGTGTGGCCTGATCAGCCGGCAGCCAAAACGACCCCCGGCGGCGTGCATCGGAGATGGCCCTCCTCCGCGACGAGCCTTCCCGCCTTGAACACCATCGCCGGCATGGCAAACATCCGCGCGAGGTCACGAGACGGGCGGTAGAGCGTGAGGTCGGCGTCGGCCCCGGCGCCGAGGTGTCCCTTCCCCGGCAGGCCCGCGATCCGGGCGGGTGCCGCCCGCGTGATGATGCAGAGTTCCTGCAGCGTGTACTCGCGATCGAGTCGGGCCAGAGGACTTCGCCGCCGCACGGCCGGATGGATCCGCGCAAGGGCCTCGCGACGGAATGCGGCGTCACCCAGCAGGGCCATCAGGTGCGGATAGGCGGTGAAGTGCGCGCCGTTGGGATGGTCGGTCGACAGAGCGATCCGCCATGGATCGGCGACGGTGAGAAACCATTCCAGGCCGATCGCCCATTGCCAGGCGTGAACGAGGCTCTGCTCCTTGTAGGTGATCGGGAGCACGCCGCAGCCGCCCGAAAGATGAAGGTCGTGCGACACCCAGGGCACCCCCGTTGCGTGGGCGAGGTGTTCCGCGGCCGCGGAGTCGCCGGTCATCGCGACCGTTCCGCCGAACAGAATCTGCCCGACGTCGAGGGTGAGCGAGTCGTGTGCGTTGAAATACTCGACGAGTGGTTCCACCCCGGAACCAAACGATCCCTCGTCGAGGTTGCCGCCCGTGTAGCTGTGGAACTGCACGTGGGCGAGGTGGGCGCGGCGGCCATCGAGCGACTGCATCGTTTCCAGGAGCGTCCGCCAGTTGCCGGGAATGCCGAGATGCGACGTATGAACGTGAAGCGGATGCGGCAGCGCCAGCGCGGTGACGACGTCGGCCATGCGCACGAGCAGCTGGCGCGGCGTGAGGCGTCGGCCCGGCAGCGGTGTGTCGAGATCGTGGTGGTCGCCTCGGCCGTTTCGCCAGAAGGCACTGCCTCCGGGATTGGCGACCTTCACGCTCCAACCCCGGCCTGCGGTCACGGCCGCCCCGACGAGCCGCTGGGCCTCACCGCGATCATCATGGTCGAGGGCGTCGAGCACCGCCTGATCATCGGCTGCGAGCAGGTAGATCCCCTTGTCGAGGATCGGCAGGTCGGCGAGTTCGAGATGGGCGATCGGAGCGGCTGCCGTGGCGATCGCGGCATCGAAGACGGTCGTGTAGCCGAGGGCGGCGTAGGCGGCGCCGGTGGCGTGGATCGTGGGGACGGCGGCCGGTGCATCAGCGCGGCGTGCCAGGTGGGGGGCGATGCGACGGCCGAAGCCGACCTTGGGGCCCGCGACATGGCTGTGAAGGTCGACGCCGCCCGGCATGGCCACGAGGCCGGTGGCATCGATCCGACGGAAGCTGGACGGCTCGGCTGGCCGTGGCACGATCGTTCCGCCATCGATCCAGATGTCGTCCACCACGCCGTCGCGGCCGTGGGCCGGGTCATGGATTGTTCCGCCGGCGAGGACGATGCGTTCGGTCGGATGTGAGGTCATGCCGGGGTTCCCGATCGCGGAAGGGCGTTGGTGTACCCGCGAATCGCCGCGGCATCGGCAGGCAGACGTACGATCTGCAGCCGCTCGCCTGCCGAGTCGATCGCGGTGGCCACGGCTGGCGTGGCGTGGCCAACCACGACGACGCCATCGACCTCCCCCCGCGCGATCAGCCGAACGGCATCGCACTCGGCCGGCAGAAAGCGTCCGCCAGCCCGGTCAGCGCAGGCGATGGATCCGGCAGCGCCATACCGCCACGTGCAGACGGCCACCGCGGCGTCATGCCGCTCCCCCCGTGGGAGCTCGAACGCCGGCATGCGGTGGGCGACGGTCCGCACGAGCGACGCGATGGACCATGCGTCGAGCCCATGGAGGTCGTCGGTGCCGTCGGTGACCACGGCAAGGCATCGGGCCGCACTGATCGCCGACGCGATGTCGTGGGCCACGCGCACGACATGGTCCTCGCACGCAGCCGCGTCGATCGGCAGCGTGCGAAGGATCGCCTCGGTCGCACGGGCAAGTCTTCCGGCGGCTTCACGAGGGACCACGACGCAACGCTGGCGTGGATCCGTCGACACCGCGTTGTCGGGCATGATCACGATCGTGGATCGGGCGGCTGCCGGAGCATCGGGGAGGCAAAACCAATACACCACGAGGTCTGCGCGGGCGAGCTCGTCGTGGTCGGCAGTCACGCGACCGATGCGTGCCATGACGGGGCCGATCGTGCGGGCGGTTTCAGGGCTGCCCGGGTCGATGGCGGCCCCGAGGGATTCGGCAAGGTCGCAGGCGGCGATGGCAACCTCGGCCGGCGCGTCCACGAGGCCGGTGACGAGCACCCGACGCGCCGTGCGGATCGCGGCGAGGCCGTCGGGGGGCACGAAAGAAGGCGTGAAAGGCATGCCGGGGGGCCGCACGGAGGCGAAACGATGCGGGAAAGGCTCTACGCGGCGATTCGGGCGAAGACGAGCCGGCCGTTCGCCGTCTGCAGGGTGCTCGTGACGCTCGCCCGCACGGTGCGGCCGATCTGATCGCGGCCGTTTTCCACCACCACCATCGTGCCGTCTTCGAGAAACCCAACGCCCTGATTCGGCTCTTCACCAGGCTTGATGAGTCGCACGCTGACGGCATCGCCCACGACGAACGTCTGCTTGAGGGCCATCGCGACGTCGTTGACATTGATCGCGGGAACGGAACGGACGCCTGCGAGCTTGGTGGCACTCGGTTCGATGGTGATGATACGGCCCCCGAGTTCGCGGGCAAGGTCGACCACACGGGTTTCCATCGACAGTTCGTCGTGCGG
Organism: Pirellulales bacterium; assembly: GCA_017853835.1. Lineage (GTDB taxonomy): Bacteria > Planctomycetota > Planctomycetia > Pirellulales > UBA1268 > QWPN01. The sequence continues at coordinate 36,613 of JAFMIU010000012.1, read as the reverse complement.
CTCCTCGCGCGGAGCGATGACGTCGATGTCGATGGCGTCGTTGGAGCGGAGCCTCGCCAAGACATCGAGACCACGACGGCCACGCGTTCGCCGCTGTCGGTCGGACGACTCGGCGGCGGCCTGGAGGTCGTCGAGCACGAAGGACGGGATCACGAACCGACTTTCGAACACCCCCGCTTCCGCAAGGTCGGCGATTCGGCCGTCGACGATCGCCGAGGAGTCGAGGACGTTTGGCCGGAGCCCCCGAACATCTCGTGCGAACTCGACATACGGGATCAGGAAGCGGAAGTCATCGCGGGTCTGCAGAAGGATGCTCGTGCAGATGTAGCAGAGGATGCATCCCACCACGAGCGGCATCCAGGTGTGAAGCGGGTCATTGTTGTTGAGCGGCAGGATGGGCTGGAGCGCGAGCATCGTCACGTAGGTCAGGAAGACGCCGATCAGCAGGCCAAAATAGACGGCGGTGATCGTCGTCAGTTCCTTGCGCCGGATCATGCCGTCGCAGGCGATCACGGTCAGCGGCAGGATGAACATGCCCGAGAGGATGGCCCAGGGCACCCAGGTGGCCGAAGCCTGCACGGCCTGCGAGTTGAAAATGAGCACGGCGATGCCCACCGACACCATCACGAAGATCGCGCGGAGGATGAGAAGCGCCACGGTCGACTCGACACGTCGGAGAGAAAAGGCGGCTGGGACGGAACGCCGGTGCCGGAAGTGTACCACCAGATCCCATGGGCTTCACGGCCCGAGGGGCGGCCGTCACCCTCGTTCCAGGCGTCGGCGATGGTCATGCTCGAGGAACCGGTCGGTCATGCCGGCGATGTAGTCGGCCACGCTGCGTCGCACGCCGATGGTGAGGGCCCGTTGCCGAAAGCCCTGCGGGAGTTCGTCGGGATGGGCCGTATACCACTCGAAGAGTTCCGTGAGTTTCTGCTGGGCCGGCACCCGAACCGCCAGCACCCGTTCGCAGCGGTAGACCCGCTCGAAGAGGAACCGTTCGAGCTCCCGCTTGCCGGCGGCGAGCGACGCCGACGGGGCCACGATCCTCCTGGCGGGCTGATCCGCCGCGCCACGGAAGGCGGCCCGCACCTTCGCGATCGAGTCGATGCCCAGGGCGTCGATCGTGGCCCGCGTGTCGCGAATCATCTCGGCGACCTGAAAATCGACCAGCTCGTGGATGATCGCCCGACGAGCCTCCACCCCGTGAAGAGGTCCGTGCCGGGCCTGCACCCGGTCGCGGGCGGCGGCCACAAGCGGGAGTTCGAGAAGCTCGTCGAGCGAGACGAGCCCGAGCTCCACGGCGTCGTCGGCATCGTGCGTGTCGTAGGCGATCGAGTCGGAGGCGTCGACAACCTGCGCTTCGAGCAGCGGTGGCGGCGCGGTGCCATCCTTTTTGCGAGTGGCCTGCGCGTCGAGCACCTCTCGGGAGAGATTCAGGCCCGGGAACTCCGGGTATCTCGACTCGAGGAGTTCCATGATCCGCAACGCCTGGGCGTTGTGGTTGAAGCCTCCCTCATCACGGAGCAGTTCGGCGAGGGTGTCCTCGCCGGCATGGCCCAGCGGAGGATGGCCGATGTCATGCGCGAGGGCGAGCGTTTCCACGAGATCTTCGTTGAGCGCCAGGGCCCGTGCGAGCGTGCGGGCGATGCTCGTGACCTCGAGGGAATGGGTCAGCCGGCTGCGGTGGTAATCGCCGTGGTATCCGGTGAACACCTGGGTTTTGTGGGCCAGGCGTCGGAACGCGGCCGAGTGGACGATCCGGTCACGGTCCCGCTGGTAGGGACTTCGGAACTGGTGCGGCGGTTCAGGATGGACCCGGCCTGCCGAGTCGACGCCGTGCATGGCCCACGGGGCCAGGAGGAGGCTCTCGCGGGTGCGCCAGTCGGGCTGTTGCCAGGGAGCAGACATCACACGGGCGACTCCGAGGTGGCCGCGGCCCTGAGCTGATCCCAGAGCGCGTCGAGTGACTGGGGCAGCACGCGGATGCCGGCCACCGAGGGCATGAAGTTGACATCACCCTGCCATCGCGGCACGATGTGCCAGTGGAGGTGCCCCGGCACGCCCGCTCCAGCGACGGCTCCCAGATTGAGGCCCACGTTGAATCCCTGGGCCTGCATCGAGCGGGCCATCCGGTCGCACCACGCCGCGATGCGATGCTGCATGTCGAGGAGCACCTCCGCCGACAGATCGCCGAGCGATGCCCGGTGGTCGAGCGGTGCCACGAGGAGGTGGCCGTTGGCGTAGGGAAAGCGGTTGGTGATGACGAGCGACAGCGGTGTCCGTTCCAGCACGCCGAGGGCGCGGTCATGGACCTCAGCCGCGGAGGCCGCTCGGCAGAGGAAGCAGGCGTGGTCGGCACCCGGCCGCCAGGCCGGCGTGCCGATGTCGGGGTCGCTGCCACGGCTGCCCTGCACGTAGCCCAGCCGCCACGGTGCCCAGAGACGGTCATTCTCCATGCCCGGAGTGTACCGCCGATTCCGGCGTTCAGCAGCAGGCGGGGGTTCCCTATGATGGCCGTGTGACGAATCGACCGACCGCGGCTCAAGGATGATGGCGAGGCAAGCGTGGCGTTCAAGGTGGCCCTCGACGTGTTTGCCGGTCCGCTCGACCTGCTTCTCTACCTCGTGAAGAAGCACGAGGTGGACGTCACGGAGGTTCCGATCGCCGCCATCGCCACCGAGTTCGTCTCCTATCTCGACATCCTCGAGGGTTTGGCGATCGAGGAGGTGGGGGAGTTCGTCGAGCTGGCCAGCGTTCTGCTCGAGATCAAGGCCCGGGCGTTGGTGCCGCGGCCGGAGGAGACGGAAGAGCCCGTGGAGCTGGTCCGTGAGGACCTGGTGCGGCGGCTGCTTGAATACAAGCAATACCGCGACGCCGCCGCCATGCTGGAGGATCGCGCGCGGCAGTGGGAGCTTCGCTTCAGCCGCCAGCCATCCGGCGAGGCGTCGACGAAGGGGGAGCCGCCACCGGTGGCGATCGCCGATGTGCACGTGTGGGATCTGGTCGGGGCCATGACACGGGTCATGGCGAAGCGGGAGAAACGGCGGCCCCGACAGATCGTCCATGACGACACGCCGATCGAAACCCACGCCGCCCGCATCGAGATGCTCGTGGCGGAGCAGGGGAGGGTGGCGTTCAGCACGCTGTTCGATGACGATATGCCCAAGTCGCGAATCGTCGGGATCTTCCTGGCGGCCTTGGAGCTCGTGCGCCGGGGCAAGCTCGCCACCCGCCAGGAACGTTTGTTCGACGAGATCTGGCTCGAGCCGCCCCGTCCATCCCCATCGTCCCCGCCTGCCTCCGAGCCTGCATGATCGACAACGCACCCTTTCGCACCCTCGTCCACAAGGGACTCACCATCGAGGGCTACTCACGGGCCGCCGTGCAGAGCTGCTGGCGCATCCCGGAGTTGAAGCTGGGCTTCGATCTCGGCAGCCAGCCCTGGGGCTTCATGGCCACGTCGACCTGGTTCGTCACCCACACGCACTTGGATCACATCGCGGCCCTCCCCGTGTACGTGGCCCGGCGTCGGATGATGAAGATGGAGCCGCCGACGATCTACGTGCCGGAGTCGACGATCGAGCCGATCGAACGGCTGCTCAAGGCGGTCAGCCGGCTCGATCGCGGCAGGCTGCCGTGTCAGCTCCTGCCGGCACGACCGGGCGATGAGATCGAACTCTCGCGGGAACACGTGGTGACGGTTTCCAACACGTGCCACACGATTCCGAGTGTCGGCTACGTGGTGTGGGATCGCCGACGGAAGCTCAAGCACGAATACCAGGGTCTTCCCGGCGACACGATTCGCGACCTGCGGCTCTCTGGGGTCGACGTGACCCAGGAGATTCGCGCGCCCTTGGTGGCCTACCTGGGCGACAGTTCGCCCGAGGGTCTCGATCGCTGCCCGGCGATGTTCGAGGCGATGATCCTGATCACCGAACTCACCTTCGTGGCCCACTCCCACCGCAAGGAGAAGATCCACAAGTTTGGCCACATGCACCTCGACGACCTCCTCGCCCGGCGCGAACGATTTCGCAACGAGGTGGTGATCGCCACCCACTTCTCGACACGCTACACCGACGACCGCATTCGACGAATTCTCTCGAAGAAGATTCCCGACATGCTCGACGGACGCCTGCAGATCTGGCTGTGACGCCTCGCCATGCCTACGTGCACGTTCCCTTCTGCCGCCATCGCTGCGGGTACTGCGACTTTGCGCTCGTCGCCGGCCGCGATGATCTGATCGACCGCTATTTCACGGCGCTGGCCATCGAGCTCGGACGCCTTGGCGCCGGAGCCGCTGAGGTGCCGCGGCTCCGGCTCGACACGCTCTATCTCGGCGGCGGCACGCCATCGCACCTCGAGGCCGCCGGCATCGACAGGCTCTTCACGCTGCTGGGCCGATCGATGGAGCCAGGTCCCGGCGCCGAGATTACATGCGAGGCCAATCCTCTCGACGTGACAGCGGGCCTCGTGAAGGCATTCGAGGCCGGCGGCGTGACACGGGTGAGCCTCGGGGGCCAGTCGCTCGATGCCAACACGCTTCGCGTGCTCGATCGCGACCATGGGCCCGACGACGTTCGTCGGGCGGTCGATCTGCTTCTTCATGCCGGATTCACGGTGAGCCTCGATCTGATGACGGCCGCGCCGGGGCAATCCGTGGCCGAGGTCGAGGCCGACCTCGCCGCGGCCGTCGACCTGGGCGTTCATCACGTATCGGTCTATTGCCTGACCTGGGAAAAGGGCACCGCGTTCGAGTCGAGCCGTCGTCGGGGTGCGATGAAACCGGTCGAGGAAGGGGTCGAGCGGGTGATGTTTGAAACGGCGATCGATCGGCTCGAGGCGGCGGGCTACGAGCACTATGAAGTTTCCAACTTCGCCAAGCCAGGGGGCCGCTGCCGCCACAACGAAGCCTATTGGGCGTGCCGGCCATGGGAAGCCTTCGGCCCCGGGGCTGCCCGATTCGACGGACGCACGCGGACCACGAATCATCGCAGCACGACCACGTGGATGGCGAAGGTGATCGCAGGCGACGATCATGCCGGCGACGTCGACACGATGACCGACGAGGAGGCCGCACGGGAGCGGATCGTCGTGGGACTGCGTCGCCGCGAAGGGATCACGCGGGAGACGTTTCGCGAGGCGTCCGGCTTCGATCTCGATGCCCTGGTCGGCCCGTCGATTCACCGCTGGGTCGCCGCAGGGCATGCGACGGACGACGGGAGTCGCGTGTGGCTGACGCGGGCGGGGTTGCTCGTCTCTGATGCGCTGTGGGCCGAGGTGCTTGCCTGACCGCGTCCGACGCGCTCAGCCGCATTCATCCCTGCTGCAGCGCTGCGGTGAGATCCAGAATCGCCTTCTTCCCGTCGGCGAAATACATCAGCGTGTTGTCGGCGGCGAAGAGCGGGTTGGGGATGCCGGCAAAACCAGGCGACAACGACCGCTTCACCACGACGACGGTCTTGGCCTTGTCGACGTCGAGGATCGGCATGCCCGCGATGGGGCTCGTCGGGTCGGTTCTCGCCGCAGGGTTCACGACGTCGTTCGCCCCGATCACGATCGCCACATCGGTTTCCGGAAACGTCGGGTTGATGTCGTCCATCTCCCGCAGTTTCTCGTAGGGTATATCCGCTTCGGCCAGCAGCACGTTCATGTGGCCCGGCATCCGGCCGGCCACCGGGTGGATGGCATACTCGACCGTGATGCCGCGCTTCTCGAGGGCATTGGCCAGTTCGCGAACGGCATGCTGCGCCTGGGCCACAGCCAGGCCGTAGCCGGGCACGATCACCACGCGGTCGGCGTTTTCCAGCACCATGGCGATCTCCTCGGCGCTGGCGCTCTTCACCTTCCCCGCATAGACGTCATCCGCATTCGCCGTCGTCGTCGTTCCCAGACCGCCGAAGAGTACGCCCACCAGCGAGCGATTCATGGCCTGGCACATGATCGCCGTCAGGATCAGACCACTGGCGCCGACGAGTGAGCCGGCGATCACCAGCACGTTGTTGTCGATCACGAACCCGGCCGCGGCGGCGGCCAGACCCGAATAGCTGTTGAGCAGGCAGATGACCACGGGCATGTCGGCCCCGCCGATCGGCAGGGTGAGCGTGCAGCCGAGCACGCTGGCCAGGACGACCAGCAGCCAGTAGAGGATGTCCCAGTCAGGGTGGGTGATGAAGCCCCAGCCCACGAGCACCGTGGTGATGGCCAGCCCGAGGTTGATCGCATGGCGATTCGGATTCGTCCAGGCTTTCTTGAACCGGGGCAGCTCCTCGAGCTTGGCGAAGGCGACAAGGCTTCCCCAGAAGGTGATCGCCCCGATCAGGCCGGTGAGGGCCGTTGCGATCGCAAACTGCGTCCATGGAGCGAGCGGTGCGGAGGCCCCCGCATCCGTCGTGCCTGCCGACCGCGCGCCCATGTTCCAGAGTTCACCGGCGGCCACGAAAACCGACGCCGCCCCGCCGAATCCGTTGAGCAGTGCCACCATCTGCGGCATGCCGGTCATGGGGTAGCGAAGTGCCATCGTCGCACCGATGCCACCCCCCACGACGGTGGCCGCCCCAAGGAGCAGGAGCGGCCAGGCGCCGTGCCGCATGATGCCGTCGCGAACGTTGTGCTCGAAGCAGGCGGCCACGACCGCGATCACCATGCCCGCAGCCCCGAGGTAGTTGCCTCGCACGGCCGTGCGAGGTCCGCTCATCATCTTGAACGCCACGATGAACAGCGTCGAGGCGGCCAGATAGGCCAGATTGATCCAGGCTTGGGGCGTCATCGAGGCCTACTTCTTCTTGGGGTTAAACATGTCGAGCATGCGGTGCGTGACCACGAAGCCACCCACGACGTTCACCATCGCGAGGGCAAGGGCCACCAGTCCGAAGATGCTTCCCATCGACGAGGCGAGCGCCCCGGCCACCGCGATTGCGCCCACCGCCGTGATGCCCGAGATGGCGTTGGAGCCGCTCGTGAGCGGCGTGTGCAGCCGCTGCGGCACCTTCGTGATCACCTCAAACCCCACCCACATGGCCAGCAGGAACACGGTGAGCAGCCGGATGAATCGTGTGGCAGGATCTTCGGTGGCGACGGTGGCGGTGTCGGCCAGGATCACGGCGAGAAAGGGCATGGCTGGTTCTCGGGCGGAGGGGGCGAGGATCGGGGATCAGGTCGATGGGGTGGCCGGGGGCGTTTCGAGCGGCGGCAGGCCCGCCATCGCGCGGATCTTTGGATGAACGATGTGGCCGCCATGCGCCACAAGCGTGTCGCGGCAGATCTCATCATCGGCGACGACCGTCGGCAGACCGTGCGCCATCAGGTGCACGAGAAACGTCACCATGTTCTTCGCGTAGAGCTGGCTCGTGTGGAAGGGGACCTCGGCCGGAAGATTGGTTGGCCCGAGGATCGTCACCCCGCCGAGGCGAACTGTCTCATCGGGCCTCGAACCCTCGCAGTTGCCCCCCCGCTCGGTCGCCATGTCGACGATCACGCTGCCTGGCCGCATCCGTGCGACCATCTCGGCGGGAACGAGGACCGGCGCCTTTTGACCCGGAACGAGGGCGGTGCAGATCACGACGTCGGAGTCGGCCACGACCTTGCCGAGGAGTTCCCGTTGCCGGGCGTAAAACTCCTCGCCCATCGCCTTGGCGTAGCCTCCGGCCGTTTCGCTGCCGGAGGTTTCGAGAGGCAGTTCGACGAACTTCGCACCGAGGCTCTGAACCTGCTCCTTGACGGCTGGTCGCACATCGTAGGCACTCACCTGAGCCCCGAGTCGCTTGGCGGTGGCGATGGCCTGGAGGCCTGCCACGCCGGCGCCGAGCACGAGCACCTTCGCGGGGGTGAGCGTGCCGGCGGCGGTGGTCATCATCGGCAGGATGCGGGGGAGGGCGGCGGCAGCACGGATCACCGCCTCGTAGCCTGCGATGTTGGCCTGGCTCGACAGCACATCCATGCTCTGCGCCCGCGTGATGCGCGGAACCAGTTCGAGCGAGAAGAGCGTCACACCACGATCGGCAGCCTCGCGGCACGCGTCCGGCGACGACAGCGGATCGCAGAGTCCGATCAGCACAACCCCGGGCCGCAGGCGATCGCGATCAACAGGCCAGCATCCGCCGGCGGCTCCGCACGTGCGGACCGTGAGGATGACATCAGCCTCCAGTGCCGTGTCGCGGGAGACGATGGACGCCCCGGCGGCCCGGTAGTCGTCGTCGGGGTAGCCGGCCTCGTCGCCGGCGCCGGCTTCAATCTCGACGTGGAAGCCCGCTTTCACGAGGGGCGGCACCGACGCGGGAACGATCGCCACGCGCCGTTCGCCGGGAAACAGTTCCTTGAGGACGGCGACATTCATCCGGCGATCCACATGAGGGAGGGGGTGGCACGAGCCATGATTCTGACCTCGGCCGTGCGGGGCGTCCACGCGAACGCGTCCCCGTGCCGGGCAAGGCCGTGCTTTCGGGCCTTCCTGGGCGTGGCCGTGACCACATCGGCACCCTCGCGACTCCCCCCCGGAGAAGACCAGCAGGAGCGATGGTGCCACGAGGAGGGCGTGGTGCTCCTCGAAACCGGACTCGGCGGGTAGAGTCGGCGGGCATGCCCACGACGGTTCGACAGATCACCACCGCGCCGCACGGCCACGTGCTGACCAACATCGGGGTGTGGTCGCCCGACGCCCGTTGGATCACGTACGACTGCCGGTCGGCCGCCGACGGTGGCATCTTCGATGGAACGCGGATCGAGCGGGTTGACGTGGAGACCGGCCGGATCGAGGTGCTCTACGAATCGCGGCACGGCGCCTGCTGCGGTGTCGCCACCTGTTCGCCGGTCGATGATCGGGTCGTGTTCATCCTCGGGCCGGAGCGGCCCACGCCTGACTGGTCGTATGGTCCTGCGCATCGCCAGGGGGTCGTCGTGAATGCCGATCGGCCCGGGGCGGCCGAGCCACTCGATGCCCGTGACCTGACGGTTCCGTTCACGCCCGGTGCCCTGCGGGGAGGAAGCCATGTGCATGTCTTTTCTCCCGACGGACGGCTCGTCAGCTTTACGTACGACGATGCCGTGCTCGAAGCGGTCGATGGACGTGGGGGTGAGCAGAATCGGCGGTGTGTCGGCGTGAGCCTCTGTGACCATCCCGTGTCGGTGCCGTCATCGCATGCCCGCAACCATGCTGGGTCGGCCTTCAGCGTGGTGATCACCGAGGTCGACGATGATCCCAGTATCGGAAGCGATGCGATCGGTCGAGCCTGTGAGGAGGGCTGGGTGGGGGAGTCGGGCTATCGCCGCCTCGACGGCTCGGTGCAGCAACGGGCCGTTGCGTTTCAGGGAGCGGTGCGTTCGGTGACGGGCGAGACGATCACGGAGATGTTCCTGGTCGACCTGCCGGACTCGCCTCGCGATCTGATGCTGGCGGGCCACGCCCCGCTCGAGGGAACGCCGAGCACACGTCCTCGTCCCCCGCGTGGCATTGTCATGCGGCGCCTGACCCGCACCGGCGAGCGACGGTATCCCGGGATTCAGGGCCCGAGGCACTGGCTGCGTTCGAGCGGCGACGGTGAGCGGATCGCGTGCTTGATGCGCGACGATTCGGGAGTGGCTCAGATCTTCACCGTGAGGCCGAGGGATGGGGCGATCCGGCAGATCACGACGGGCTTCGATGGCATCGAGAGTGCCTTCAGCTGGAGTCCCTGCGGCGGGCTGGTGGCCTGCGTGATCGCCGGGAGGGTGTCGGTGGTGGAGATGGATTCCGGGCGAGTGCACGCGCTCACGGAGCCATCGACGGCCTGGGGCAGGCCCCGCCCCGAAGCCTGCGTGTTCTCGCCGGACGGACGCCGGATCGCGTTTGCCGGCCCTGACGGCCGCACGTCCTGGAATCAGGTTTTCATGGTGGATGTGCCGATCTGAGGAGGCCGCTGGTGGGCGTCGGGCCTGTTTTTGCCGCGGGCCGTGAGCGTCGCTTGCCGCTGGTCCGGGCCATTGTTAGTCTCCCGGGTTCCTTCCCTCCGCCGGGATTCCGCGGGGGCGAGCCGTATTTTCGCCGCACAAACAAGGTTGATGAGCGACAGACAGATGAAGACCTACATGGCCAAGCCCGGTGAGGTGGAGCAGCGTTGGTGGGTGGTTGACGCCAGCGGTCGCCGCGTCGGCAGGCTCGCGAGCGATGTTGCCATGGTGCTGATGGGCAAGCATCGGCCGACGTACACGCCCCACGTGGACACGGGCGACCACGTCGTCGTCATCAACGCCGAGAAGGTCGAGTTCAGTGGCAAAAAGTGGCAGCAAAAGGTCTACCGCTGGTACACGGGCTTCACCGGCCTGAAGACGGAAACGGCCGAACATCGCCGGGATCGCCGTCCCGAACTGATCCTCGAAGAGGCTGTTCGCCGGATGCTTCCCAAGACCAAGCTCGGACGCAAGATGCTCGACAAACTGAAGGTGTATGCCGGAAGCGAGCACCCGCACCAGCCGCAGCAGCCCGAGCCGATCGAGCTTGGGGCCTGATATCGCGGCCGATTGAACACCACACACCACCGAACCACCGAGACAGCACACGAGGACTTTCGATGACGGGCGAACAGGGAACGACAACGAGCCGGCGTGGAGATGAGATCATCGCAACGGGGCGTCGCAAGACGGCCGTGGCCCGGGTGCGGATGAAGCCGGGGGCCGGCGAGATCACGATCAACGGCCGGGATCTCGACAGCTACTTCCCTTCCATCAAGGATCGCCAGTTGGTGGCCGGAGCCCTCGAGCAGGTGGGGAAGCGCACGGCCGTGAAGGTTTTGATCACCGTCGACGGCGGTGGCCCGACGGGCCAGGCCGGTGCCTGCCGTCTTGGGATCGCCCGTGCCCTCAAGGTGTTTGACGCCGAACTGGCCGAACCGCTCCGCCAGGGTGGCCTGTTGACCCGTGACGGTCGTATGAAGGAACGGAAGAAGTACGGCCTCCGTGGCGCCCGTCGCGGAACGCAGTTCTCCAAGCGTTGATCGGCTGTTTCTCTGGCGTTGGGCTCGTGTGGGCCGCGCATTCCGCATGATCGGCACGTCCGGGGGCGGTCGTTTTTTGCCTGCCCGGGAGCCGATGGCATAGTAGAGTCGCAGTGTGCGCACGGTCTGGGGTGGCCCGATCGGAGTCGCACGCTCCCCGGGGCCACGGCCTCGATCCCGAAGGGCTCTGTCATGCGTCGCTCACGAATCGTCCGGATGTCGCTCGCCCTCGTTCTTCCGCTGGCGGCGTGCCAGGCGTTTGGCAGGTCGCCCCAGCCGACGGCCAGCCCCGAGGCGGTGGTGCAGGACATCCTCTCCGCCGAGGCCGAAGGTCTCGTTGAGGTGAAGTTCATCCCCAATGATTCCCGTTCGGCGCAGGTGGTGGTGACCAATCGCTCCACGCGTCCACTGACGCTTCGGCTGCCCAGCGGGTTTGCCGGTGTGCCCGTGCTGGCCCAGATGGGAATGGGTGGGGGCGGTCAGGGAGGTGGATTTGCCAGCGCCGGCATCGGTGGATCGCAGGGCGTGGGCGGGGGTGGCATGGGCGGCGTGCAGAACGCCGGCATGGGGATCGGCGGCGCCCAGGGAGGCGGTGGCGGGCCGTTTTCGTTGCCGCCCGAACGCACCCGCACGCTTCGTGTGCCGACGGTGTGCCTCGAGCATGGAAAGCGCGAGCCGTCACCGAGGGTGCCCTACCGCATGACCGCCCTCAGCGAGTTCTCATCGGATCCCAAACTTCAGGATGTGATGACGGCCTTGGCGTCGGGTGTGTTGTCGCAGAAGGTGGCCCAGGCCGCTGCCTGGCACATATCGAGTGGACGTTCGTGGGATCAGCTTGCTGCCGAAGTGATCGACATGGCCGGTGGCGATCCGGACGTCCCCGTCTTCACACGTGCGGAGCTGATGGCCGCCCGACGGTTCGTCGAGGAATCGACTCGCCGTCACGCCGGCGACGGTTCGACCTCGGGCGCGTCGTCAACCTCCACGGAAGGCTGACCTTTTCTGAGGGGCCGCGCCGAGATCCTCGCTCATAGGGGCGGCGTCGGCTCGCTGCCTGCTCGGGTGGCAAGGGCCTTCCACACCTCCGTCGCCATGCCGTTGGCGGCGTGATGCACGCTTCCATCCATCATGATGAACGCGACGGACGCAGGGTGATGGCTCCGGGCCGTGACGGCAGCCGCGGTGATCGCGGAGAACGATTTGGCCTCCTGCTGATTGGTCCAGTCGATGTCATGCGTGCCCGAGGGACGGTCGCAAGGCACGGCGGTCTGTGGAGGGAAGGCCGCCGTGAAGCCCGTCTGGTGGCACCGGCCATCGGCCCACTCGGTGTGACCGGTTCCGCTCGCGGGGGGATCGTTTTTGAAGTCACCGCCCAGGTTGCACAGGTCCGTTGGTGACGTCGGTTCGGTGGGAGTGGGCCTCGCCGCATTGCGGAAGTACCTGGTGTAGGTGTTGACTTCGGCTAGGCCGACCGTCTTCGACAGGCCATCACGAAACGCCGCAGCACCAAGGCGGCTGTTTGGGAAGAAGGCGCCGTTGCCGCCCGTGTTGCTTGTCGGGTCGTAGACCATCCACGTTCCCATGTTCACGGCGTAGGTCAGCGGCGCGCTCTCGGGAGTGCCATCGGCTCTCGCTCGGACCTGGGTGTTCGGCTCGGAGGGGCAGATCAGGGCTGGGATGCCGAGGCCGGCGATCAGGGTGCCATCCGGGAGTCGGGCCTGGCTGTAGGGCACGGCCAACTGGCGTTGGATCTGAGCGCCGACGATGAACTCCTCGAGGTAGGGAAGGAGGCGGGCGTGCGCCGACCAAACAGCGCTCGACGAGGCATCCGTGATGCTGGTGCCCGACCAGACACAACTCGGCGGAAAACGGCCCATCGCGACTTCGTGGTTCGCGAGGGCAAGACCGAGTTGCCGGAGCTTGTTGGCACATGCCGACTGGCGGCCGGCCTCACGGGCCGCCTGCACGGCGGGCAAGAGGAGCCCGATCAGCGTGGCGATGATCGCCACCACCACGAGCAGTTCGACGAGCGAAAATCCGAATCGGCGGTTCTTCATCAGAGAGTCATTTTCGGAACCACGAAAGAATAAAAACAGGGACCGTAGACGAGACAGAGTCTCAAGACGCGTTTCTAGGACCTCGTGTGGCATCCGTCAATCCCCTGGAGGCGGGTGTCGTCCGAGGCATTTTGTGGCCTAAATATCAGGGGCCACTCCACATCCCACCGCCATGCGATACAACGCAGGGAAACCGGTCGAGGGCGAGGCTTCCGGTTTCACAGAGTCCCATCCCGACAGCCACGACAGCAGCGAGCCGTGATGAATCGATCCACACCGCAAGGCAAGGCCGGGGATATCGTTGTCGAGACCCGGAACCTTTCGAAGGTCTACCGTGACTTCTGGGGCCGAAGCAAAAAAACCGCTCTGAAACCGCTCGATCTCGACGTGCGTCGAGGTGAGATCTTTGGGCTGCTCGGGCCCAACGGCGCCGGAAAAACAACGACGCTCAAACTGCTGCTGGGGCTGATCTTTCCGACCTCCGGTGAGGCGCTCGTCTTCGACCAGCCGGCCACGGATGTGACGAAGAACGAACGGATCGGCTACCTGCCCGAGGAGTCGTATCTCTACAAGTTTCTCGACGCGGAAGAAACGCTCGACTTCTACGGCCGTCTGTTTGGGCTGGCCCCCGAAGAACGTCGACGTCGCGCCGCCGCCCTCATCGAGATGGTGGGCCTCACCCGTGATCGCAAGCGGCAACTTCGCGAGTATTCAAAGGGCATGACCCGACGCATCGGCGTCGCCCAGGCGCTGATCAACGATCCGGAACTCGTGATTCTCGACGAGCCCACCAGTGGTCTCGATCCCATCGGCACCCGCGAGATGAAGGATCTGATCATCGATCTCAGGGCGCGGGGCAAGACGGTGATCATGTGCTCGCACCTGCTCGCCGACGTCGAGGATGTCTGCGATCGGATCGCCGTGCTCCATCAGGGGGAGCTCAAGGAGCTCGGGCGGGTGGAAGATCTCCTGCGGGTCACCGGTGTGACGCAGATTCGGGCCACGGGGCTTACGCCGGCCGCTGCCGCCGACGTGCGGTCGGTGCTGGAACGCCACGGAGCTGCCGACATCGACATCGGCAACCCCCGCACCACGCTTGAAGACCTCTTCCTCGAGATCGTTCGTGACACCGAAGCCCGACCGGGACGCCGGGCCCGACGTCCCGATACCGCCTCCGGTCGAGCGGAGTGACCCTCGACCATGGTGCTTGAATACGACATCCCGAAGTTCGTGTCGTGGATTGGTCCGGCCATCGTGTGGTATCTCGCGATGGCGGGGGTGGCGGCCGTCGCGGCCGCGCTCCTGACCTGGTTCGCGCAGGCGGTCGCCAGCGGCCCCCTGACGGGTGGCGACCGGGTCTACCGCGGCGTCCTGGCCGGCCTCGGTGACATCCTGGCGACATCGCCTCGTCGGGTGTGGGCGATGGCCCGCCTGGCGATTCAGGAATCCCTGCGTCGCAACGTGCTGGTCGTGCTCGGCATCTTCGCCCTCATCCTGCTCTTTGCCGGGTGGTTCCTCGACCCCGCGAGCGTCAATCCCGCCAGGCTCTACATCGGCTTCATTCTCGGCGCCACCAACCTTCTCGTCTGCCTCGTCACGCTGGTGCTCGCGGTGTTCAGCCTCCCGGCCGACATCAAGTCGAAGGCGATTCAAACGGTCACGACCAAGCCGGTTCGCACGTCGGAGATCGTCCTCGGACGCATCGTCGGCTTCGCCGCGGTGGGCACCTGCCTCCTTGCGCTCATGGCTGTTGCCGGCTGGGCCTTCGTGGTTCGCAGTGTGAGCCATAGCCACACACTGGAGCAGGCCGACGTGTTTGCCGAGGTGGGCGGCGAGGGAGAGGCGTCGGGGTTCGAGGGGCATACGAGCTACGACCGCGGCCACCGTCACCGTGTGCCACTCGACGGGGATGGCAATGGTCAGACCGACACGACCCATGGTCACCGCCACCGTGTCGTCGTCACCGGCACGACGGCTTCCGGTGAGCGGACCTATCGGGTTGATGAGCCCATCGGCATGCTCGAGGCCCGACGTCCGCTGCGGGGCTCGCTGCGGTTTCTCGATCGCGAGGGGCGGCCGTCAGCGAAGGGCATCAGCGTCGGCGCGGAGTGGAGCTATCGGCAGTTCATCGAGGGAGGCACGGCCGCAGCGGCGATCTGGACCTTCGAGGGAGTGACGCCCGACGAGTTTGCCCAGGGCCTGCCGCTCGAAATGACCGTGCGTGTTTTTCGCACCCACAAGGGCCAGATCGAGGAGGGGATCCACGGAACGATCCAGCTGCAGAATCCCGCCACGAAGGTCCGCAGCGAGCCGCTGCCGATCGTGGCCAAGGAGTTCACGATCGAATCGCTGCTCATTCCGCGAAAGATCGGCACCGTGATGTCCGACGGCACGCTTCAGGAGGTCGATCTCTTCAATGATCTGGTCTCCGACGGGCGGGTCGAGGTGTGGCTGCAGTGCCTGGAGCCCGCCCAGTATTACGGCGTGGCGCAGGCCGACTTCTTCCTCCGGGCCGGCGAGGGAAGCTTCGTGCTGAACTACGTCAAGAGTTGCCTCGGCATCTGGTTTTCGATGCTGATCTGCACGGCTCTTGGGGTGATGTTCAGCACATTCCTGTCAGGGCCGGTGGCGCTGATCGGAACGCTGTCGACGCTGATCGTCGGGCAGTTTCGGGAGTTCATCGGCCGGCTGTTTACGAGCCAGGTCTCCGGCGATGCCACGCTCATGCCTGGCGGCGGGCCGATCGAATCGCTCTACCGCATCGTGACCCAGACGAGCATCACGCTGGAACTCGACCCAACGCCGGCCGTCCAGGCCATGAAGGTCATCGACACGATCCTATTGGCGCCGGTTCAGTTGGCAGCGGTCGTGTTCCCGTCGCTCTCGTCGCTAGGCACGAGCGATTTCGTCGCCGGTGGCTTCGACATTCCGGGCGATTTGCTGGCCGCCCACGCCGCCGAAACGTTTGGCTATGTGCTGGCATTCTTCGTGGCCGGCGTCTTCTGCCTGAAGGCCCGTGAGGTGGCGTCATGAGCGACCGTCGTTCTTCCTCTCGCCCCGGCGGCGACCGTGCATGGCTCGGGCTTCGGCCGGGCACGCTCGTGGCCCTCGTGGCCATCGCGGTGCTGCTCGTGCCGCTTTCAATGCTGAGCCAGCCTGCCGACTCGACCGGGCCGGGCGGCCTCCTCGCCCGACTGCGCGTCGCCAACGGCCTCTCGCAGGCCAACCTCGGTGAGATCGACCCCACGAGCGAAACGATGCGGTTCGCCACGCTGGGTCTGAAGAACATCGCGGTGACGCTCCTCTGGGATCGAGCCAACCACTACAAGAAGGTTGAGGACTGGGCCAATCTCTCGGCGACGCTCGAGCAGATGACGAAGCTCCAGCCAAACTTCTACTCGGTGTGGGATTTCCAGGCGCACAACCTCTCCTACAACATCTCCGTGGAGTTCGACGACTACCACGACCGGTATGCCTGGGTGATCAAGGGGATCGAGTTCCTTCGGCAGGGCATTTCCTTCAACACCCGCGAGCCGCGGCTCCTCGGTCGCATGGGCTGGTTCATCGGCCAGAAGATCGGCAAGGCCGACGAGAAGGTGCAGTATCGCCGGCTCTTCAAGGCCGATGACGACTTCCACGACCGTGACAACCCGGACCGCACGCTTCCGGAGCGAGACAACTGGCTCGTGTCTCGCGAGAAGTTCCGCGCCGGTCAGGCGCTCGTCGATGCCAATGTGCCCCTCAAGACCACGCCGCTGATCTTCCACAGCGAGCCGATGATGTCGGCGATCAACTATGCCAAGGCGGTGGAGGATGACGGTGAGTTTGGCCCCACCGCCAAGGACGGCTGGAAACTCGCCAACGAGGAACTCGCCCGATTTGCCGAGCGCGACATCGAGACGAGCTGGGGCGTGCCGATTCAGCTGCGACTCCGTGAGGTGGAGGAACAGCGTGCCGCCAGGATCGCCGACGACCTCGAGAAACTCCTTCCGGGCCGGTTCGAGGCGATGCGCGAGGAACGCCGCGCGGCGCTCACGGAGGAGCAGCGGGCTGCGATCGCCACGCCCTCGATGGAGCGATCCGAGGAGGTGCACCGTGTGGCGTCGGAGGCGGAGGGGCTGCTGAACGTGACCTGGAAGATGGTGGCCCGCCAGGCCCCGCCGGCGGAGCGGGCCCAGGCCGAGGCGTTGGCACGGGAGTTTGTCGAGGCCCAGGAACGGGCCACGATGATCGATCGCTACCGCGACATCGTGAACTTCGACTTCTGGAAGGCGTCGTGCGAGGCGGAGGTGACCGAGCCGGCCCTGAAGGCACGAGAGGCGACGTGGCGGGGCGACACCGAGTTCATGGCCGCCCGCCTGCAATCGGCCAAGCGGGCCTACGAAGAGTCGTTTGCGGCCTGGCGCGAGGTGCTCGACGCGTCGAAGGTGCTGCGGGAAGATCCGCTCACCGCCGACGACATCGCGGAGGTCGTCGGGCGCTATCGGCGGCTGCTCGAGCAACTCGACGAGCCATTCCCGGCATCGTTCGTGCTCCAGGATGTGCTCGATCTGGCGTCACCCCAGCCGTGACGGCGGCGGACGTCGGGGTCGTCACCGGCTGACGAGCAGTTTGTCGATCCGACGGCCGTCCATGTCGACGACCTCGATCCGAAGACCGCGCCAGGTGATCACGTCGCCGGCCGCCGGGATCCGCTCCAGTTCGGCCAGCACCAGGCCCGAGATGGTCGAGTAGTCCCTCGGGAGGTTCTCCGCCTTGAGGTCGAGATGATCGACGAGGTCGTCGATGCTGGTCGTGCCCTCCACCAGCCACGATCCATCCTCCCGCTCGACGAAGGGCCTCGCCTTGCCGCTTCGATGCTCGTCGTGGATCTCGCCGACGAGTTCCTCGAGCAGGTCTTCGAGCGTGACGAGACCTTCCGTGCCGCCGTATTCATCGAGCACGATGGCAAGCTGGTTGCGCTCGCGTTGGAAGAGTTCGAGCAGCCGGTCGAGGGGCATGGTTTCGGGCACGAAGACGGCACGGTGGAGCATTTTGCGAAGTTCGATCGGCCAGCCCATCCAGGTCTGACGGAGGACATCCTTGATCGAGACGTAGCCGATGATGTGGTCGAGCGACCCCTCGTAGACGGGCAGTCGGGAATACCCTGCCATCGCGATCGCGCCGAGGATCTCCTGCTGCGGGGTTTCGATGTCGAGGGCGTCGACGTCGATGCGCGGACGCATGATGTCGCGAACGGTGCGCTCGCCGAGTCGCAGGGCCTCGGCGGCAACCGCCTGCTCCACCGCCTCCAGCACGCCTTCCGCCCGGCCGGTTTCGAGAAGATGCTCGATGTCGTCCACCGACACGCTCGGCTCGGCGTGTCTCCCGGCCCCAAGCAGGAGGAGCACGCTCGACGTCGCAGCACTCATGCCCCACACGAGCGGCCGCGCGATCCAGGCCAGCCGCTGCATCGTCGGCGCCGCAAACCTGGCGAAGGCCTCGGCCCGTCGCAGCGCGAGCCGCTTGGGAACCAGTTCGCCCAGCAGCAGCGTGACGAACGAGAGGAGGAGCACGAAGCAGGTCAGCGCGATCGGCCTCGCCGCGGCGGCGATGGCGGGGGGCGCATGGGATTCGAGCCACGTCGCAAACTGGTCGACGAGCCGATCGCCGCCGTAGGCGGCGGCGAGGGTGCCGACCACGGTGATGCCGATCTGTACCGTCGGCAGGAATCGGTCGGGGCTCGCGGCGAGATCGAGGGCGGCCTTGGCGCGGGCATCCCCCTTGTCGGCAAGCGCCCGCAGCCGCCCACGGCGGCTGGCGACGATCGCCATCTCCGCCCCGGAGAAGAATCCGTTGGCGAGGATCAGGGCGAGAACGATCAGGAGTTCTGGGAGCATGGTCGGTTGGGAGCCTCGCTCCGGTCGATGACGGCAAGGTTGTCGCGATGCACGACCTCCTCATATGGGCAGTAGCCAAGCACCTCGGCGATGCGTTCCGTGCGGAGTCCGACGATTTTTTGAAGATCACCCGACGGATAGTTGACGAGCCCGCGGGCAAAGATGCCGCCGTCGACCGTGGCCAGGCTCACCACGTCGCCGGCCACAAACTCGCCAGAGAGATTGCGCACGCCCGCGGCGAGCAGGCTGCGTCCCCCGGCGATCAGGGCGTCTCGGGCACCCCCGTCGACCACCACCGTGCCTCGCGCGTCGGCCGACCAGCCGAGCCAGCGTTTCCAGGCGGGCATGGTTTCGGAGCGGCCGGTGAAGAGCGTGCCCACATCGTCGCCACGGCAGATCCGCTCGAGCACGTCGTCGTCCCGTCCCGACGCCACCACGCAACTCCCCCCAGCCTCGGTCATGATGCGGGCCGCGGCGATCTTGCTGGCCATGCCGCCTTTGGAGAGACCGCCAAGCGAATCCTTCGCCAGTCCGGCGACGGACGCATCGATTCGGGCGACGTGGGAGACGATCGAGGCTCCCTGTTCGGAGGGGTGCCTGTCAAACAACCCCTCGACATCGGAGAGCAGGACGAGCAGCGGGGCCCCGAGTAGGGTGGCGACGAGCGCCGCGAGGCGGTCGTTGTCGCCGAAGGAGGTGCGGAGTTCTTCGACGCTCACGGTGTCGTTTTCATTGATGATCGGCACGGCCCCCAAGTCGAGCAGGGCCAGGAGCGTGTTGCGGATGTTGAGGTATCGCGCCCTATCCTGAAGGTCGTCGGCCACGAGCAGCACCTGTGCGGCGTGACGGCCCCGGCTGCGAAGGGCCCGTTCATAGGCTTCGATCAGGCAGCTCTGGCCGATGGCCGCCACCGCCTGCAGATGGGCGAGCTCCGTCGGTCGCTTCGTCAGCCCCAGCCGGCCCATGCCGGCACCGACGGCCCCCGAGCTCACGAGCACCACCCGCCGGCCGCGTGCGGCGATCCCGTCGATCTGGTGACCGAGCGACTCGATGCGGTGCGGATCGAGCAGACCGTCGGAGCCCGTGAGCACGCGCGTGCCCACCTTGACGACGATCGGGTCGGCAACGGAGGCGATCTGAGTTCGGAGCGAGTCAGTCATGGCAGCGGGAAAACCCCGTATGCTACCGTCGCGGCATGGCTTTTTGCCATGGACGGCTATGATGGGTTTTGGCCCATCGGCGAGGGCCCCCACAGCTTCGCGTCGGGACCATCGAGACCCCCTGCCGATGAGCGATTTGCATCACGAGTGCGGCCTGGCCGCGATCTACCACCTCCCTGGCGGCGAGGTGAGCCCCCTCTGCCCGGAGCAGGGGCCCGAGGGGGTGTCCCGGCTCATGCCGCGGATGCTCCTCGACATCCAGAACCGTGGCCAGCTCTCTGCCGGCATGACGGCCTGGAATCCCCATCGCAGCCAGTTGCTGGCCACCTACAAGGACGTGGGGAGCGTCAGCGAGGTGTTTCGGATGAATCATCGAGGCAAGTACGAAAGCCTGATGGAGCATCACACCGGCCCTGCGGCGATCGGTCACGTTCGCTATGCCACCTGCGGCGCGGAAGACCGTGGCTATGCCCAGCCGCTGGAGCGGCCCCACATCCAGAAGCGGAAGTGGTTTGCCTTCGGCTTCAACGGCCAGCTCGCCAACTACCCCGAACTGCGCGAGGAGATCCTCGCCACGGCCGACAGCCATCTGGCCCGCGACAACGACACCGAAGTGATCATGCACGCCATCGGGCAGGAACTCGCCGGCGCGGCCGATCCCGATCCGGTGGGGCTTCTGTCGGCGATTTCGGCCCGGTTCGACGGCGCCTGGAACATCGCGGTGCTCGATGCCCGTGGACGCCTGATCGTGGCCCGTGATCCGCGCGGCATCCGTCCGATGGAATATGCCCAGGCCGGTCCCCTCGTCGCCGCCGCCAGCGAGAGCGTGGCCCTGTTGAACCTCGGGTTTTCAGCCGAATCGATCCGTACCCTCGAGCCTGGGACGGCGCTCATCGTGGATCCGTCCGGGGTGCGCATCGAACGGTTCGCCGAGTCGCCCCAGAAAGCCCACTGCTTCTTCGAATGGGTCTATTTCGCGAATGTCGCCAGCACGATGGACGATCGAAGTGTCTACCTGTCGCGAAAAAGGCTCGGGGAGGCGCTCGCTGCACTCGAGACGGTGCCCATCGACGACGATACCGTCGTGGTGCCCGTGCCCGACACGAGCAAGGCGGCTGCCGATGCGATGGCCTATCGGCTGGCGATCCCCTGCGTCGAGGGCCTGATTCGGAACCGCTACACCGGCAGGACGTTCATCGACGGAGCCTCGAGTCGCCGTCAGAAGGCCGAAAGCAAGTACACGCCGCTCCGCGAGGTGCTCGAAGGCCGTCGCGTGATCCTCGTGGAGGATTCGATCGTCCGCAGCACCACGATGAGGGTGCTGCTCGGTCGCATGCGATCGCTCGGCGGTGCCCGTGAGATCCACGTGAGGGTGGCCTGTCCACCGATTGTCGCCCCATGCTTCTACGGCATCGACATGTCGACAATCGACGAACTGTTCGCCCCCGAGTTCATGCCCGATGGCGTGCTCACGGAGGCCGCTCAGGCGGCCATGGCCGCCCGTCTCGGGGCCGACTCACTGCGGTATCTTCCCGTGGAGGCCGTGGCCCGTTCGATCGGCTTCGACGAGGCCGATCTCTGTCAGGCCTGTCTGACCGGCAGGTATCCCACGCCAGCCGGTGAGCGGCTCTACGAGATCGCCGTCGCCCAGACCGCCCGCGGCCAGGCCGGCAGAACCTACGAATCAGCCCGGTAAGACGATTCGTTCGCAGCCGGCGGGGCGGTCATTGCGGTCGAGGGCCGCCCGCCACACCGGTTCTCCCGCCAGGCGAGTGCGCCGTTCGAAGTGCGTGCGGTAGTCGAGGTCGTGCTCCGGCACCGTGGCTTCTTCGGCCCGTGGGGCCTCGAAAAGGCCCGTGGCGTGTGCAAAGGCCATCGACTCCTCGTAATACTCCTCGACGTCGGTCCACACATGGAGGGTGGCCGCTGTCGGCAGGAGCCGGCCGGCGTGCCGGAGAAACTCCTCCGTCAGCACACGACGCTTCCGGTGGCGAGCCTTCCACCAGGGGTCTGGGAAATAGACGTGCATGCCCGCGAGGCAGCCGTCAGGCAGGATGCTCCGCACGAGGAGCGTGCCGTCACCCTGGATGATGCGGGCGTTGGCGGCGGATTTCGCGGCCAGCTTGGCGCCGCACAGACGGGCATAGCCGACGGCGAGTTCGCAGCCGAGGAAGTTGCGATCGGGATGCCGAGCCGACGCCGTGGCGAGGAAGAGTCCCTTGCCGCTCCCCACCTCGAGTTCGACCGGGGCCGATGATGGAAAGAGCGATGCCGGATCGCACGGCACCGGCAGGTCGGCGAGGGGCAGAAGATGCCGCGAAAGATCGAGCGAGGGATCGGGCTTGCGTGGTGGGCGACGTGGCATGGCGGGACGAGCCTGTTCGTCAGGTCGCCGAGCCGTTGGCCGCGGCGAGAGCGTCGATCGGGAGCGGCACCCCCTTGATCACGCCGTCGCACACGATGTTGTCCCGCACGAGGACCTGGAAGCGGCAGACGATCATCGCCTTGGGCCGCACGCGAACCCGCTCCACGGCGATCACGAGCCGTTCACCCGGCCGAACCGGCTCGCGGAACCGCACGTCCTCGAGCCCTCCGAAGCCGATCACTTCGGCGTCGAGGAGGTTGTAGCGATGGGTGTAGTAGCTGGAGAGCTGGGCCGCCGCTTCACACATCATCACCCCTGGCATCAGCGGCACACCGGGAAAGTGGCCGCGCACCCAGAACTCGTCGAGGCCGACGTCCTTGTAGCCGACGCACAGGCCTCGGGAGAGATCCTCGTGCACGATCGCCGTCAGCTGTTCCATCTCAAAACGCTGCCGATTCCATCGACGGATCTCGTCGATGTCGGCCACGACCCGGTCCAGGTCGTATTCGCTCGGGTGGATGATGTAGTCGCGCGGAGCCACGGAAGGTGTCCTTCAGCCGGTTCGGAGTCGGAGCCGTTGAGGGGTCAGGTGCGGATGTGGCGACGCTTGGCCTTGCGAGCCTTGCTGTTGGCGGGACGGGAGCCGTGATTGGCCTTCTTGAGGGTGCGATGGGGCTTGGCCATGGGGGCCTCCTGGGCTGGTTGTGCCGCGGGATGCGCAGCGGTGGGAGACAGGTTGTACCACGGCCTGCCAAGGCGTTCCACCGCGTTCAGGGCGAGCGTTGCGGCACGGCGTGCGACTGCTCCGCCGCCACGGCTTCGCGGATGCTGACGCGGATCACCTCGATACAACTGGCCACGAGAAAGCCCAGCAAGCCGCCGATCACGGCGGACGAAACGCCCCCCAGGAGGGCACCGGCGAGGCTGCTCGAGGCCAGGGTTCCCAGGGCCACGGCACCGGCGATGCCGCCGCATGTGGCGCCGATGCCTGCCGAGACCGGCACGAGCCGGCCGAGGCTTTGATGACGTTCAAGACGGGTTGGGCGAGCCTGCGGAAGCGTCACGGACGGCTGCCGAGCGGATCTCACTCGCACCAGATCCCGATCGGTCGATTCGCGGAGCGATGTGCCGAGCGCATTGCCGGCGACATGCATGCCAACGCTTGCCACGGCGACCACCACGGCGATCCATCCGGCAACGCCCAGCCATCCGATCGCCGCGCAGGCGATGCCGACCACGACGATAAGCCAGGAATACGTGACGGGTCTCATGCCGGTGGGATCCTTCTCCCACGAGTATAGGCGCCCGCCACCGACCGCCTACCAGTCGCCTGCGACGGCATCGGGACCGTAAATGGGCAGGAGCCGGTAATAGACCTCGAGCGTGAGCACGGCGAGGGCGGTGTGGGCGAGTCGGCCGCCCGGCGCGGTGTGTTCGTCGGCCGCGAACCAGCTCCCATCCTCGTGGCCGGTCCGCGACTGGTGGGCGACGAGCTGGTCACGGTTGCGTTTGTTCCAACGCTGCCACAGCGGATGGTCCCGCTGGAGGAGTGCCTGCGACAGGTAGAAGTTGAGATAGATCGCGTCGGGATCGGGACCCTTTCGGGCCAACGACGTGAGTCCTCGGTCGACCGTCGCCTCATCCGGCCAGCCCATGTAGAGACGGCAGAGGAGACCGATGGCCGACGTGCACGGACGCTCGTGCGGCGACTGGTAGCCGTAGGCCTCGCCGTGCCGAACCTGCACGCGGTCGAGGAAACGGGAGACTCCGTCGAGCGTCGGCGATGGCACCGCCACGCCGGCCAGTGCGGCGCTTTTGAGCGAGGCGAGCTGCCAGGCGGTGACCGTCATGTCGCCGGGCTGGCGTGGCAGGTAGCGCCAGCCCCCGCCGTGCAGGTCTTGCGCCAGTTCGATGAACCGCACCGCGTCACGCACGGGGCGGATGAGCGCCTCGTCACGGGTCATGCCGAGCGCCTCGGCGAGGGCGAGCGTGGCCGTGCCATGGCCATACATGGTGCCTTCGCAAAGGTCGCCTCCGCGTTCGGTCGGCTGCATCCGGCTCAGCAGGTAATAGATGCCGCGGTTGACGGTTTCGCGATACGGCCCGTCCACGTGGGTCGAGCCGGCGCCGAGGAAGGGGAGGAGGGCGATGCCCGTGGCTGCCGTCGTGCTCGACACCGTGCCGGGATCACGGCAGCGGCCATCACAGCGGCAGTCCGCCAGGTCGCATCGCCATGAGCCGTCGGCAGTCTGATGCCGCGCCAGCCACGCGAGCCCGCGTTCCACTGCCTCTTCGCTCGCGGCGGATCCGCCACGCCCCGCTGCCCATGTGCCGCGGTTTCGTCCCCGACGCGGGCCGAAGGCTTTTTCGAGATCGATCGTCGGTGCGGGCGAGGGGACATGGCTCAGGGATGCCGCGCGGGCTGCGATGCCGGTGGCGCGATGCCCCTCGTCGTGGGCAGATTCACTAGCGATTTCCAACGCGGGGGTGTGGTCATCGGCCGTTGTCGTGGATGGCGGTTGCGCGGAGTGTGGGGCGGCTGCAGGCTCGGCCGTGTCAGTCGACTCCACGAGGACCAGTTCGGGGGTGGCATCGGCGGCCCCCGCGTCGCCACTGGTGCCGGCCTCGTGGCCTTGATCCGGACTCGACCAGCCCAGTTCGAGCGGTCGCAGCCGGGGTGGCGCTGAAGCCGGAAGCATCAGCAGGGCCATGCCGATCAGGATGGCGATGTGCGCGACGAGGCTGGCATAGCCGGACCGCACCGCCAGGTTGTGCACCAGGCGCTCGATCGGACTCGACGGCTCGTCGCGGCCACCCATGCTCCCTGCCATCTTGAAGGGTTTCGCAGCCCATGGCGACTACGGAGGCTGGGAAGGCTGGCGGGGCCTTTCGGCGCGCACGGCGATCCCGGCCCAGGGATCATCGGCACCGGCGGCGTTGGGCCGCCAGTTCCATTGGATCGCCCGCTCGAGGTGCCCTATTCCACGAACTCGACCTCTTTTTCGACCTCTTCCGTCTTGTAGATCGGGAGATGTCGGTAATAGACCTCGAGGATCATCGTGGCCATCGACGTGCAATAGAGCCGGCCTGCCGCCTCGGTGGCATGGCCGTTTTCAAAGCCCTCGAACCAGCTGCCCGTTTCGTGGTCCTTCGTGGATTGGGAAGGCAGGAGGAGTTCCTTCATCTTCTTGTTCCACGAGATCCATTCTTCTCCCTCCACGTGGTGAAGCACCTGAGTGGCGTAGTAGTCGTAGTAGAGGTCCTTCGTGGGGCCACGTTTGGCGATGGCGTCGATCCCGGCGAGGAGCGCCGGATTCTCCTTCTTCCAACCGAGGTACATGCGGCAGAGGAGACCGACGGCGTTGAGGCTTGGCCGCGACGTCGAGTTGTCGAGATAGCCGTAGGCGGCGCCTTCCTTCGACTCGACGGAATCGAGGAACTCCACCGCTTTTTTGACCGTGAGCGGATTGACGTGGAGGCGGGCCATGTTGCCGCTCTTCAGCGCCATGATCTGCCAGCCGACCACCGACGTGTCGCCCGGTTGGCGCGGGCGGTAACGCCATCCCCCTCCGATCGGATCCTGAGCCTCCATGATGTAGTTGAGGACCAGCTGGGTGGGGGCCGCGAGCCGCGAGTCCTGCGACATCGCATAGCACTCGGAGAGGGTGATGCCGGCGAGCCCCTGGGAATACATGTCGCCACGGCCTTCGTAGGCCCGCCCCTTGCCGTTGACCGCCATCTGCGCGAGGAACGCGATGCCCTTCTCGACCGTCTGCTTGTAGGGGCCGTCCTTGTGCGTGTAGCCGCGGGCGAGGAAGGGAAGCAGGGCCATCGACGTGGCGCCCGAGCGATCGGTGGCGCGACTCACGCCGGAATGCGAACAGCGGCCCATGCAGCTCGGCGCTTGGGTGAGATCGAATGACCAGCCCCCGTCGGGCAGCTGGTGGGCGACCAGCCACTTGAGCGCGCGATCGACGGCCTGTTCCGTGTCGGCGCCGCCACCACCGGCCGCGGCGAGTTTGGCTGCCTGAGAGCGACCTCCCAGTCCGCCGCCAGTGCCCCCCACGGCGCCCATGGTGGCCATCATGTCGGAGGCAGGGGCGGTGTCGGTTCCGAAATCGGTGAGTTCCACGGCCAACGGTGCGGCGTCGAGATCGTCGGCCAGCGTCGCCACGTCGACGGGAGTTTCACTCACCTCGATCGCGGCGTCGAGCATGGCGTCCATGGAGGGATTCGCCACATCGGAGGGGTCTTGGGGCAACGAGGCATCGACCTCGCTGAGATCGTCCTCGTTCTTTTGATCCGATGTGATCACCCGAGACACCGGTCGCTTGGGCGGGGTGCTCACGATCAGGGCCATCGCCAAAAGCACCACCACGTGCACGAGCATGCTGACCGCCCAGGCCGGAGCCTGACGAATTGCCGACGTGGCGACGGTTGAGTCGGCCGGAGCGTTCGAGGAGGAGGCATCCTCGTCGGCAGCCGGCGTGGAACGGCGCGGGGGCGCCACGGGGGGCTGCACGGTGGCCTTGCGTGCCGTCGGGGGCGGCACTGGGGGCGGGGCAACGGGTTCCGGATCAATCTGGCTAGACATCGTCGGCGGTTCCGTCACCGAAGGCCGAAGCCCGTGGGGCAGCAGAGCGGTGGATGGAGGCCGGAATCTCCCGCGTTCCGACCCTCTCGAAAGTATACCCGGCAACCGTCGGTGCTCTCCGGTCGGACGGCCCGGCGCCACCGCGTCCGAAGGCCTCTGATCTCCCATTTGTGAGGGGTTGATGGGAGGGAAAGCCGTGTGCGAAAGAGACGGCTGGCCTTCTGATCTCGTGCCGGTTACTGTGGAGGTCTTCCCTGGCTGCCAGCCCCGGCGGCTATGGGGCCGACCGTCCCTGGTCGGCATGGCAACGCATCTGGCTGAGAGGAAAGGCTGCGGGGTTCCGCAGACGACACGACAATGGCGAAGGGCAAGAGGAAGCTTGAAGTGGTCCACCTCGTGTGCGAGGAGACCGGCGACATGAACTACACGCTGCGGCGCAAGACCGGCGGCGAGAAGCTCAAGGTGAAGAAGTATTCGCCCCGGCTTCGTAAGCACACCGTTCACAACGAGAAGCGGAAGTAATCCGGATCGCACGACCCGGAGGCGGCCCGTCGCATCGGCGGGTTCAGCCCACCGACGCCAGCGCGGCGTCGAGGTCGCTGGCGGACGTGACGGCGACCACCTGATCGGCAGCCCGTGCGAGGGTGTCGTCGATCGGTGCTCCGGCTTCGATGAGCACCAGCCGACATTCCGCCGGCCGGGTGAACGTGGATGAGCCGGGCCGCGTCACGACGTCGATCTCGCAGGTCTGCCCCGGCTTCGCGATTCGCGCCGCGGCCAAGCGTTGGGCCACGGTCCGACCAAGCGGCGTGGCGGTGAGATCCGTCGGGAGCCCCCACACGATGTCCTCCACGGGCCGATCGACAAGCCCATGGCGGCAGTGAGTGAGCCGGCCGCGCCGCTTGAAATAGGAAACATTCGTGCCATCCCGCCAGCGGGGCGTGGCGGTCGGGTCGGTCGCGTGCCAGACGTGCATCGAGCAGGTGCGATCGAGGATCGTCTCCAGGCGGATGCCGACCGTACGAAGCCGCAGGCCAAGGTCGTCATCCTCCTGGCCCCAGCCCACGAACCGTTCGTCGAAGCCGTTGACCCGCAGGAAGTCTTCGTGCCACACACCGAAATCGCCACCGGCGAGCCGGGGCTTGGTGGGGTGACGGAGGATCGTGTGCCACCGAGCCTTGCGCCGTCGACGGGCGAGGCTGCGGCGTTCGGAGCATGACACGAGCGACCCAAGAGTGGTCGTGGCGATCGAGCTTGGCGTCAGGCGAACACTCACCTCCTCGGAAAGCCTGGCGCAGTAGCCGAGCAGGGCGGTACCGAGCCGGCGGCGTGCGACATGCGCGGCGATGTGGTGCGGCGGCACGACACAGTCACCGTCGAGAAACATCAGGTAGCGCCCGCTGGCACGCCTGGCCGCGTCGTTGCGCACCCTGGCGAGCCGGAAGCCATCGTGGGGCCGGGTCGTGAATCGCACGGGAAACGCCGCCGTGGACGCGAAGCGGGCCACTACGTCGGCGGTGTCGTCGTCGGAGCCGTCATCCGACACCACCACCTCGAACGGGATGCCGTCGCACTCCTGTCGGGCGAGGGACGCGAGCACGAGCTCCAGATGGCGTGGCCTTCGGTAGGTCGTGACGAGCACGGAGACGTCGATGCCGTCGCTCATGCCTGGCGGCTCCGATCGTGGCGGCTGACCGTGGCCGCCACGAGTGCCGCGAGCTCATCACCTCCGCACAGCGGAGCCATGGCGATCTCGACGGCGGCAAGCGGAACGGCACCGAGAGAGTCGCTGTCGAGCTTCACGAGATCCTTGAGCGTGGTCACGGCCACGTCGGCTGATTCGCGCTGGGCGAGGTGCTCCAGGTGTTCCCGGTCGGCCGGTGAATACGCGTGGTGGTCGGGGTACGACACGAATGCGGCGATCGTGGCGCCGAGGGAGGTGAGCGTCGTGCGGAAGGCTGCTGGATTGCCGATGCCCGCGAAGGCCACCACCCGTCGGCCTGCGAGGTCGTCGAGCGGCCTCACGGAGCCTGACGCACGGCGAAGGCTGGTTGGGCGGTGTTCGGCCTCCATCCATGCCGCAAACGGTCGTTGGCCGCGGGCGGCGAGAAGCGTGCGGCGGATCGCGTCGCGGCGGTCGGCCGGGATGGCGGAGGCCCTCGTGAGGACGACGGCATCGGCGCGGGCGATGCCGCCAAGCGGCTCGCGGAGAAGCCCGCGGGGAAAGAGATGGCCGGAGCCGTAGGGGTCGGTGGCATCGACGGCGACGATGTCGAGATCGCGACGGAGTCGGCGATGCTGAAAGCCGTCGTCGAGCACGATGGCGTCGGCACCATGGGCGATGGCCGCCACGCTACCCGCCACGCGATCACGGTTGGCGACATGCTGGAGCCCGGGCACGAGGCAGCAGAGTTCGAGGGCCTCGTCACTCATCTCGCCAGGAGTGGCCTTGTAGCCGCGGCTGACCACGGCGGGATGACGCCCTCCGGCGGCGAGGAGACGGGCTACCCAGGCGACCAGCGGAGTCTTGCCGGTGCCTCCGAGCGTCAGGTTGCCCACGGCGATGACTGGCGCATCGACGGCGTGGATGGAGGCAAGGCCGAGGTCGTAGGCGCCGTTTCGGATCGTCACGGCGGCGGCGTAGGGAAGGCTGGCCACGGCAAGGGCAAGCCGCGCCGACGACGGGCCGAGGCCGCGCGACGATCCATCGACGAGCCGCTTGAAGGTTTCCGCGTCGGGCAGCATATCCATCCAGGCCATCCCACGTGTCGGTGCCGACGGGGGCGGACATCGCCGGCATCGGCCCATCGTCATGCAGGCTGCACGTTCGTGCCAAGCGGAACGGTTTTTTCCGGCGGGGATCGGAGGCGGGGCCGATATAATCTGGGCAGGCCGATCGGCCGATCGCGGCCGGCGGCGCAGCCGGGGTGCCGCGTGCTGCGAGGAGCCCCCATGGCGACGGTTTCCACCGAAGGCGATCCGCTGGCTGTTGCCACCTGGCAACTCGACGGCGACGCGCCGTCGAAATCGCATCGCTACCTGGCCAAGCGGCTCGCGGCGGCAGGCGCCGAGGTCAAGGGAGCGGCGCTCTCGACATTTTTCCTTTCGGCGTCCGTCGCCGCGATGCTCTGGCTGGCGGCAGGCGTGCTCGTCGAGCACTGGGTCGTGCCGGGCGGGCTTCCCGTGTCGGTGCGGTGGATGTGGCTCGGGGCAGGGCTCGCAGCCCTTGTCGTCGCCGTGATCCGATGGGTCGTGCCGTTGCTGCGGTATCGAGTGAACCTCGTCTACGCCGCGAGGATGCTCGAGCAGGAACACCCGGAACTCCACAACGACGTCGTCAATGCCGTGCTCGTGCAGGCCCACGCCGACGAGGCCGCGCCCCTGATCGTCAAATCGCTCCGGCGGCGGGCGGCTCGTCAACTGTCGGCGGTGCCGGGTGCGGGAGTCGTCGATCGCACCGTCTCCCTCCGCCTGGTCTACGCGCTGGCTGCGCTGATCGTTGCCGGATGCCTCTATGAACTGTTCGCCCCCAAGAGTCTTCTCGTGTCGGCAGCGCGGCTCATGGTGCCGTGGATGAGCGTGACGGCCCCGTCGCGGGTGCGGATTGAGCCGCCCGTGTTGACCTGGCGAGCGGCGGACAATCGTTCTGACGCCGCCGACGCAGGCCATCCCCTGCCGCTGGTGCATGGCACGGCATCGCTGGTGCGAGGCCGGCAGCTGGTGGTGACCACCAGCATCGAAGGCCTGCGATCCGGCGAGAAGCCGGAACTGATCGTCACGCCGCGCAGCGACGGCGAAGGCGACGCGTCGACGTCGAGCTGGAGGCTTCCTCTTATGCCGGCGGGCGATCGCCGCATGGCCGCGATCGTTCCGGGCGCGGACCGTGGCCTGGATCAGCCGGTCGATCTCGTCGTCGCCGCAGGCGATGCCCGGAGCGATCGAATCCGCATCGTTGTGGTCGATCAGCCCGCCGTGCTGGTGCGGGAGGTGCACTATCGCTATCCCGACTACACGGGCCAGCCGCCAGAGTCGATCCCCTGGCAGGGCGACGTGCGCGGGATCGAGGGCACCCACGTCGCCGTGGTGGTCGAAAGCAACCACCCGCTCGAGGCCGCATGGATCGACCTCGACGCCGATGGCAAGAAAGACCTCCGCATGACGATCGGGCAACAGGATCTCGCCCGGGCCCGCGGGGAGTTCACGCTGCGGCTGTTGGCCGATCGTTCGGCGGCCGAGCATGCGCGGTATCGGATCGTGTTTCAGCCGAAGTCGGCATCAGCCGCGCAGCAGGAGCCGTCCATCGACGACAAGATGGAATACCGCATCGAGGTGCTGCCCGATCTCGCGCCCGAGGTGATGATCGAGGAGCCATCGGACAAGGTGACGAGGGTTCCCCCCGACGCCCCGGTGGCGATACGGGTGCGGGCGGTCGATCCGGATCATGGATTGTCGAGCGTGACGCTGGAGACTCGGATCGCTCCCGGCTCCGAGCAGACGGGCCCCGAACTTCTCGTGGGTCGGCGCAAAACCTTTCGGGGCGCCGCGACGCTCGTGCCCATGGCGATGGGCGCCGGGCCGGGGGCCACGCTCGAATACCGCGCGATCGCCAAAGACAACCGCGCCGCGTCGCCCAACGTGGCGGCCACGGCGTGGCAGGCGTTGAAGATCGATCCGTCGGCGCCACCGCGGCCCATGCCGCCGCCCGAGCGTTCGCCCGATGGCGAGGAGGGTGAGCGCGGCGGACCGTCGGACGACGGCACTGGCGACGACCGCCCGCAGGACCAGGGCCAGCGTCCCGACCAGGCGCCAGACGAGTCGCGGTCGGGCAGCCCGGATGGGGGCCGCGATGGCGGCCAGGATCAGTCGGCGCAGCCGAAGTCGCAGCAGAAGGACGATCCAAAAAATGGTGCGCGGCAGGGCGCCCCCCAGCAGGGCGAGGATCAGGGCTCCGGCGAAGGGGCGAAGACGCAGGACGACGCCCGCGGCAAGACCGGCAACCAGCAGGGACGTCAGCCCCAGCAGGGGCAGCCCGAGGCCGGCGGCTCCGAGCAGGAGGGGCAGGGTGGGACCGAACAGGCTGGTTCGGGGCAGGGAGGCGAGGGAAGCAAGGGGAAGAACGCATCAGGAGACGCCGCCGGCGATGCCGGCGACGGTCGGCAGGCTGGTGCGCGAGACGGCGGTGCCTCCGGCGAGTCGAGGCCCGGCGACTCCGGCACACCGGGCGGCGCGCAGGCAGGACGCGATCAAGGCGAGCGGGGTGGGCAGCCAGGTGAACGCGACGGCCAGTCGGGGCGTGAGCAGCAGGCTGGCAAAGGTGCTGGTGGTGGCGGGCCCAGCCAGCGACCACGTGACACGGTGGCCGCCGACGGCACCGATGATGGCGAGGCGATGGAGCGGATTCTCGATCATCGCGACCGCACCGAAGGGCAGGGTTCGAAGGGTTCGTCGAAGGACAAGGGGCAGGGTCGCGGTTCACCGCCCGATCAGAAGGGGAAGTCAGACGGCGAGGCCTCGCGCGACGAACAGCACGACCACGCCGATGGCGAACCGCCGGCGTGTGCCGGACCCGATGGCAAACCCTGTGGGAAAGAGGGGTGTTCGTCGTGCGGCGGCGGTCAGTCGAGCGGTGGTGCGGGTGGGAGTTCGAGCGGCGGGGGCAGTGAGTCGTCGCCGTCAGGAGCGGGCCAGGGAGGGGAAAAGGGGGGCAGCACCGGTGGCGACCAGGCCGGTCAGCGCGGCGCGGGAGAAGGCGCCACATCGGCTGAACGCCCTGCACACACCGCCGACCACGGAGACGAAACAACGGGCGCAGCCGCGTCGCCGCAGAGAGGACAGGGAGCGGGAGAATCATCCGACCCGTCGGCCGGGCAGCCGGGAAGTGAGAAGCCGGGAGCCTCGCCGCGTGACTCGGCCGGCGCGAGCGAGGGCTCAACAGGTGAGGGCAAGGGTGAGGGTGAGGGCACGGGTGAGGGCGAGGGCACGGGTGAGGGGCGTGGGAGCAGTGGCGAACCGAAGGGCGATCAGGCGGGGGGCCAGGGAGCCGACGGTGGCGAACCTGGGGCACAGGGTGATGCGGCGCAGGCGGGGCGTGACGGCGCCGGAGAGGGCAAAGGCGAGTCGTCCACGGCCGGATCGCAGCGAGGGGCATCGGGTGGGGATCAGGCCGGTGGGGCGAGTCGCGACACTGGCGCATCGAACAAGACCGGCGATGCGGGGCAGGCATCGCCGGGGAGTGATGTGGGCGCCGGCGGCTTCGACGGCGGGGGTGACGTCGCAGGGGGGGCGGGCGACGCATCTCGTCCGCGCGAGGATCGCGAGATGGAGTGGGGCGAGCAGGATCTCGCCCACGCCCGCAACGCTGCCGATCTGGCGATCGAACATCTCCGGCATGCCGTCGATTCGGGCGACACGAGCGTGCTCGACGAACTTGGCTGGACTCCGGAGCAGGCACGGCAGTTTCTGGCGCGATGGGAGGCCATGCGTCGGCTCGCCGGCAGTGCTGATCCGCGGCAGCGGGGGGAGTTTGAGCGAACGCTCCAGAGTCTCGGGCTCAGGGCGAATCGTGTGCAGAGCAGCCGTCGGGTCGAGCCCGACACGCGAGGTGGGCAGGCCGAGAGCCGTCGCACCCGTCCGCCAAGCGACTACCGCGAGCAGTTCAAGGCCTTCATGCAGGGTACGAGCGCCGAATGACCCAGGTGTTTGAAGGGCCGCGTTATCTGGTGGGGTTTGGGCCCAAGCGGGTGCCCCACTGCTTCACCGACGTGCTCATCCTCGGGGGTGGGCTCGCGGGCCTGCGGGCGGCGCTCGCGATCGATCGGAGGCTCTCGGTGACGGTCGTCACCAAGGACGACCTCCAGAGTTCGTCGAGTCAGTGGGCCCAGGGGGGCATTGCCGGGGTGGTCGATCCCGAAGATCGTTTCGACCATCACGTTGCCGACACGCTCGCCGCCGGCTGTGGCCTCTGTCACGACGCCGTCGTCGACGCCGTCGTGCGTGAGGCGCCCGATCGCATCGCAGAACTCATTGCATGGGGCACGCGATTTGACGAACAAGACGGAGCCCTCGCCCTCGGCCGAGAAGGTGGGCACAGCCACCATCGGATCGTGCACGCCCTCGGCGATGCCACCGGCCGCGAGGTGATGCGGGCGGTAATCGAACAGGCCACGAAACTCGACAATCTCTCGCTCTGGCCCGACACCTTCACGATCGACCTCATCACCCACGAGGGCGTCTGCCGGGGGGCGCTCGTGTGGAACCCGCAGCACGGCAAGACGCTCGTGTGGGCGCGTCGCACCATCCTGGCGACGGGCGGGGCCGGGCAGATCTATCGCGAATCGACCAATCCGCCCGGCGCCAGCGGCGACGGGATCGCGCTCGCCTGGCGGGCGGGTGCGGAAGTTCGCGACATGGAGTTCATGCAGTTTCATCCCACGGTGCTCTACATCGCCGGCGGTTCGCGAAGCCTGATCACCGAGGCCGTGCGGGGTGCCGGCGCGCACCTCGTCGACAAGGACGGCAAACGGTTCATGCCGGAGTTCGACCCGCGGGCCGAACTGGCTCCGCGCGACGTCGTGTCACGGGCGATCACCGAGGTGATGCACCGCACGCACCACGCCAGCGTCTACCTCGACCTGTCGCATCTCGATGCGGCGACCGTGCGGGAACGGTTTCCGGGCATGGCGGCGATCTGCGGCACCTTCGGCCTGGATCTTGCCCGCGATCGCATTCCTGTGCGGCCCGGAGCGCACTACATGATCGGCGGCGTGACGGTCGATGCCGACGGCCGCACGACCGTGCCGGGTCTTTTCGCTGCGGGCGAGGTCACCTCCAGCGGCCTGCACGGAGCCAACCGGCTCGCGAGCAACAGCCTCTTGGAAGGGCTCGTGTATGGGGCCCGCGCGGGCGAGGCAGCCGGCGGCGAGGCGCTCACGTCGTGCCTGCACGGCGACGACGAGTTTCTCGTGCCGCCGATCGCCCAGCCTCGGATGCCTGCCGACGCCGGGGCCGACGCGCTCCTCGATCTGGCCGACATCCGCAACTCCCTCCGGTCGCTCATGTGGCGGCACGTCGGCGTCGAGCGCACGGGGAGTTCGCTCGCCGAGGCCTTGGCCACCGTCGAGGGATGGTGCCGTTATGTACTGCCGCATCAGTTTGCCGATCCCCAGGGCTGGCAGCTCCAAAACATGCTCGAGGTGGCGAGGCTGATGATCCGGAGTGCCGTCAGGCGGGTCGAGACGCGGGGGGTGCACTTCCGCGCCGATCATCCCGAGGCCTTGGAGGCCTGGCGTACCCACATCACCTGGCTCCGCGGCGATCCCGATCCGCGGCTTGCACCCCTGCCGTAGCCGGTTTTCGGCCGCGAGCGGGCAGGTGTCGGTCCGTTCCCCAGGGCCCCAACTTGCCGCCCGCGAGCGTGTCGGGAAGAATGTGGCTCTCTCGCCTCGGAATCCTCGTATCGGATGCCCATGACCGCTCGTGAAACCGTCTCATCGGCCGACGCCATGATCGAGGCCGACGGCCTCAGCAAGTATTACGGCGACTTCATCGCCATTGAAAACGTCTCGTTCCGCGTGCCTCGCGGCGAGATCGTGGCCTTCCTCGGGCCCAACGGTGCCGGCAAGAGCACCACGATGAAGATCCTCACCGGCTACCTCGCCCCCACCTCGGGCACGGCGAGGATCGCCGGCCACGACATGTCGACCGACCGGCTCGCCGGCGCGGAGCGGCTCGGGTATCTGCCCGAGAACGGCCCGCTCTATCCCGACATGACGCCCCGCAGCCTGCTCGAGTTTTTCGCCGATGCCCGGGGCCTCGTCGGCGACCGCAAGCGGTCGCGGATCGAGGCGGTGGTGAAGCAGTGCGAACTCGGCAGCGTGATCGGCAAGGCGATCGGCAAGCTGTCGAAGGGATACCGGCAGCGGGTCGGCATGGCGCAGGTGCTGCTCCACGAGCCCGACGTGCTGATCCTCGACGAGCCGACGAGCGGCCTCGACCCCAACCAGATTCGTGAAGTTCGCGAGACGATCCGTCGGCTCGGCGAGCGCAAGACGATCCTCCTCTCCACCCACATCCTCCAGGAGGTGGAGGCGCTGGCCGACCGCGTGATCCTGATCGCCGAAGGGCGGTTGCGATTCGACGGGCCGCCGGCAGACCTGCGGCGTGAAGGCCGCAGCCTCGATGAGCGGTTCTACGAACTGACCCGCTCAGCCTGACGATCCCAACGCGTGCGGTTCACTCGCCGCCCGCGTCACCCCTCCCGCATTCCCACCCACACCGACCCGACCGAGGAACCGACGACATGAAGTGGCACGTACTCGACGCCGTCTTCAAGCGGAATTTCGTCGCCTATTTCTCCAACCCCACCGGCTACGTCTTCATCTGCGTGTTCGTGCTGCTGGGGTCGCTGGCCGCCTTCTGGCCGCCGGAGTTTTTCAACTCCAACCTCGCCAACCTCGATCAGCTCAACCGCTACCTGCCCTACATTCTCCTCGTGTTCGTGCCGGCGATCACGATGAGCGTGTGGGCGGATGAGCGCCGCCAGGGCACCGACGAACTCCTGCTCACGATCCCGGCGAGCGACTGGGAGGTGGTGTT
>JAFMIU010000148.1 GCA_017853835.1 Pirellulales bacterium | reverse complement strand
GTGCGCTTTTTTCTGACCGCTCCCGCCATATCCCAATAGGAGCAGGAGCGGGATTTCCATGTCCCACCAACCCAACCAAACCCATGAAACTCATCCCCTACGAAGAAACCGGCCTCCCTACCTACGACGTTGATCTGGAGGCCCCACCCGACACCCGCTGGAACCATATCGCCCGACAGGAAGCCAAGAACATCGGCCGGCTACTCGATGATGTCGTGAACCTCTGCATCGAACAGGCCGAGCGCTACCCCATCTATATCCGGCCGCTCGTGGTCGCTGCCGGCAAGGGCATGGCGAGACTTGGCGGCCGGATTGTGGACATGATCGCCGGCTGTTTTGGCGAGGAGTACGTCGCCGAGGTCAGGGCCATCGCCAAGCACGCAGACCAGCCGTTGAGCCACGTCGTCCTCGGAAATCTGATGTACGACGGCTGCCAGATGGCTGAGATCTACGGGGCGGTCGGCTGCTCAAGCTATTCGTGCAATGTCGACGGCGCGCCCACGCTCGTCCGAAACATGGACTGGGTCTGGCCTCGCAGCACCGGCAGACACTCGCGGCTCATCAGGTTCCATCGCGGCAACGACTACTACACGAGCGTCAGCGTGCTGGGCTGCGTGGGCGTGGTCTCGGCTTTCTCTCCCGGGAAGTGGGCCGTGACGATCAACCAAGCACCGACCGAGGGCACCACCACGAGCTATTTCCAGTGGCCAGTGCTGCAGCGGCTCCGGAACGTGTGCGACCAAATGGGGACGTACCGCGATGTCGTGACTGGCCTTCAGGACTACGAGACCATGACGTCCTTCTTCGCGCACGTAGTTGGCACCAGGCCCAAGCAGCACACGGTCATCACGGGCCTCGGCGATAGCTTCCGGCGGCGTGGCATGAAGGGCGACAAGCTAGTTCAGACCAACCACTTTGCCGGGCATCGCGACTTGGAGGAGCACAACGGCCCCGAGCGATGGGAGGACGAGGACGGTCAGGAGTGGTATTGCGACTCCCACAACCGGGCCAAGAGCCTGACCAAACGGCTCAAGACTCCTCCCACGACGCTTGCTGACGCCCGCTCGAAGATCTGCACCAGTGCCGTCACGAGCACCGACACCATGCAGCAGATGGTGTTCCAGCCCGCCAGTGGATATTCGCGCATCTGGGTTCGACGCTGATGGCCCCCGCAACTACTACCCGACCGCTCAACCACACGGAGACAACCATGAACCGACTCAGCCCCCTATTGGCCGCAGTCATCCTCGCCGGTCTGTGCATGCCTTCGATGGCTCAGGCACCGGCGAAGCCCAAGCCCCAACCCAAGCCAGCCCAGAGAATGAACTGGAATCGCGTTTCGATGATGGACACGGAAGACGCCGATTACGTCGAGGCAGCGACAGCAGCAATCCGTGAGACCATGGAGCGCAACTTCCAAGCCTGCACGGCTGAGGATCTCGATGCCGTGATGGATACGATGACGTCGAACTGCCCGGACCGCGAGAACTTCATGAAAGAGTGCAAGAAGATGTTCGACGACACGGACGTCTATATCCGGCTCGTGGACTGCAAGTGGATCACGAGCTGGCGCGACTCGAAGGGGCTCTGGGCGGCCGTGGACATCAAGCAGTGGACGGTCCCCAAGGACGAGGACGTTGACTACACCGAGTACCGCCAACGGTCCGGACTACTGCCAAAATGGGAGCTGTGCGAGTACCAGCTGCATTGCCGCGTGGAGAAAGGGGAATGGAAGGCCCATGCGATCAACAGCAACATATTCGAGGCGATGTGGCCGGAGGACCAGAAGCCGGAGCGGTAGGAGATGCCGGGGGCGGCCCGAAGGCGGTCGCGTCCGCCAATTTTCCGGCCTCCGAACCCGGTTATGACAACAAAATCCCGGACGGGCCTGCCGTCGAGAAAACTACCCAGACCCCCAAAATTTGACAGGTCGGAAACAGCCGCTACATTCACGCCCCGTCTCATGGACCGCAAAGACGCCTTCGGCACCTTGGCGGGCCACGAACAGCTTGATGCACCCGTCCTCTATTTGGACGGGCCTACCAGATCGCCGCGTTGGATTCATCGAGCCATCTCGATGGCTGACGTCGCGTTCTAGTTCTATTCCGAGCTGATGTCCGTTGGCCATCGTGTGGCCACCGGTCTGTTCCGTACTGGCAAGTCGGGCATATGTCCGTCTGTATTTGCACCGCTGTGGAGATCAAACCATGGGTATCGATGTCTGGATTGAGGTCGCTGGCGAGTTGGACTTGGAGGCACGGTTGTTCGCCCTCTCTGACAACCCAACTCCTGATGCTCGCGACACGTTCATTGAAGAACTTCAAGCCGAGCTTAATGGGCCAAAACACCTCCGTGAATCGTACGCGGGCGGGCCATACGCAACGAAGATGCTTTGCCGTGAGGCGTTCGAGTCCGTCGATAAACGAGCGCGCATTCCTGCGGCCGTGTTGCGAGAGCGGCTCACCACCGTCACATCACCCGCTTCCCGTCTGGAGCCTATGGACGCGGTTGTTGCCAGCGTGGTTGAGAGGATTGAGTCCGATGGCGGGAGGTGTGTGAGATTTGTCGGCGCTGATCGCACGGACCCAATGACGGTTGAAGAGGCGATTCAGACTAGGTACGCCAACCGTCCTGAACTCATGCAGGCCCAACTGGCGCGTTTTCGCGCCTTCGTGGGGTTTGCTGAAGCTACGGAGGCAAACACCGGCGAGCCGTGCGTCATCAAGGCGTCAGGGTGATTCACCTCGACTGACCGCTGTACTGGCCCGGGAGGCGGGGGCGCGGCCCCCGCCTCCCCTTCACAGAACCCCTTGTCACCGTTTCCCGCTTTCCCATTTCCCGCTCTCGGGAAAGTGGGAATTCAACCCGAAGGAATTCAGATGGCTACTCTCTCTCCGCTCGAAAACCTCCACCGGCAGCAGTCGCTCATCAAGGACCGGATCCGGGCCGTCGTTTACCGCGAGGCCAACGGCGTCTACCTCCACGGCCGCCCGGGCTCGTCGAAGACCTACCTCGTACGGACGACGCTGGACAGCCTCGACCAGCGATACGCCTACTCGAACGGGCACCTGACGCCCGTGGGCCTCTTCGACCTGATCGAGGAGAACCCGCAGTCCGTCATCGTTCTGGACGACGTGTCGGCGATCTTCGAGCAGCCGAAGGCCCTGCAGATCCTGCTGGCAGCCCTTGGCACGCCGCACGATGGCTCCCGCACGAGAACCGTCCGCTACAAGACGGCCACGGTTGACAAGGTTGCTCACTTCGAGGGCAGCATCATTGCCATCAGCAACCTCCAACTAGCCAGCCATGCCAACGCAGTGCTGGAGGCGCTGCAGGATCGGGTCCACGTCCTGGCCTTTGAGCCGACTGATGAGGAAGTCGAGGCTGCCATCTACGAGATTGCCGGTACGTCACCACGCGAGGTTGCAGTGCACGCAGCAGCCGAGGTGGCGGACTTCCTGCTGGAGCAATGCCGTGAAATGGGCCTCCGGCCGTCCGTGCGGCTCTTCATGGACAAGGCCCTTCCCGACTACCGGCTCTGGCGGGCCGGGAACACCGAGTCGGACTGGCACGACCTCGTCAGGTCCAGCGTGCGGCAGATGGTGATCCCTCAGCAGCGCGGCCTACGGGACCTGACCCGGAAGGACCAGATTGCCTCCGAGCGGAACATCGTCCGTGAAATCTGCGCGACGTACTGCAGC
Source organism: Pirellulales bacterium (assembly GCA_017853835.1). Lineage (GTDB taxonomy): Bacteria > Planctomycetota > Planctomycetia > Pirellulales > UBA1268 > QWPN01. Next base: position 944 of record JAFMIU010000148.1, on the reverse strand, counting down.
CGCAGGGACCGCCTCAAGGCGTGGAGGGCCAAGACCCGGAAGGGGCAGTCGGCGTTCTACCGCCGAGTGAAGGAACTGGAGAAGGAAGCCCGGCTGTCCGAATCGAACAAGGTCCGCGCCGGCGCTCGTTCGCGAAAGGAGGTCGCAGTGCTGACGTAGTCATCCCCGCTCAAGGCACCTGCCGGTGCCACGACTTCGGTCACCGCTTGAACGGGTGTGCCCCACCTATGACTTGCCCGTGGGGCACAGGACTGTTTGGAACACTTCAATGACACGCGACGACCACGAATCGCAAGTCACGCGGCTCATCTGGCACTACACCACGCGCCTGCATTTTCCGTCGATACTTGAGGAACGAAAGATCAGGACCGAGGACCCAGTGTTCGTACTCTCGCAGCAGCTCCCGGTGACATGGTTCAGTTTGAACAGTGTCTGGGAGCCGACCGCTTGCAAGGTCAACCTCCCCGAAGAGGTTGGGGCGACGATCCTAAGGATAGGTCGGCCAATGGCACTTCGGCAAGCGTCGGCCGAGCAGCGAGGATCACGAGGAGCAACAGCCGGGACTGGCCTGGCTGGATGCGACGCTCGCTTCGAGGTGCCGAGGAGCTTCCTATCCACGCTCAAGGCCGGGTTTTTCTCGTTGGCGCAGACCGGCCTTGAAACCGCTCTTCTCGCGGGCCGTCCGCACCGTGGCATGGAATGCCGTCAGAGGCTGTGGATGTCGATGTCGGGCAGCTCGACGGGTGACGCCTGAAAAATCGCCCGGTCGTCGTGGACCTGGACGAGCTCTCCCCAGTCGGTGGGCGGGCCACGGGCAGGAGAGACTGGCGGAGGCTCGAGCGGTTCGCCCAGATGCGTGAGGACCTTCCGGATCGGCCCTGGCTCGGTGATGAACGCGATGAGGCGGATGTCGCCACCACACCCCGGGCACGCAAAAGGAAACT
>JAFMIU010000147.1 GCA_017853835.1 Pirellulales bacterium | reverse complement strand
CCCACCCGTTGGCCCTCCCGGCACGAAAAGCCGAATCAGGGGCTCAGAAATGCTGGACGAGGAAACGGAGCAGGCGGGTGTTGTCGGCAGGTCAGCGCGGACGGGTGCCCACAACCAATGCCTCGCCCGCTGCTACCGCGCCCGTAGGCCCACTCGCGCTTGGAGGTGCTGGGATGGGAACTGATCGGCTGGATGGATGCCAACCACCAGACCCCATATAGGAAGAAGAAAAAGAAGAGTAGAAAGAACTTATAGAAGAATAGAACCGGTTCAGCATTGGTGCCGATGTGGGTCGGCATGAGTGCTGAACTGGGTCGGCGTGGGTGCTGATGTCGGTGCCGCGGACTGTCTCTCGCCCGTCGCCCGCGGACCGAATGGACGAGGTTCGTGCGAGTCCACGACGACCTCGAAGTCTTTCAAGCGTCGCCCGACGGCGCGCCGGCTATCGACATTCGCTGGCGAGGAGGCCGGACTATCCGCCGTTTCATTCACGGCGATGGGCAAATTCCCCCGGTCGTAGATAATCCCCCACGAGGATGCTTCGCCGATGCTGCTCTCGATCACCACGACCCACGCGCCGGCTACCGATCTGGGGTATCTGCTCCACAAGCACCCCGATCGCGCTCAGACCTACGACCTCGCGTTCGGTCGAGCACACGTCTTCTACCCGGAGGCGGGCGAGAGTCGCTGCACGGCGTGCTTGGTGATCGACGTCGACCCAGTCGGCCTCGTGCGAGGAAAGCCCGGGGAGCGGACGCTCGACCAATACGTCAACGATCGGCCGTACGCGGCGTCGTCGATGCTGGCCGTGGCGATCGCCCGCGTGTTCGGAACCGCCTTGTCGGGGATCTGCAAGCCCCGACCCGACCTGGTGACGACACCGATTCCGCTCGAAGCATCGATCCCTGCGCTTCCGTGTCGCGGAGGCCCGGAGCTCCTGCGGCGACTGTTCGAACCGCTCGGCTACACGGTGAGTGCCGTCACCCGGCCGCTCGACACGGCATTTCCTTCATGGGGCGACTCGGCAGTCATCGGCGTGTCTATATCGGGGACGGTCACCCTCACGGATCTCCTCAGCCATCTGTACGTGCTCATCCCGGTGCTCGACAACGAGAAGCACTACTGGGTGGGAGACGACGAGGTGGCGAAACTCCTCCGCCACGGGGAAGGTTGGCTCGCACGCCACCCCGAGCGCGAACTGATCGCGAGGCGGTTCCTGAAGTATCGACGCAATCTCGCGGACGAGTGCATCCGCCAGCTGCGCGAGCAGGACGGAGATGCCCAGGCCGACATCGACGCCGAGTCCACCGTTGATCCTCGCGAGGAGGAGGGGGAGCGCAAGTTGAGCCTCCACCAGCAGCGCCACGGCGTGATCGTCTCCGTTCTCGAAGCCCGGGGCGTACGGCGAGTCGTCGACCTCGGATGTGGGGAGGGGCACCTGCTCCGCGACCTGCTGTCGCGACCGTTCTTTGAGAAGGTCTTGGGCATGGATGTCGCCCACCGCTCTCTCGAAATCGCGGCCGACCGGCTTCACCTGGAGCGGCTTCCGCCGCGGCAGCGCGAGCGAATCGAACTGATTCACGGCTCGCTCCTCTATCGAGACCGTCGGATCGAGGGCTTTGACGCAGCGATTCTCTGTGAGGTGATCGAACACCTCGACGAGCCTCGGCTCGAAGCGGCGACTGAGGTCGTGTTCCGGGTCGCGAAGCCCGGACTCGTGATCGTGACCACGCCGAATCGTGAATACAACGTGATGTGGGAGTCGCTGACGGCGGGTGCCACACGGCACAAGGACCACCGGTTCGAATGGTCTCGCGACGAGTTTCGGGCCTGGGCCGACACTGTCTGCGCCCGATTCGGATACTCCTGCGAAACGAGCGGCATTGGCGACCCCGGCATCACGCCGGATGGCCACGCCGTCGGCTGCCCGACGCAGATGGGAGTCTTCTCGCGTGTCACGTGATGCCGTGGTGGAGATCAAGGTGCCCGAACTGTCGCTCGTCGTGCTCATCGGCGCCTCGGGATCCGGCAAGAGCACGCTCGCAAGGCGGCTGTTCAAGCCCACGGAGATTCTTTCGTCGGACATCTGCCGCGGGTGGGTGTCCGACGACGAGAACAATCAGGAGGCGACCCGGGACGCCTTCGACGTGCTCCATGCCGTGGCGCGCAAGCGGCTCGCGCGCGGCCTGCTCACGGTCGTCGACGCGACCAACGTGCGGGCCGAGGATCGCAAGTCGTTCGTGCAGCTCGCCAGGGAGTTTCACTGCCTTCCCGTGGCCATCGTGGTGGACACGCCGGAGCACCTCTGTCACGAGCGGAATGCGTCGCGACCGGACCGGGCATTCGGCCCCCATGTCGTCCGCAACCAGCGGGCGGCGATGCGACGGGAGCTGCGGGGCCTGCCTCGCGAGGGCTTTCGACAGGTGTGCACGCTCCGGTCACCGGAGGAATGTAGCACTGCCGTCCTCGTGCGGCAGCCCTTGTGGAACAACCTCAAGCACGAGCGGGGACCGTTCGACATCATCGGCGACGTCCACGGCTGCCATGAAGAACTCGTGGCCCTCCTTGCGCGGCTGGGCTGGACCGTCACGCCCGCCGACCCAGCGGCGGGCGAGTCTGTCGACGTGGTGGTGCCCACGACGGACGGCGTTTCGAGGAAGCTCGTGTTTCTCGGCGACTTGGTCGATCGCGGCCCGAACACGCCCGCCGTCCTACGGCTCGTGATGAACTTGGTGCGATCGGGGCACGCGATATGCGTTCCGGGTAATCATGACATCAAGCTTCTGCGGGCCCTGTCGGGCAAGAACGTGCAGGTGACTCACGGCCTCGCGGAGTCGCTCGCGCAGCTCGCCGGCGAAACCGATGAGTTTCGTCGGAGCGTTGCCTCCTTCATCGACGGTCTCGTGAGCCACTATGTCCTCGCCGACGGGCAACTCGTCGTGGCACACGCGGGCCTCAAGGAGTCGATGCATGGAAGGGGGTCCGGCGGCGTGCGCGAGTTCGCACTGTTCGGGGAGACGACCGGCGAGACGGACGAGTTCGGCCTTCCGGTGCGCTTCAACTGGGCGCTCGACTACCGTGGCAAGGCGACCGTGGTGTATGGGCACACGCCCGTGCCCGAGCCGGAGTGGCTAAACAACACGCTCTGCATCGATACCGGCTGCGTCTTCGGCGGTGCGCTCACGGCGCTTCGATGGCCGGAGCGAGAGTGCGTATCGGAGGCCGCTCGGGCCACGTATGCCGAACCGAGGAAGCCCTTTCTCGATCGCGACGCGCGGCCGCCGCTGACATCCCAACAGGAGCATGACGACCTCCTGGACCTTGACGACGTGTCGGGGAAGCGGCACATCGAGACGCGGCTCACCCGCGTGATCACCGTTCGCAACGAGAATGCCGCAGCCGCGCTCGAGATCATGAGCCGCTTCGGCGCGGATCCGAAGTGGCTCATCTACCTGCCGCCCACGATGTCGCCATGCGAGGCTGCCCGTGAGGGTCCGCTGCTCGAGCGCCCGAGGGAGGCGTTCGAGTACTTCCGCACGAACGGCGTCGGCCATGTGGTCTGTGAGCAGAAGCACATGGGCTCGAGGGCCGTCGTGATCATTTGCCGGGATCCGGCGGTGGCGACGAAGCGGTTTGGCGTGCGCGCCGGAGAGGCGCAGGGGTTGATCGGCACGATCGTGACCCGCACCGGCCGGCCGTTCTTCACCGATCTCTCTACGGAGCAGGAGCTGCTTTCGAGGCTGCGAGCCGCGGCCGACCGAGCGGGATTGTGGGACGATCTCGCGACCGATTGGCTGTGTGTCGACTGCGAGCTCATGCCATGGTCCGCGAAGGCACAGGCCCTCATTCGTGAGCAGTACGCGGCCGTGGGTGTGGCCGCGTCGGCAGGGCTCGAAGCCACTGTTGAGTCGCTCCGCCAGGCACGGGAGCGGCTGGCCGATGTTCAGCCGCTCCTCGACGCGGCCACCGAGCGGCTCGACCTCGTCACGCGGTATCGCGAGGCTTATCGACGCTACTGCTGGGACGTCGCTGGCGTCGATGATCTCCGCCTGGCACCGTTCCACATTCTCGCGAGCGAGGGCAAGGTGCATGTCGACCGGGACCATCGCTGGCACATGGAGACGATCTCGCGGCTCGCCGACGATCCGGTGATCGTGGCAACGCCTTGGAAGCTCGTCGATCTGTCGAGCAGCGTGGAGGAGGACGATGCCACCGAGTGGTGGACAGCCCTTACGTCCGCAGGCGGTGAAGGTATGGTCGTCAAGCCGCTGTCGTTTATCGCCAAGGGCCCGCGCGGGTTAGTCCAGCCGGCGATGAAGGTACGAGGGCCGGAGTATCTGCGGATCATCTACGGGCCCGAATATACGAGGGCAGAGAACCTGAGCCGGCTCCGCGCCCGACGGGTTGGTGCAAAGCGATCGCTCGCCCTCCGGGAGTTTTCGCTCGGGGTGGAGTCTCTGGAGCGGTTCGTCCGTCGCGAGCCACTCCGCAGGGTTCACGAGTGTGTGTTTGCGGTGTTGGCGATGGAAAGCGAGCCCGTGGACCCGAGGCTTTGAGTCACCGCGCATCGACACGGCACCTGGCTGCCTGTGTCGAGAGTGGCAGTTTCGCCGGACTGTTTCTAGGAACATCGTCGTGGACGAGCGCACGGACGCCGTTCTGGGCAACGTTCGATGGGCCCCACGTTTAGTTCACCCCCGG
>JAFMIU010000072.1 GCA_017853835.1 Pirellulales bacterium | reverse complement strand
GGCTCCTGGCGGACGCTGAGCTCGACAAGGCGATCCTTCGGGAGGCGGCCTCGGGCTGCCGAAGGCGTGCGCAGCTCAACTTCTGAGCCCGGTGAAGCGGCGTCAGGCGGTCGAGCATGTGCGTGACATGCTCGGCCGCGATGAGGTGACCGAACGCCGGGCATGTCGAGTGCTGGGGCAGGCCAGGAACACGCAGCGCCGCAAGGCGAGCGTTGCCGACGACGAGCCACGGCTCGTGAAGCGGATCGTCTGGATGGCCAGCGAATACGGGCGTTACGGCTACCGCCGTATTACGGCCCTTCTGCGGGCCGAAGGCTGGTGGGTGAACCACAAGCGGGTGGAGCGGATCTGGCGACAGGAGGGTCTGAAAGTGCCTGCGAAACAGCCGAAGCGACGAAGGCTCTGGCTTGGAGATGGGTCGTGCATTCGGCTGCGGCCGACGCACCGCAACCACGTCTGGAGCTACGACTTCGTCATGGATCGGACGTCGGAAGGTCGGGCGTTCCGGATGCTGACGATCGTGGACGAGTTCACACGGGAGTGCCTTGCGATCGACGTGGCTCGCAAGTTGACGAGCGAGGACGTGCTGGAGCGGCTGAGCGATCTGTTCGTGCGTCGGGGTGTGCCGGACCACATCCGCAGCGACAACGGCAGCGAGTTCACCGCCAAGCGGGTTCGCGAATGGCTCGAGCGGGTCGGGGTGAAGACGCTCTACATCGAGCCGGGATCGCCATGGGAGAACGGCTACGTGGAGAGCTTCAATGGCAAACTGCGAGACGAGCTACTGGACCGCGAAGTCTTTGACACCCTCTTGGAGGCGAAGGTGCTCATCGGTCGCTGGCGGAAGGCCTACAACACCGTCCGCCCGCACAGCTCGTTGGGCTACCGACCCCCGGCCCCGGAGTCGCGCCGCCCCTGTCCGCTCGGTTCGGCTACGCCTCACCAAGCGGACAGGGGCGATCCCTTGGCAGGTCTACCCTGGTGATAGACACTGGTTCCATTCATGGGGGCAGGTCAGCAGGAGACGCTCGAAGTCGTGCCGCCCAAGCTCGTGGTGCGGCGGACCGGCATCCCGAAGCTCGCCTGCCCGAAGGCTCCCGAGTGCGGCGTGGTCGAAGCGCCCCGGCCGGTCGGCCTCGTGGAAGGCAACCGCTACGACACGAGCGTGGCGGCCGAGATCATGGTCGTGAAATATGCCTACCACGTTCCCGTGTATCGTGAGCAAGACATGTTCGCGTCGTGCGGTTGGACGCCTGCGCGGAGCACGCTCCTGAACGTGCTGGAAGCGGCCGCCTATCTCATTCGGCCCTTGGTCGCGCACCTCCGGGAGGTGGTGCGGGCGGGACCAATCATCGGCACCGACGACACGACAGTGACGCTCGTCGTGAAGGACACCCCGCCGCCCCTCGATCCAGATGACCCGAAAGCTGCTCGCGCCCGCGAGGTGATCACGGCTGCGCAGGCAGAGCTGCGCGGCAGCATCACGGCGCGGATGTGGGTGTATCGCAGCATCACGGCGCCGATCAACGTGTTCGACTTCACGGTCAGCCGCCATCGGGACGGTCCGGATCTGTTCCTGGACGGCTTCGCGGGCAGCCTGATGGCCGACTGCTATTCGGGCTACGAGGCCGTGCGCACCAAGAGCGACGGGAAGATCATCCGCGCGGCCTGCACGGCGCACGCGCGGCGGAAAGTCTTTGACTCACGGGCCAACCATCCGGTGCATGCGGCCATGCTCTTGGAGATGTTCCAGGCACTCTACGACGTCGAGGGCCGTGCGAAGACGCTCCCTGCGGCGGAGCGGCAGCAACTCCGTCATGTCGAGGCCCGGCCGATCTGGGCGCGGATGAGCGATTACCTGGCAAGCGATGCAATCTCAAACGTGATGCCAAAGGAGCCCTTCGGGCAGGCGATCACCTACCTGCGAAACCAGTTCGAGCACTTCCTCGTCTATCTCGACGACGGCCTCTTGCCGATCGACAACAACGAGACTGAGCAACTGATGAAGCAGGTGGCCTTGGGCCGAAAAAACTGGATGTTCATCGGCAGCGTCGCGGCGGGCTACCGCGCCGCGGATCTCATGTCGCTCGTGAGCAGTGCCGCGCGGAACGACCTCGATGTCTTCCTCTACGCGAAGGACGTGCTCGACCGGCTGCTGGCCGGAGAGATGGACTACGACAAGCTGCGTCCCGACGTCTGGAAGCAGTCGCACCCCGAGGCGATCCGCATCTATCGTCAAGAAGAGCGACGATCTCGGGCCGACGCCAAGGCGGTCAAGCGGGCCCGGCGACGCATCGCCCGCAAGGGTTGAATAGCCCCGGATCCCCGCCACCCGCTCCGCGGAGCCTATGGCGGTGGTGTGCGCTCACACTGGTGCAGAAATCGGGAGGGGTCACAAACTCTTCTGGCATCACGGAGGCGGCACCGTTACCGTGACCGGCGGTGGTGTGGGAGAGACGTCCGCAACGACCGATCCCGCACTTCCTGAGACTAGAAACGCACTAATCACATCGAAAGACCCGCTGCTGTTGGTAAACACCATAGCGGAGTTGGTGCCAGCTGGCACCTGCGACGAAACGGTGTTGAATCCCATTCCGATGTTGCTGGTATTTACCATCGACACGGCAGGGGCGATAGTCGAAGAGGTGATGATCACATTGTTGAAACTGCTGGTCACTTCACTCGAGTCGATTGCTTGCAGCCCCACAGCACTTGGCGCCGAGAGGTTGATGTTGAGATTGGCCAAATCAACCGGAGTGGTCGTGTTTTGGATGAGTACGCCCGCGCCGCTGGCTCCAGTAATGGACATGTTCGTGAGCCGAATGGTCGTGGGATCACCTCCAGGGGTGTTGTCTCTGATCAGAATGCCCTGGGCGCCACGACTGTCGATTGTGGCGCCGTCAATGTCGGCGTTCATGTTGTTATTGTTGAGAATTTGAATTCCGTCGCCTGTGTCACGCATTGTCCCGCGTATGGCAACTGATCCTCCAGCGTTGCCGGCAAGACTCAACAAATAGGACGGTGGGGAGGCGGCTGATGGGGTATTGATGATCGCGCCATCGTAGACGAATGTGGATTCGCTGAATTCGACGGCAATCGCAGCGCCCGGAGTGGTTTTGATGATGCCAGTTCCGCTGCCAGCGGTAATCGTGGTTGATGACGCATCGCTGCCGACAACGGCGATGGCTGTGGCCTTGTTATTCGTGAGCGACACGTTGTCGATACGTAGCGACGTTTCTGGTTTGTTAAGTGCAACGTAGATGCCTTGTCCGCCGATGTCGACAACCTCATTGGGGATTGTAGAGCCAGCTGGCGCTTGGCCGACAGCAATGCTCACGGTTCCGCCCTTTGTGTCGATCACGTCCACCGCGGGGCTAGAGAAGCCACCATTCGTGGCAACATTGTTACGGATTGCTCCGTTGTAGGTGACATTGGCACTTCCGCCCTCGACGTGAATCCCAGCGTTGGTCATATTGCGAATGATGGTATTTTGGAACGCGACTTCTCCAGTTGCATCGAGGAGTGCCACGCCCGTCTGCCCCGCCTTCTGGGTGCCGTTGATCGCCACGTTATTGACGATCGAAGCACCCACGGCAGAACCGTAGGGAGGCTCGCCCGGGCGACCGATGCCGCTCGAGAGATTGCCCGTCCCGAGGATGCCTGTCTTCGACCCCTCGATCAGGAAGTTGTTGACCACAAGACCGTTGGTGACGTTGATGCTCGGGCCGCTGGGATTGGTGAGGATCGGGCGGAGGCCGCTGCCAGAGGCGATCTCGACCAGACCGGAGCAGGTGGTGGGCAGCGAGAAGGTCGATCCATTGCCGATCAGGTATTGGTTGGCGGCGAGTGGGCTGAAGGTGGTGCTCAGCCCCTTGGCCGAGTCGTAGGCCGCGCCGGTGCCGTAGCGGACGAAGACGACGTCCCATGCGCTCGTGGCGGCCGCGTTGGCGGCGACGAGCGTGGTGAACGGATCGGCGTCGGTGCCGGCTCCTCCATTCGAACTTGTGTTGGCGTTGTTCACATGAATCACCCGCCACGGGGTTCCCGTCGACGGGTTGATCGCCACCTCCGGCGTGGTGTGGGCCCTGACGATGTGCTCGTTGCGCATCATCGGTTGCTCCATCTGGTCGGGCACGTTGCGACGGCGGCTGCCCCCCATGCGGTAGGTCAGCCGGGCGAAGCCGGTCCAGTCGAAGTAACTGTCGTTGTTGGCCTGAAGCGAAAAATCCCAGTGTTCGAGGAACGTCATGTCGAGGCGGGTGTAGACGCCCCCAAACCACGGCACCACTTCCTGGCCCGTGAGCGGCCCCTTGTTCCAGTCGTAGCGGGAGTTGCCCAGGGCGTAGCCGCCCACGCTGATCATGCCAGCCCAGTCGGAGAGGCCAGGCACGTAGGCGCCCACTTCGAGGTCGGCCCCGGAGAGGGCGGCATCGAGGCCATACTGGGTCATCACGAAGTTTTGATAAAAGGCGTAGTTGGGTGCGCCGGCCGTGCTGGCCGTGACGCCCACCGGCATGTAGCCGTTGCTCCGGAAGTTGCCGAAGTCGGTGAGCCATTCGCCCGACACGCCCACCTGGTTGTAGACATGACCAAACTGGCCAAAGGGCTCGGTGCCGCAGGAGCCGTAGATCGGATACTGCAGCGCGTCGGCGTCGTAGTCGTAATACACGCCGATGCCGAGAACGCTTCCACCCAGAAACTGCTTGCGAACGAGGCCGAAGTTGCCGAAATAGCCACCGTATTCAGAGAGATGATTGCGAGCGTCGAGGGCCCACAGCCCACCGAGGCCGTCTTGGGCATACGGAACGAACGCCCCCAACGTCATGTAGCTGCCGTTGTAGCCGAGGCCCCGGTCGGCGGCGTTGATGCCGTAGTAGAGCCAGCCTGGCCCATTGGCATCGAGCTCGCCGAGGCTGGTGACGGCTCGATTGACGAGCCCGCCGGCCGGCGCCATCGCCGCCTGCCCCGTCTGCCCGAAGGCGGCATGGGGGGCGATGACCGAGCCTCCTACGATCGCAGCGGCGGCCATGGCGTGGCGGGCACGGCGGCCCCACTCGGCCGCCCGTCGCCGGAGGTCCCTCACGCGGGCCGCAGCACGCTTGCTGTATCGGGCAAAGGCGTTTTTCCGCATCGGAGTCACTTTCCTGTCGAGGGCTGGCTCCGCGGCGGGGGCTCTCTCCGCGCCGAAAAACCGGCATGATCGTCAGGAGTGATCGACCCACCGCGACCCGAAGCATGAGCATTTCCCTCATACAGCCCCAAAGTGGATCGATTTGCCAGTGTTCCCTAAGTTATGCAGCGAGCCACATTGTGGCATTCGGGCTTTCGGCGGGTGCGGGTACATTCTGCTGCCTGAGGGGGGGTGCCTCCTAGGAGATTGTCAGCCTTCATGAATCCGATAACGCTTTTGCCACCCCCCCTCATTCGCGCTCCTCGCCTCGCTCTGGGTGTTTACCACCGTTGCCTGGGCTGTTTCGGCAATCTGGATTGACCGGGACGCTCGGGGGGGATTTGGCCGATCGACGGTGTGGAAGGTTGCCTTTCAGGTGGTGGGCGTGGCGTTTGTTTTGGCCGTCTACAGCTGGGGGATACAAGCCATCGAAGCGGTTGGTTGGTTGCTTCTGTTGGTCGTGATTTCGTACGCCACACTCCGAGCTGCAACGTTAAAAAGATCATCGCAGGGCATCTATGGAATGTTCATGGTTCCGTTCGGCGAGATTGCCAAGGTGCTTGGAATGTCGCCCGATGCTGCGGCCAAGGCGTCTCAGTTTCGCAACGCCGCCAGACAGCCAGTCATCCTCCTGAAGAAAGACGGCGGCATCTATGGAAACCAGGACTTTGCAAGCGTTGACCGAGAAACCTTCAACGCGATCGATAGGGCCAGAGAGATGCTCACAGATGCGATTGCGCTGAGGGCTACAGACATCCATGTTGAACCGCGTAACAGCGACGTTCACGTTAGGGTTCGCGTCGATGGACTTCTGCAGCCCTTGACGACCTTTCCGGTCGGCGAGGGACGCACCATTGCGTCAGCGATCATGGTGCTTTCAGACATGGATATCGCCGACAAAAGGCGGTCGCACGAAGGCACGTTTTCGGTTCTCAGCGACGGTCACAAGTTGGACGTACGAGTCCATTCAAGCCCGACCCAAACAGGAGAAAAACTGTCAATCCGGTTGCTTGATCCAGAGGGAGGTGTCCTTCGCCATGGCCTTGAGGGAATTTGATCAAGGGAGTCGACGCTCAAGAAAATGCGAGGGCTCATCCATCAGCCGCATGGAATGCTGGTGGTGTGCGGCCCCACTGGTTCCGGGAAGACGACATCATCGCACGCATCGCTCAGTGAAATCGATCGTTTTGTTCGCAATGTGGTGACGATCGAGGATCCACCGGAGTACGTTTTCGATGGGGCCACGCAGATTCCGGTGAACGAAGCCGCGGGCATGGGGTTCGCGAATATCTTGCGGTCGTTGCTCCGTCAGGATCCCGATGTGATTTTTGTCGGTGAGGTTCGCGACAAGGAGACAGCCGAAATTGCGATGCAGTCGGCGCTCACGGGTCATTTTGTGCTCACCACGCTTCACGCCAACGATGCTCCCACTACCGTGACTCGGCTCCTCGACATCGGTATTGATGTTTCGTTGGTTCAGTCGGCCCTGAGCGCAGTGTTAGCGCAAAGACTCGTTCGTATGCTTTGCAGCAAATGCAGGGAAGCCTATTCGCCGAGCCGTCAGGAATTGAAAGACTTGCGGCGCTCTGGCATTACTTCCGACAAGGTCAGTCACCTCTATCGTGCGAAGGGATGTCCGGCTTGTGGTGGGAGCGGATACCGAGGCCGTACGGGTGTGTACGAGCTGATGATCGTAGACGGCGCCATGCGGCAACTGCTGGTGGGGCAGCCCTCTATTGAATCACTGAGAGAGGCTGCCTCGCGCGGGGGTATGAAGACTCTGGTGCAGGAGGCTGCCTATAAAGCGGCCAAGGGCGTTACCACCTTCGATGAGATGCGGCGGGCGGTCGGAGACGCGGCCTTCGAGGGTGAGATGGTATGACGCCAGTGTTTGCCATGTCACTTGCCGCGTTCATTGCCGATGGGCTGGCCTTTGGCTCAGTCATTGTGTTGGCCATCTACGGTTTTTATCAAGGTATCTTTCAGTCGACGTTGGCCGCGATGATCATTATTTCGGCAACACTCGGGAGCGTTGCGCTTGCTCCGGCCATGAGGCCGTATTTGGTGTCCGGAGGGGTTGCGGAATCAAGTGCGTTACCGATGGCTTTTTTTATGGTGATGCTTGGTGTGTTGGTGTTTGGGCGATTGATCGTGGGGGCCTTTGTGCGATCCACAGACATGCGTTTTCATGGCACAGTGGTCTTGTCGACCAGTTGGCCGGTGCGGTGATGGGAGGAGTTGCCGGTGTGTTATTTGGGCGCATCACTGCTCAGCGGATGGTCAATGTGTGAACTGCCTCATGGGTATCGGCTGATGGCGCCGGCCATGAAGGCCGACCTTGGCGCGAGGGCGCTCTGGGCATTCGTTCGCTGCATCGAGCCGAATCCGGATGAACAGAGACGTCTTTACCAAGGCGACATTCTTCACCATTCCGCAGGGCACAAGAGCTTTGATCAACTCATCCGAGTGAGTGAGCCATTCGATGATTCCAACGGTGACTGGGTTCGTGGGGACGCAGAGCCATACCTCGATTACGACCGCAACGGCCGGTTCACACTTGATCAAGTCGTGGTCGACCAACCGGATGGTAAGTTGGGATCCAGGGACGTCGGGCTTGTTGACTGTTATTGGCTTTCTTCCTGGCGCACGATTCGAGTGCTTCATGCACCGGAGATCCTCACAAAACCCATGATCGATCCACCCCGTGGGTGGACGCCGACGGATGTGCTCGTGCGGATTGAATCACGAGATGCCGATGAAGGAGACAAACTCCGCTACCGCTTCAAGAAGAACATGGACGACGACGAGAGGCTTTTTGTTATCGACTCCGATACGGGCGATATTCGCCTTCACGCGTATGTTGGTCGACCGCCTCAGTGCAGGCTCCAGTTCATCGTGGAGGTTGTTGATCGCTCAGGCTTGATGGATTCACGAAAATTCACGGTGATGTTTCGCGGCGTGGTCACGAGTGAATCTGTTGGTGACGCGACTAAGTGATGGGGGTGGTGGCGAATCGCATCCACACAAGCCACCCAAGCGTTAGCCAAACAAGGCTTGTGATGGCCACAGCCGTAAGGGTGCGGACGCCTCGGCGGACCTGCGCCGCGCTGCTATCGTGCCATATGGCATCTTCACCATCCAAGTCATCGCTGGCTGATGATGGTTGGTCGGTTGCCTCGGCCTGACGTTGCGATGGTTCATCCGCCTGGTCAGGTGCAACCCACGGCGGGTCGGTTGGAGGTCCAAGCCCATCGACAAGTTGGTCGGCTTTTCTGGCTGATGTGTGCTTTGGCGTTTTAGGGCGAGCAACAAGCCGCGGGGGGAGTGCCACCATCAGAATCACAAGAATTCCTGATGCGATGGCAGAGGTGATGCAGAGCGAAAGGACGGCCGGGAATCCGGCGCTCTCAACAAACCACTGATGGCTGTCGCTCCAGGGAGTCGTCGCGAGGGCAACGACTGCCAAGAGAATGGCGGCCAATCCGAGAAGCCAGAGTCGCCAGTCGGATCGATGTGGAACCTCAACAAATAACTTTCGAGATGCACCAGCAGGCCGCCATCTCTGATCGTCAAGCTTTCGGAGCAGGTCGTGAGGGGATATATCACCGGCCCGCACCATCTTCTTGATCTCCGAGCGGCGAAACGGCCCTCGTTCAACGCCACGTTGTTTCAGATGCCAAATCTGCATGCCCATGGAGACTCTCCGAGCAGATCACGAAGTGAGGCGAGTGGCGATCTCCGCCAGATGGTAGCCATTCACGTGTTGGCCAGTCCAGCGTGGTCCCAGAAGTGGGTGCTGGAATTCGCCTCATTCTTCCAGGCGAAAGCGGCTGACCACGTCGGTCATGCCGTCGACCGCCTGCACCATGTGCTGGGAGGCGTCCTTGAACTCCCGCAGCGCGTCGGAGGCCACCCGCGAGCCGTCGGTGAGCGTGACGAGCGCGTCGGTAATCTGCTGGGCCCCGGATGCCTGGGCGCCCATGCCCTGCTTCACCGTATCGAACCGGTTGTTGAGGCCGTGCACCTTGTCGATCACCGCGGCGAACTGCCCGCTGATGCCGGTCACCCGCTCCACGCCCGTCTTCACGTCGGCCGAGAACCGCTCCATCTCGTCGACGCCGGCGTTGACGGCCTGCTGCATCTGCTCGACGAGCCGCTCGATGTCGAGCGTGGCCACGGCCGTCTGATCGGCGAGACGCCTGATCTCGCGGGCGACCACGATGAAGCCCTGCCCATATTCTCCCGCCTTCTCGGCCTCGATGGCCGCGTTGATGGAGAGCAGGTTGGTCTGGTCGGCCACCTTCGTGATCGTGGTGATCACCATGTTGATGTCGGCAGCCCTCTGGCGGATCGTGTGCAGCTTCTCCGCAAACTCGCTCGTCGAGTGCTCGAGGTGGGCCATCGTGCTCCCCACCTCGGCGAGATCGTCTCGGCCGGCGTCGGCCACCTGCGCTGTCTCGGCGGCAACACCGGCCACATCCTCCATCGTGTCGAGGAGTTCCCGGCCCGTGGTGGCGATCTGCCGGCTTGCGACGGCCGCCTCGCTGGTGCTCGAGCCGAGCGAGGCGATGGCAATCTCTTGCTGGGCGCTCGCGGCCGACAGCTGCCTGGCCGTGGCGTTGAGGTCGATGCTGGCCCGTTTCACCTGCGACACGATCGCCTTCAGGTTGGCCGTCATCACCCCGACATCCCGGAGCAACTGGCCCGTTTCGTCGCTGCCCTGCATGTCGACCGATCCGGTGAGGTCACCCTGGGCGACACGCCGCGAGGCCTCCACGGCCGTGCCGATGCGACGGGTGGTGGTGGAGGTGAGCCAGCCCATCACGGCCAACACGCCCATCATGCCTGCCGCGGCCAGGCCGGCAGAGGTGAGCAGCGGCTGCTGCACCCGCCGCACGATGTCGTCTTGGGGAATCTGCATCACGACCGTCCAGCCGCCGGTGGGAACCCGCGCGGCGGCAAAGAGGCTGCTGATGCCGGTGATCGGATCGGCCGCGTTGATGACGCGGTTTTGCACGAGCGACTTGTGGAAGGCGGAGAGGATGTCGGCATAGGGAGTGGCGTCGATCGGCTTCGTGCGAAGATCCTGCGATTTGAGCGTCGTGGCGATCACCCTCGGCCCCTTCGCCCCCGATGCCTCCTCGCCCCGGCTCACCAGGAAGATTTCGGCATGCCAGCCCATCTCGGCCTGGGCCTGCTTGATGGCGGTGAGGGATTCGCCGATGCCATCGAGCGGGCGGTCGGCCCCGGCCACGCCTCGAAACTCGCCGTTCACGATGATCGGATACGTCTGCTCCACCATCATGACGCCCTCGTAGTCATAGGGCTCCGTCACCATGGCCTTGTCGACCTCTTTGGAATCGAGGAAGCGACGTCGACAGCCCTCGTAGTAGAGGCCATCCATGGCGACGAGGGGCTTGAGCAGGATCCGCGACGCGTCGATCCGGTCGCGGGTCCAATAGGGGATGAACCGGCCCCGTGGGTCGAGGGCCTGAGGGGGAATCGCGGCCAGCATGTCGCCGAGCGTCTTTGGCGTCGTTTCCGGCAGGTCGATCGCGGCCGGGTCGGTGGAACTCCCCGCGGCCTTCAAGGCCTCGGCATCGAGGCCGTCGGCGTCGGGTTCATATCCAAAATAGGCCCCGACCACTCCGGGCGACGAGTCGATCACGTCGCGGGTGAATCGCAGCGCCTTGAGGCGGTCCTCCAGGAAGCCGTTTTCGGCGGCCATCGCCATCACCCGCGCGGTCGTGACCGCCTCCACGGTGTCGCGTTCGATGTCGGCGGCGATCGTGCGCACGCGATCCTTAAGGATCTCGGTGCCGAAATCGAGCATGAGCGACCGCATGCGCAGGAAGTTCACCACCAGCACCGTCGCGAGGATGGCGACGGCGGGCAGGATCGCGAGCAGTAGCAGGCGGGCACGAAGGCCGAAGGAAGTGGTCAACGTCATGGTGCAACAGGCGAAGGCATTTCCGGAACGCAGAAAACCTAGGTTACCTTCGGGGTTGTCGCCGGGCCCGCCTCCGCTGAAAATCCCCTACGACCGTCACCACCCCACCCCTTTGAGCCCACCATGCATTGGCAGCTTCAGGCCTTCGACGCCATTCTCTTCGACTGCGATGGCACGCTCGCCGACACGATGCCCGCCCACTATCGCGCCTGGCTGGCCGTGACCCGCCCCCACGGCATTCATTTCGATGAAGACCGCTTCTATTCGCTCGGTGGCCGGCCCACCCGCGACATCATCGCCACGCTGGCCCGCGAGGCGGGCGTGAACGTGGATCCAGACCACGCCGCCGAAATCAAAGAGCAGTCGTTTCTCGAGCAGCTTGCCCGCATCGAGGCGATCGGGCCGGTGGTCGACGTGGTGCGGCGACTGCGTGGCCGTGTGCCGATGGCCGTGGTGACGGGCGGCTACCAGCGGGTCTGTCGGATGATCCTCTCGCACATCGGCCTTGTCGAGTCGTTCGACACGATCGTGGCGAGCGAAGACACCGACCGTCACAAGCCCGATCCCGAGCCGTTCCTCGAGGCCGCCCGCCGGCTCGGGGTTCGGCCCGAGCGATGCGTGGTGTGGGAAGACAGTGATCTCGGGCTGGAGGCTGCCCGTCGGGGCGGCATGGCCTGGATCGACGTTCGGGCGTTCCATCTGCCGGCGCGGGTGGGGGTGGCATGAAGCCCGACGTGACGTTTGCCGACATCCTGGCCGCCCGGGCGCGGATCGCGGAGAGGGTGGTGCGAACGCCCTGCCCGCGGAGCATCCCGCTCTCGGAGATCACCGGCGCCGAGGTGTTTTGCAAGCTCGACCTTTTCCAGCGCACCGGCAGCTTCAAGGAGCGGGGCGCGGCCAACGCGCTCATGCTTCTCGACGAGCCGCAGAGGGCTCGGGGCGTGGTGGCGGCATCGGCGGGCAACCACGCCCTCGGCCTTGCCTACCACGGCCAGCTTCTCGGCATTCCTGTCACGGTGGTGATGCCGCGGTTTGCCCCGCTCGTGAAGGTGGCCACCTGCCGTCGGCTGGGAGCCCGCGTGATTCTCCATGGTGAGAGCTTCGACGACGCGCGCGTGCTCGCGGGCGATCTCGCCGACCGTGAGGGGCTCACCCGCATCCACGGCTTCAACGACGCCGCGGTGATCGCGGGGCAGGGCACCATGGCCCTCGAGATCATGGAAGACGTGCCCGATGCCGATGTGCTCGTGGTGCCCACGGGAGGAGCGGGCCTCCTCGCGGGCGTGGCGATCGCCGCAAAGAGCCTCAGGCCGTCGATCCGCATCGTGGCCGTCGACACCGCCGCGGCGCCGAGCTTCAGCGCGTCGCTCGCGGCCGGGCATCCCGTGCAGGTGCCGATCCGCCCCACGCTGGCCGACGGCCTGGCCGTCGGGAAGGTGGGGGATCGGTCGTTTGCCCTCGCGGCGCCGCTTGTCGATGGCGTGGTGACGGTGGAAGAGAGCGAGGTGGCGCTTGCGGTGCTGCGGCTTCTCGAACGAGAGAAGACGGTGGTGGAAGGCGCGGCGGCGACGGCGCTCGCCGCGGTGATGTGCGGTCGCTGTGCCGACCTTGCCGGCCGGCGCGTGGTGCTCTTGCTCTGCGGAGGCAACATCGACCTCACCATTCTCGATCGTGTGATCGATCATGGGCTTGTGGTGGATGGCCGTCGCTGGCGGTTTAGCGTGCGGGTGAGTGACCGGCCAGGGGGCATCGCCCGACTCACCGCGGCGATCGCGGCGGCAGGGGCGAGCGTGAGGGAGATCGCGCACGATCGGGCCTTTTCTGGGGCCGATGTGTTTGCCACGGCGGTCGAAGTGACGGTGGAGACCTCCGGCCACGATCATGTGGCCACGCTGGCGGAGGCCCTCGTTCGCGAGGGGTTCGACGTGCATCCCGCCAACGAGCCCGCCTGAGAAACCTTACGGGTTGGCGGGGTTGCGCCTGCGGTGCGGTTCTGGTGGAGTCGAGGGGCATCGTCTGCCGATCTCACCCGGAGCGGATCAGGCCGGGATCCGCCTGATTGGAGCGTCGGTCATGATCACCCACCAGCGCGATCTGCTCGTGCCAACGGCGCGAGTGGATGAGCCTGCGTTGCCAGACAAGGCTCGCGAGCGCGACAAGCTCCGCCGCGAACTGCTTCGCCGGATTCTCGACCGCGAGGTTCGGAGGCAGGCCACGAGGATCACGCGTTCCTGAGGAGGACTCCGGGAGGAGTGGCAACCATGCGGCATCGCACTGGCAGCCCGATCCCGGACGCGGTGAACCCTGGCGGCGGCCGGGCCTTCGGCCCCGGTTGTCGCGTGGATGGCTGCGGACGGTGGCTGGCTTCAAGCGTCGTGCAGGCGGCGATCGCAGTGGCATGCGCGGTGCCCGCGTCGGCGCAGGCACCGTGGTGGATCCCAGGATGGGCCTCGGGTGCGGGGGCGCAGGCCGCCTCGCCGGCGGATCAGCTCGCCGACTACATGTTCACCGGCCAGATACCGCACCCGGCCGTGGCGCGGATCGTGGCGCCCGAAGCGTCGGGCACCTCGCTCGGCTCCGGTGTGCTCGTCGATCTCAATCATGCCCAGGGGCTCGTCCTTACCAACTGGCACGTGGTGCGCGACAGCCGCTCGGCGGTGCTGGTGCAGTTTCCCGATGGGTTTCAGTCGACGGGCACCGTCGTGCGGTGGGATCAGGCGTGGGATCTGGCGGCGGTGGTCATCTGGAAGCCGCACGCCACTCCCGTGCCGATCGCCGAGTCGCCTCCTGCCATCGGCGACCAGCTCACCATCGCCGGGTTTGGGCGCGGCGTCTACCGGGAGCAGACGGGTGCCTGCACCGACTATCTCTCCCCAGGCTCGGGGTATGCGAAGGAGTTTGTGGAGTTGAAGGCGACGGCGCGGCAGGGCGACTCCGGTGGGCCGATCTTCAATGAACGGCGGGAACTCGCCGGCGTGTTGTTTGGGCAGAACGACGGGCTCACGATCGGCAGCTGCTCCACGCGGTTGCGGGCGTTTCTGGCAGCGG
Organism: Pirellulales bacterium; assembly: GCA_017853835.1. Classification (GTDB taxonomy): domain Bacteria; phylum Planctomycetota; class Planctomycetia; order Pirellulales; family UBA1268; genus QWPN01. The sequence goes on along the minus strand of JAFMIU010000072.1, from coordinate 5,769 downwards.
TGGGATCGCAGGGCTTCACGCCGATGCCGTTGGCACAAGGCTCCGCCGAGCCAGCCGCTGATCGAGGCGTCGACACCGGTGCCAACGGCGGCCGCGTGGCGGTGATGCCCGTGTCGGATGTCGTGACGCGATCGAGCCGCGTGGCCGACATGCCACCGGCGATGCCCCTTGGGCCTCAGCCGATCCCGCCAATGCCCTTCTCCCAGGTGCAGCCTGTGCCGGGAGGACAGCCATCGCCGTGGGCGGGACTTGGCCTGCCACCGTGGGTGCCCGATCCGTTCACCCATGGCGCGACCATGCTCGCCGGCGCCGGGGGCATTGCGCTGGTGTTTCTCGGGCTGAAGCTGCTCTTCGGCGGCCGTCGCGCGTAGCCGAGGAAGCGGCTCGCGTGTGGCCTACTGCTTCGGCGTCTTGGTGACGGTGGCCTTCTTGATCACCACCGGCTCGGTCGGCTTGTCGCGACCGTCCGTTCGCACGCTGCCGATCGCCTTCACCACGTCGAGGCTGGGCTGGTCGGCGGTGCGGCCGAAGGCGGTGTATTGGTTGTCGAGGTGTGGCACCCGCTCGAGGCAGATGAAGAACTGGCTGCCGGCCGAGTTGGGGTCGCTGGTGCGGGCCATCGAGAGCACGCCAGGCTCGTGCGGCGTGTTGTTGAACTCGGCCTTGATGGTGTAGCCGGGGCCGCCGGTGCCGGTGCCCTCCGGGCAGCCGCCCTGGATCATGAAGCCTTTGATGACACGGTGAAACACAACGCCGTCATAGAAGCCGCTCTCGGCGAGCGCCACGAGATTGCGCACGTGGCCCGGGGCGTTGGCCGGATCGAGGGTGAGGCGGATGGGGCCGAGGGTGGTGTCGAGCGTCACCGTGTAGTCGAAGTGGTCGAGGTCGACGGCCTTGGCGGCAGCCTGAAGTTCGGCGGCGGAGGGCTTGGGCATGAGGGACTCCCTGAAAGAAAAGAGGTCGTGCGGGAAAGCGGGCGGGAACGGACTGGTTTGCCGGAACGCGGTCGTCTGCCGATACTCAATCGCGATGGACACACACCCCACAGGACGCGACGTCGACCAGGATCTTTCCGGGCGAAGCCTTGGAGGATACAGGCTCGTGCGCCGGCTGGGTAGTGGCGCCATGGCAGACGTGTATCTGGCGGAGCAGACGTCGCTGGGCCGCCAGGTGGCGGTGAAGGTGCTACGGTCGGGCACAGCCCGGCACGCGGCGGCGGTGGATCGCTTCGAGCAGGAGGCCAGAGCCGCCGCATCGCTCGTGCACGGTCACATCGTGCAGATCCACGAGGTGGCCTGCATCGACGGCCTGCACTTCCTGGCGGAGGAATACGTTGCGGGTCCGTCCCTCAAGGCGTGGCTCGTGGCCCGTGGGCCGCTCGACGCCCGGCAGGCGCTCTGGGTGCTCACTCAGGTTGGCTCGGCGCTTGCTCGTTCGGCGCAGCAGGGGATCGTGCACCGCGACATCAAGCCGGAGAACCTTCTGCTCACGCTCGCTGGAGAGGTGAAGGTGGCCGACTTCGGCCTGGCGAGGGTGCTCTCCGAAAACCTCGACCTCACGCACGACGGCATGACGCTCGGCACCCCGCTCTACATGAGCCCGGAGCAGGGCGAGGGCCGCACCGTCGACGCCCGCAGCGATCTCTATTCGCTCGGGGCCACGGTCTACCATCTCATGGCCGGACGCCCTCCATTTTCGGCGCCATCGGCGGTGGCGGTGGTGATGGCCCACATCAAGGAGCCCTTGGTGCCGTTGGCGACGCTTCGCCCTGATCTGCCGGCGGGGTTGTGCGAGATCGTGGATCGGCTGCTGGCGAAGAATCCGGCGGATCGCTTCGAGTCTCCCCAGGCGATGCTGCAGGCGGTGGAGGTGCTTGAATCGGCGATGGTGGCAGGTCCGCGGTCGCTTCCATCGCCGCTGGCGTGGCCGGAGGAGGCGGGGCCGTGGATGGGAGAAGCCACGGTGGCGGTGATGCCCGTTTCGGGCAAGGCGCCATCGGGGCGAGTGACCGATCCGCGGCTGCGTGATGCGACGATGCATCTCCGCGCGGTGTCACGGCGGGAGGCCGACGATCGTGAGGCCACGCGTCGACTCTGGATCGGCTTTGGTCTGGCTGCCGTCGCGGCGGTGGTGGCGGGATTTGCGATTGGCCGATCGCGGCCGCAGCGATCACGGCTGTTTGATGACCAGCCATGACGCCTCTGGGCTGAGGGCACCGGTCAATCGGTCGGGGAGGGAGGGCTGCATCGGGGGTGGTTCAAGTCTTCTTGACTCCCTTGCCGACAGTGCTAGAACGACAGTGAAACCCGCCCCCATCGTCTAGTGGCCCAGGACGTCGGGTTCTCAGTCCGAAAACCGGGGTTCGACTCCCCGTGGGGGTACTACGACAGCCGTATCTTCTGGAATCCCGGGGGATACGGCTGTTTCGCTTTCCGCGTGCCGTCGTCTGCGCGCATGGGCGACGTCGGATTTGACGTCGCTTTTGGGAAGTGCTTCTCGGTCACGTGGAGGTAGTGCTCCGGGCGACCTCCTCGCTGTTGCCGATCCACTCGCAGACCACATCGATGGGGAACGCATTGGCGAGCTCCGTCTCGTGGCTCGCCGGCAGGTTGTGGAACGGCCTGGGACAGACCGTAACGGAGGCGTTGCCGAGGATACGCAGCAGCTGCGTGCGGAGGTTGGCGTTGTCGGATCGGTACCGTGCGATCACGTCAACTTCTCGATGCAGTCAGCGAACAGAGCGTTTGCATCGGGATCGGCCGGCATTGACGGTGCGCTCTCGCCACACATTCGCCCTGCACCTGATGGTTCGTCCCTGCTGGCGCCCGATTCGTCCCTGCTGGCGCCCGATTCGTCACATTTTCAAAAACATCCCTGGACGAGACGTGATTACTTCGTACAGTTCGCGCCGTTCTGACGATGCGAGCCATCGATCTCGACAGTGCGGTCTCTCTGGGCCGTGTGCCGACTTGTTCATCACGGAGATTTGATTCATGAAAAAAGAACTGTTTTCGCCCCGCTCTTTTTTTCTCTGTGCTGCCCTCGTGATCGCCGCTGCGGCAACGGGCTCCGCTCGCGCTGAACTCGTGTACGTCACTCTGCAATCCTCGGTGGTCAGCTTCGACATCTCGAGTGGCGTCGGCCCAACGATCGCAGCCACGAAGACGACCGTGGCCTCGGGTTTGACCGAAGCCATGGGACTTGTGTTCGGTGGCGACGGCGACCTATACGTGCTGAACAATACGCCCGGGACTGTCAGTCGGATCAACGTCGGCACCCAAGCCGTCACCGGGTTCGCATCGGGCTTTACCGATCCCCGCGGCATCACCTACAGCAGCACAGGGAACGCTTTCTATGTGGCCAACAGCGGTAATCCAGGGTCGATCAGCCTGGTGACGTCCAGCGGCACCCGCTCGAACTACCTGACGTTTGGTACGAACACCTCGCCCTATGGTCTGGCGCTCGATGCTGCGGGGGCGATGTATTCCGCGAACAATGCCAGCTACTCCATCAGCAAGATCGTGGGCGGCACGCCTTCCACCTTCACGACCTTCACCCCCGGCCAGGGCGTTCGAGGCGTGGCGGTCGCCGCCAACGGCAACGTGTACTCCACCGGTAACTTTGGCCTGAGCGTCACCAACCCGGAAGGCACATCGACCACGAATCTCGTCAGCAGTGGTCTGGGTTTTGCTTTCGGCGTAGCCTTCGACTCCACGGGCGACATTCTCGTTGCCGACTATGTCAACCAGACCATCAACGCCTACGACACGGCAGGCACCTTGCAATATAGTTTCAGCACCGGGGCGGGCACGTCCAACCGACCCCGCTATGTCGCCTTCGACGTGCCTGGCTCAGGCTTCAACCAAGTGGTCCCGGAGCCATCCACCTGCGCCATGGCCCTCGCGGGGATAGCCTGCGGCGGCTACTCGATGTGGCGGCGGCGAAAGCGGACCTGACGCGATTCAGTCAACGTGATTTCAACGTGAGGGGAGCAGGTCGCCATCAGGTGCCTGCTCCCCTCAGTGTTTTCACGCCAGCCTTATTCTGCCCGCACCACCTTCCGCACACGTCCGCCACCACCACCCTCCGACCGCGAATACACCCCTGCTCGATCCGCCGACAAACATCTTCCGGAGGCCCACTACCGTAACACCACGATCTTGTCGCCCGCGGTCACAGCCACGGGTACGACGTTCTGCGCGGCCTGAACGAGCGGGACATCGAGCAGCGACGCCAGCCTGCAGCACGACTTGATCTCGGCCCCGGTCCAGTTGGTGTCATTCGGCCGAGAGCAGTTCGTGGTCGACATGGAACGCTCGGGCGGCCGTCGTACGCTGCTCCGGGGCGAGGGTCTTCCGGACGCCCAGCCACGTGAAAGCGAGGCGAACGGCGGCCATCGTGGTGCGGAGTCTCTGGGCGGCGTTGGGAGAAGTTTGCGTGGCGGGATTGGTGGTGGGTTGGCTTATGGTCCGGATGGTGGTGTGCTGGCCGGTGACGTGGGATGTGGTGGTTGCGGTGGACATGGAAAGCATGGGTCTCCGTGTGGATGGATTGCGGGACGGGGCCGCGGGCGGGAATCTGTTGGCAGCGTTTCAGTTCCCGCCCGCCAGCCCTTGGAATGCACCGATGCTCAATCGCAGCGCCGTGATCGTCCGTCCGAAAAAGCCGTTCTGCGACTGGTTGCGTGCGGTCGATTACGACGACGCGCCAGAGGTGACTCTCGATCAGATGGGGCCGACGCTCTACCTCGTTCCTGACTACGAGGACCCTGCGGACGCCGACAAGGTCCTGAAGAAGGTCTGCGATGAAATCTTCTGCCGTGAACTGGAGGGCTGGTACACGGACGTAGAAGTGTGGCCGAAGGATCGGAGCCTGAAGGTCTTCAAGCAGTGGTTCGACGTCGAGCACTACGAAGTCGTGGAAGACGTCGGCCGTGGCCCCATCGAAAATGACGAGGGGCCGGACGAGAAGCACAGGTTTAGCCCGCCGCCGCCACGAAGGCCGCCGCCGAAAAAGAAGCCGGGCAGGTGACGGTTAGTTCACTCCCGGCTCTCACACGATCTACCGCGCAGACTGGTGGCGGCTCAGGTTTGGAAAACCCCTCTGGCTGGTGACGATTCTGGAGGCCTACGACGGGCGATCAGGCACCGAGGCGACCATGGAGCCGCCCGTCACGAAGAGCCGGTATCAGGGGGCGAAAATCTTGGCCGAACGGCAGTCTTCTATCGGGCAGAGGGATGGGGCCGCGAGGGGAACCCCATAGGTAGATAGAAGCAGAAAGAAGAAGAGAAGAAAGAACTTTAGAAAGATAGAACCGGTTGAGCACTGGCGCCGATGTAGGTCGAGATAAGTGCTGAACTTGGGGTCGGCGTACATGCGGATGCGGTAGGGAGCGATTGAACCGCCCGGCACTACTCCGACATGCGGTTGGTGGTGTCGATGCGCAGGCCGAAAAGGTCATCACCTCGGTGGATCGAATCCGTCTACTGCGTCCGCTCCGACCCGCCTCCAGCCCCCTGAGGACCGGCTCTCGCCGCCGATTCGTCCCAGCCCTCGGCGGATTCGTCCCAGCCCGTGGCCGATTCGTCACTTTCTGGGTTTTGTGGCTTCTGGGCGGGCGAGGTGTTTGTAGAACGGCTTGCGTAAGAGCCGGTTTCTGATCGCCCTGCAAGGAGTTTGCTCGTGATGTCGTTCGCCCGTCTTTTCCGCGTCGTCTATTCCGTCGGCGTGGTGGCCCTGCTTGGTTCGCTGGCTCTTCCCGCCCACGCC
>JAFMIU010000071.1 GCA_017853835.1 Pirellulales bacterium | reverse complement strand
AAGCGAGTGCCTTTGGCTTGTCCAAGCCCAAGGCCGTAAGGCCTGGGACACGTCGTGCTCCACCGAACACGCAGGTGGGCCGGGATGACGAGATGACCGTGATGCCCAAAAGGCAGCTGACCCAACGACCCCAATCCGCATGGCCAGCGCGGCCTGAGTCGTGTGGATCGGGCTCACGCCGTTGGGCTTGGACAGACACTCGATTAGGCGGCGACGATCGACTGGCGGTTGTGGTAGGTCGTGGCGCGGAGGAGCACGCAGCCCTGCAGCACCTCGGCGCGGCCAGGACTTCCGACGGCCGCCGTCGGACAGGCGATCACGCCCGTGAGCCGCCCCCAGGTTTCCCGCAGGGCAAATGGCACCGAGCAGGCGCTCACGTTGCCCGCATGACGGGTGAGGCCGTTGATCACCTCGCCCCGCACGCCCAGCCCGTCGAGCTGCATGCCCGCGAAACGCACGATGCCGGTGCCCGCCTGATGCGGCACGACAAAATCCACGTCGTCGCCGGTCAACCCCACCGCGGCAATCGATTTGCCCACCGCCGCCGACATCGCCCGCGGAGCGATCTCCGCGATGGCCATACCGTCGATCGAATAGACGAGCCTGGCGGTGTCGCTCGTTCGTCCGCCGCCGGGCTGTGGCACGGGCACATCGGTCGCCACGTGGAAATCGAACGTCGCGCGATCCGACGCCACCTTCTCGGCATCGGCATGCAGGATCTCGAAGTGAACGGGATGGCGACGGCTCTCCGCCGGCGAGATGATCGTGGCCGACGCCATGTCGCCAAAGAGACCGGCCGTCTGGGCACAGGAGTAGTCGGTGATGCGACTGATCCGCGTGGCCACCACCACGAGCACGAACTCGTCTCGCTTCAGCCCGAGCCGTGGCGCCCAGCGCCGCGTCACGAGCGATACCGCGCGGCTGTAGCCACAGCAGAACCAGTTGATCCCCACCGTTCGGCACTGACGCATGCCGAGCGCGCGGGCCACCTCGTTGGCCGCCCGGCTGGTGCGCTCCGATTCAGCCTCGTCGGGATCGAGATACTGCTGCGCCACCGACGGGGGAATGAACGACGGCGACACGAACACCAGTCCTCGGCAATCGGCCAGGTTGCAGCCGGTCTCCCGCTGAAGCCGCCGCACCGCGAGCACGCCCATCGTCACCTCGTCGTCGATCGAGATCCGACGCGACTCGATGCCGGTGTGGTGCGAAAACTTGCGGGGCATGGTGTCGCCAAACCAGCCGTTGTCGAGTTCCCACGACGGCTGGTGGATGGCGATCGCCGAGATGCCGAGGGCTTGCTGCTGTACGTCCATGGATGCACTCGGTTTGGGAGCTCCCCTTCGGACGACGCCCGAGGGGGCGGGGATTGTGCCGATCTCGGGAGCCCGGAACCAGTGCGAAATGCGGGGCACATCGGCCCGCCGTCGCACCGCCTCCTGCGGCCCCCGTCAGGACACACTCAACGCTACCTTCGAAATTTTGGTGGTGCCGAAACGGACAAAAACAAGCAAATCCAGGCCAATTCGCCCGCGACCCAGACGCCGCTCATCGCCCCCTTGACAGAACTACTGAACCCCCGTACACTCCACGCAATCACCTGGCCCTCCTGCGGGACATACGCGACAATCTCATTCAGACGCCTGATATCAGGACCCACGTCATGGACACGCAACAGATTTTCGACGATCTTCGAGAGCCCCTCGGCGACACCGCCGCCCGTGTGCTCGCCCGCACCTTCAACAGTGTTTTCACTGAAATGCGAGAGTCCGTCACCCGCGAGGATTTCCGGCACCTGCAGGAATCCATCCACGCTGACGTCAGTCGGTTGGATCGATCGCTCACAAAACTTTCTGAGGCTCAGAGTCGCACCGAGGCGCGTGTCGAAGAACTGGCAGTGGCTCAGAGTCGCACCGAGGCGCGTGTCGAAGAACTGGCAGTGGCTCAGAGTCGCACCGAGGCGCGTGTCGAAGAACTGGCCGTGGCTCAGAGTCGCACCGAGGCGCGTGTCGAGGAACTGGCAGTGGCTCAGAGTCGTACCGAGGCGCGTGTTGAGGAGCTGGCCCAGGCACAAAATCGCACGGAGGCTCGCGTCGAGGAACTGGCCGAGGCACAGAGCCGCACCGAGCAGTCGGTGGCACGGCTGATCGACTCCCAGTCAGAGATGCAAAAGACCATGCAGCGACTGACCATCCGAACCGACGACCTCTCAGGCTGGGCTTTCGAAAGCCGTTTTCGTGATCGCATCGCCTCGTATCTCGGACGATTCGTGCGGCGATGCCGACTTGCCGACACAGGTGATCTCATCGATCAGTTGCGGTCGCTGGTGACCGACGACGAACTCGACGACGTGCTCCGCGCCGATGCCGTTGCATCTGGCTTGCTCGACGACCAGCGGGTGTACGTGATTGCCGAGGTTTCGGTCACCGCCGATGCCGACGATATCGACCGGGCCCGCCGACGCGGCGAACTCCTCCGCAAGACGGGCGTGAACGTGATTCCGATGGTGGCCTGCCAAACCATCTCGCCGGGCTACCGTTCGCGGGCGGCTGAGGCGGGGGTGCAGGTATGGGTGGACGGCGGCCTGATCGGACCGCCGTTTGCCGCTTGATCGATCGATCCCACGGCGGCTCAGACCAGGCTCATGGTGCGGCGACGGCCGCAGCGGTCGCGAGTGAAAACCCCCGCCCATTCACCGACACGTTCGTGCACTCGATCGCCTGGTCGTCGTTGCGTATCAGCTTTGGTGAGGCGACCGTGATATCGATGTCGGCCAGCGCAATGCCCTCGATCTCGTCGCCTGGATTGCCCCGGAGTTCCCCGAGCGATCGGAACGATCCGGCCACGTTGCGGACCGACACGTTTCGCACCACCGACTTCGGTGGCGCATGCCCCTGCAGGTCGAAAAACTGTTTCCAGGGCTTGACGTCGAAGATCGCCTGGGCATCCTCCGCCCGGATCCCGTCGACGCTGATGTTTTCGTAGAGCTGTGGGGTGTCGGGGCGGAGCTTGAGCCGTACCACCGGGATGTCGGCCCCCACCCGGCAGTCGCGAAGGGTCACGTTGCGAATGATCGTCGCCTCGCTGCCGCAGGTGAGAACCCCGTGGCCGCTGTCGAAGTCGCAGTTGGTGATCGTGATCGCCTCGACGGGCGGGCTGGTGGCATCGTCCATGGCGAGCGGGCCCTTCGTGCCCTTCAACGCGATGCAGTCGTCGCCCACCGAAATCCGGCAGCCGCGGACCGTGACCCGTTGGCAGCTGTCGACATCGATGCCATCGGAGCTCGGCGCGCGATCGATCGAAACCTCATCCCAGGGCATGTCGGCCCCGGTGATCTTTGGCGGTGAGCCGTGGGGTGCCGTGATCGACACGCCTTCGATCGTCACGTCGCGGCACTTGTAGACGTGCAGGTTCCAAAAGCCCGAATCCTTCAGCCGGATGCCCGAGATCGTCACGTCGGAGCAGTCGGCGAGATACATGAGCCGAGGCCGCTCGACCTCGAGATTGGTGCACTTCGGGTTTTCGGCACGTCGTTTCCAGAATGCCTGCCAGAATGGACGGCCGTTGCCGTCGAGCGTGCCGGGCCCGGTGATCCGCACGCCGGCGAGGCCCTCGGCATTCACCAGCGCCGGCCGCCACGGCTCGAAGTGGCCCTCGATGCGGGTCATCCCTTTCGGATAGTCGGCGAGGTCGGTCGAGCCGAGCAGCACGGCTCCCTCGGCGAGGTGGAGTTCCACGCCCTGCCTGAGCGTGATGGCGCCCGTCAGGAAGACACCGTTCGGCACCACCACACGCCCTCCCCCTGCGGAGGCCACCTTTTCGACCGCCTGCTGAACGGCCTGCGTGCACACCACCTCGCCGCCAGCCTTCGCCCCCGTGTCGACGATCGACAACTCGAGCGAGGCCGCTGGTGCGACCGCCCAGGCCATCACGACGCCCGCCATGAGAAAAACAGCCGATCTCACGATGCAATCGCTCCATGGGGGGTTTGACGGGCCACCGACGACGGCGGTTTTCGGGTGCCGGCCTACCCCTCCGGCATCCTGGGAGGCGGCGATGAACGTCCCGTTGATTGAGATGGAGAGCAGCATCCAGTAGCCTTCGAAGGATACCGTTTCGAGGAATCATGCGTTTCCCTCTCTCCTCCTGGCGCCGGCAACGAGGTCGCAATGCGACCTCCCGGGGGCAACCGTCCGGGCGCATCGTCACCTTCGAGCACCTCGAAGCGAGGATGGTTCTCACGGCCGGTTCGCTGCGGGTTGTCTCCTACAACATCACCGCGGCCGACACGCTCCCCCGCGCGGGCCTCGGCACGCTCGTCGAGGCCATGGGCAGCGAGGTGATCGGCGGCCTTGCCGACCAGGTGGATCTCCTGGCGATTCAGGAGGTGCAGTCGCAGAGCGTCACCTCCGCCGCCGTCGTCTCCACGCTCAACGGCATCTACGGCGCGGGCACCTATGCCACCGGCCGCCTCAACGGGGCTTCGACGGGAAGCGGCACGCAGGGCGTGGTCTACAACACCGCCTCGCTCCGCCTGCTCGAAGAGAAGGCGATCGGCACTGCCTCCACCTCGGGCGGCCCGCGGCAAACGCTCCGCTACAAGTTCGAGCCCCTCGACGGCGACGCGGCGAGCACGTTCTACATCTACGTGAGCCACTTCAAATCGCTCGACACCACGGCCGACGCAACCCGTCGCAACGTCGAGGCCCAGACGATCCGAGCCGATGCCGACGCCCTGCCCGAAGGCACCAACATTTTGTATGTCGGCGACTTCAACCTCTACCGCAGCAGCGACCCCTCCTACCAGACGCTGCTCGCGGCCGGTAACGGCCAGGCGTTCGACCCGATCAACCGCCCCGGCGACTGGCATTCCAGTTCGAGCTTCACGAGCATCTTCACGCAGGCACCGCTTGCGGTGGCCCCCGCAGGATTCACGGGAGGCGGGCTCGACGATCGGTTTGACTTCCAGATCGTGTCGGGAGAGGTGATGGACCCGGGTGGCTTCACCTATGTGGCCGGGAGCTACCACACGTTCGGCAACAACGGCAGCGTGCCACGCAATGGCAGCATCAACGACGCCCGCAACACGTCGCTTTCCGGGCTGGCCAACCGGTCCGAGGTGCTCGATCTGCTGACGACCGTGTCGGATCACCTCCCGGTCGTCGCCGACTACACCTACACCCTCGCCGACGTATCGCCACCGGCAGCAGCCACAAGCGACCTCTTCTTCAGCGAATACGTCGAAGGATCGAGCAACAACAAGTATCTCGAGATCTACAACGGCGGCGCCACGGCGGCGACGCTCGCCAACTACGAGGTGCGGCTGTTTACCAACGGCGCGGCCACCGCCACCACCACGCAGTCGCTCGGCACGCTCGCAGGCGGTCCTGCCACGCTCGCCCCGGGAAGCACGCTCGTGCTCCGGAACGGATCGGCGGCGCTCACGCTGCCGGCGGGCGTGACGGCCTACACGAGCGGCGTGACCAACTTCAACGGCGACGACGCCCTGGCGATCTGGAAGACAACCACGTCATCCTACGTCGACATCTTCGGCGTCATCGGCACCGATCCGGGCTCGGCCTGGACGAGCGGCTCGCTCACCACGCTCAACGCCACGCTCCGCCGCAAAAACACCGTGACGCAGGGCGTGACCACCAATCCGACCTCGTTCGCCACCCTCGCCACGGAGTGGGATGGCTTTCCCCAAGACACCGTGACGGGCCTCGGCACGCACTCCGCAACCCCGCCGGCTCCGGCATCGATCACTGGCTACGCCTGGAACGATGCCGACGGTGACGGCACGTGGGATGTCGGCGAGACGGCCGCCGCGGGCTGGACGATCTTCCTTGACACCGATGGCAACGGCCTTGTCGGCCCGACCGAAACGAGCACCGTCACCTCGTTTGAAGGCCGCTACGCATTCACCGGTCTTGCGGCCGGCACCTATGCGGTGACCATGCTGCCGCAGGATGGCTGGGAGCAGACCTTCCCGGCCGGCACGTCGTCGTCGGCTTCGCTCTCGGCGTCCATGGCACCGATCATCGCCACGGCGTCGGCCGTGGCCACCGATCCGGCGTATACCCCCGACGTTCGCCAGCAGCAGCCACGATCGATCCCCAATGATCCGCTCTTCAGCCAGCAGTGGCACCTCAACAACACGGGTCAATCAGGCGGCACGGCTGGCCAGGATGCCCGACTGACGTCGGCCTGGAATGTGGCGACCGGGAGCGGGGTCGTGATCGGCGTGGTGGATGACGGACTGCAGTGGTCACACCCCGACCTCTCTCCGAACTATCAGTCGAGCCTCTCCTACGACTTCAACTACAACGATACCGATCCCTCCCCGAGCACGGGCGACGACCACGGCACCGCGGCGGCGGGTGTGGCGGCGGCCCGTGGCAACAACGGCATCGGCGTGTCGGGGAGCGCCCCCAATGCGGGTCTCGCCGGCCTGAGGCTGATCGCGCTGGCCACGACCGACCAGCAGGAGGCCACGGCACTCTCCTACAAGCCCCAGGACATCGACATCTATTCCAATAGCTGGGGCCCCAACGACGACGGCATCACCCTCGAGGCCCCGGGGCCGCTGACCAAGGCTGCCTTCGCCAATGGTGCCGCTACAGGCCGTGGCGGGCTCGGAAGCATCTATGTGTGGGCTGCCGGCAATGGCCTCGATGTCGGCGACAACTCCAACTACGACGGCTACGCCAACTCCCGCTACACGATCGCCGTGAGCGCCGTCGACCACAACGGCAAGCAGTCGTGGTACAGCGAGCCTGGCTCCAACATCCTCGTGGCCGCTCCGTCGAGCGGCGGCACGTCGTCGGTCGATGCCGGTGGCATCGTCACGACCGATCGCACGGGCACTGCCGGATACAACACCGTGAGTTCCGCCAGCGGCGGTGACTACGCCTACGATTTCGGTGGCACGTCGTCGGCAGCGCCGCTGGTGGCGGGCGTCGCGGCGCTCGTGCTCCAGGCGAATCCATCGCTTGGCTGGCGGGATGTGCAGCAGGTGCTCGCACGCTCGGCCCGTCGCAACGACCCCACCGACGCCGGCTGGAGCCAGAATGGCGCCGGACTGTGGGTCAACGAAAAATACGGCTTCGGAACAGTCGACGCCGCGGCGGCCGTGACACTGGCGAAGACCTGGACGAACGTCGGGGCGGAGATGTCGGTCGCCTCCGGCACGATCACCGTCGGCCAAACGATGCCCGACTCCAATGCGACCGGCATCACGTCGTCGTTCACCGTGGGGGCCGATATCACGGTGCAATCGGTCGAAATCAGCTTCAGCGCGACGCACGCGTCCCGCGGCCAGCTCCGCGTGGTGCTCACCTCGCCCTCGGGCACCCGTTCGGTCCTGGCCGATCGCCACGCCGATACGGGCGACCATTACGTGGGCTGGACCTTCTCGACGGTGAGGGACCTCGGCGAATCGGCCGTCGGCACCTGGACGCTGACCGTCTCCGATCTCACCAGCGGAACGACCGGCACGTTCGACTCATGGGGGCTCACGATCTATGGCACGCAGGGATCGAACTACGTCGCGCCCCCCACGCCACACTCGGTCGTGCTCATCGCGGGTCAGGCTCTCGCCGGCGTCAACTTCGGCGTGCACCAGATCGCCCCGCCCGGCTCCGTCTACGACGTGCCCGGTGGCGACCAGCTGATTGACACGACGCTCCATACCGATGCCGACGCCGTCATCAAGCAGGGCGCCGGAACACTCGTGCTGGAGTTGCCCAACACGCACACAGGCGGCACGAGCGTGGAAGCGGGCGAGGTGATCGTGAGGGCGGGCACCGCTCTCGGAACCGGCCCGGTCTCCATCGCGGCCACGAGCCGCCTGACCCTCGACGTGGGCGCCGGCGAGGTGACGGCGGCAACGCTTGCCAACGCCGGTCTCGTCGATCTCGGCACAGGACGCCTCACCGTCACCACAGGCCTCGATGCCGCGACAGCCGTGTCGCAGATTCTCGCCGGCCGTGGTGACGGCACCTGGCATGGTGCCGCGGGCATCTCCTCGCAGGCGGCCGCCGAGGCGACGGCCCTTGGCCAAACCCGGGGCGTGGGCTGGCTCGTGAATGACGACGGCTCCATCACCGTAGCGTTTGCAGCGGCGGGTGACACGAATCTCGACCGCATCGTCGACCTCAGCGACGCGGCCAACGTCCTTGCCGGCGGCGCGTTCGACACGGGCGGTGAGGCCGGCTGGAACCAGGGCGATTTCAACTACGACGGCGTCGTCGACATGATCGACATCGCTGATTTTGTGGGCACCGGCCTTTTTGATCAGGCCGACTACGTCACGGCGGCCCCGGCATCGTCGCCTGAACTGGCGGCGAGCCTGTCGTCGGTTGATGCTGCGTTCCTGGCGTTTGGCCTCGGCGACACCCTGCCGACGACCAAGAAAAAACTCGTCGCCGCACCGATCATGCCCGCGTGATCGGCCCCGGGCTTTCCTGCCGCAGCCAGCGCGACTAAGTTTTCAAGTCGACGCGGGGATGTGGGCCTTCCTTCCCGGGTCATTTTTTCTTCAACGACGTGATGGGGTGGACACGGCATGACACGCACCGCGCAACCGGGTTTTGATCGACGCACGTTTCTCGCCCGGGCTTCGATGGCCGGGGCTGCGGCACTGGGCACGGCGACCATGGGTCGATTCGCCTCCGCTCAAGCCGCCTCGGGCGACCGTGTTCGACTCGGACTCATCGGGCTGGGATGGCGCGGCGGGCAGCACCTCGGTGCCGTGCTGGCGCGGAACGACTGCGACGTCGTTGCGATCTGTGATCCGGACAGCGGGTTTTTGGATGCGGCGAAGGAAAAGGCCCCGAAGGCCAAGGCCTACGCCGACCTTCGCAAGCTCATCGACGACGACTCCGTCGACGCGGTGCTGATCTCAACCTGCAACCATTGGCACTGCCTGGCGGCCGTGTGGGCGTGTGAGGCAGGCAAGGATGTCTATGTGGAGAAGCCCCTCTCCTACACGCTTTGGGAAGGTCGGCAGCTGATCAACGCCGCCCGTCGCCATGGGCGGATCGTGCAGGTGGGCACGCAGCAGCGAAGCGATCCGCTGCAGGCGGAGGTTCGACGCTTCCTCCACACGGAAAAGGCCCTCGGTCCGATCGAGTCGGTGGTGGTGGCGCGGTTTGGTGTTCGCGAGAGCATCGGCAAGCGGGACACGCCGCTCGAGATCCCCTCGACGCTCGACTACGACCTCTGGCTGGGCCCGGCGGCCGACAAGCCCATCTATCGCAACAAGATCCACTACGACTGGCACTGGGACTGGAACACGGGCAACGGCGAGTGTGCCAACTGGGGCGTGCATGTGCTCGACGATGTCCGCAACGTGGCCTTCCAGGATGCCGTCAGCCTGCCATCGTCGGTGGCCTGCGGCGGCGGGCGGGTGGTGTGGAACGACGCCGGCCAAACCCCAAACCTCATGTTCAGCGTGCTCCAGGCAGGCAACGTGCCGGTGATCTTCTCGCTCAGCAACCTGCCCGAACGCCCCGGTTCCAAGCAGCCGCTGCAGTTTGAAGACACCCAGAGCGGTTACATCATCAACTGTGCGGGCGGCTCCTACCATGGCCGTCGAGGCGGCGGTGTGGCGCTCGATGCCAGCGGCAAGACCATCCGTGAGTTCAAGGGCACGACCGGCGGCAACGAACACTACGCCAACTTCTTCGCCGCGGTGAAGTCGCGTGATGCAAAGGCCCTCAATGCGGAGGTGACCGTGGGGCATGACTCCACGAACTGGAGCCATGTGATCAACGCCGCATTCCAGTCGGCCGACGCCGCCGGCTTCATGCCAGCGGCCCCGCAGACGGGCATTCCCGGTATGGCGGCGCTCGAGACGCTGATGAAGAGGCATCTCGATGCCTACGCCGCCGAGGGAATCGCGAAGGAGCTGCGGGTGAGTTCGTCGCTGGCGATCGACGTGCACCGCGAGGCATTCACCGGCACCGGCGCCGCAGCCGCCAATGCGTTTCTCGGGCCACGCGACTTCCGCAAAGGGTTTGAGTTCAAGCCGGTGGCCACCAGCTGACATCGCAGGAAGCCCAACGCCTCCACTGGTGTGGCAGGGCGCTCCGGGGAAGCCCAACCACGTCGAACGAGGGAGCACGGCGTGTCCCAGGCCTGACGGCCTTGGGCTTGGACGGGGAGGCGGTGCACGGTGCTTCGGGGAAGCCCAACGGCGTGAGCCGTGGGACCGGCGTGGTGTTCCGCGAGGCGTGTTTGGCTGCAACGCTGTTCCGGTGGAAGCCCAACGGCGTAAGCCGTGGGACCGGCGTGGTGTTCCGCGAGGCGTGTTTGGCTGAAACGCTGTTCCGGTCCAAGCCCAACGGCGTGAGCCGTGGGACCGGCGTGGTGAAACATGCGGCGTGTTTGGCACCGTCGGCCTCAGTTCGCCCAACCACGTCGAACGAGGGAGCACGGCGTGTCCCAGGCCGCCCCTCACCCAAGCGGTGGCAACTGGCCGATCTGGCCATCACCTCCCACGATCGTTTCGTTGGAAAGGCTCGAACGGCTTCGAATCGTGGCGAGATCCTCATCGAGCACCCACGACTCGTAGGCGGCGGTCACCAGGCTCTCGGGCGAGCCGATCGCGTCGTTCGTGATGTCCCAGAACATCATCCCTCGCAGCCCCATGTCTTCCGCCCATTGCGACTTCTGGGCGATCGAGGTCGGGGTTTCGATCGAGCTGAAGAGTTTCTGGGTTGCGTTGTAGACGTAAGCGGCCTGGGCGTTGTCGTCCCAATAGAGCTTCCACCCGCTTGCCGGATCCTGAACCTGGGCGAGCAGATCCTTGTAGTCGTAAACCCCTGGCTCAAAGGTGCCGGGGGCCGCGCCACTCGCCTTCTCGGCGAAGCCGCCGTCGCCACCATCGGCCACGCCACTCCAGCCCCGCGTGTAGAGCGGTGCCCCGAGCACGATCTGCGACGGGTCAATGCCGGCCGCGAGATAGAGGTCGACTGCGGTCTTGATGTCGTAGCCCGTGGCATCACCGGAGAAGGCCGACTGATGGCCCGTTGTGTTTTCCCAAGTGCCGTGGAAGTCATACGCCATCAGGTTGAAAAAATCGACATTGGGGGCCAACCCGAGAAGGTTGAAGTTGGCGATCTTGTCGTAACCGGCCGGTGAGGCAATCGAGATCTCGTACCGCCGACCCAGCTGACTGCCGAGGTAATCGAGCCGGGCTCGCACGAGCTGCATCAGCGATGCATAGTTGGCTCCGTCGCTGGGGCTCGTGGAGTTGCTCGACAGGCCGCCGCCGCCCGGATACTCCCAATCGAAGTCGATGCCGTCGAACATGCGATAGGTGTTGAGGAAGTTGGCCAACGAGGCGGCAAAGGCCTCACGCCCCGCGGCCGTCGAACAGACCTTGCTGAAGTTGCCCGACAGGGTCCATCCGCCCACGGCAATGCTGACCCTCAGGTGCGGATACTTCTCCTTGAGCTGTGCAATCTGGTTGAAGTTGCCCCAGATCGTCTGCTGCGAGCGAGGATCGTTGGGTGGGTAATACCACTGATCGGCCTCACCGGTGACCGATTCAGAGGCACTGAATCGCTTTTCGATCGCCGCGTAGCTGTCGTAGAGCGCCACCTCTCCGTTGCTCTTCAGATTCAAGAATGAATAGATCAGGTGCGTGAGCTGCTCAGCCGGCACGTCAGCCACCTGGAAGTTTCGGCCGTAAATACCCCACTCGGGAAAATACGCCGCAAGGATGTTGCTCTGGGCCGCGACGGGAAGTTCGCCACCAGGAGTCGGAGTTGGAGTTGGGGTTGGGGTTGGAGTTGGGGTTGGGGTTGGAGTTGGGGTTGGGGTTGGGGTTGGGGTTGGAGTTGGAGTTGGGGTTGGAGTTGGGGTTGGAGTTGGGGTTGGAGTCGGAGTTGGGGTCGGAGTTGGGGTCGGAGTTGGGGTCGGAGTTGGGGTCGGAGTTGGAGTCGGGGTTGGAGTCGGAGTCGGAGTTGGGGTTGCCGACCCGTCCTTCAGCACGTTCTGGGTGCCGTAGTCGCGAAACAACGCACTGAAACTTCCCGCCGGTGCGCTGATGCCCGACGCCGTGGGTGTGGCCTGCCCGATGGTGCCGGGCGTGTCGCGGGCCACAGACCACATCGAGAGCATCCCGAGGCCTTGTGCACGGGCGAAATCCTCGAGCGCCTGGGCATCGGCCACCGTGAACACCTCGGAGAGCACGTCGTTCACGCCGATCATGGGCGTCACCCCCACCTGGTTCCATCCAAAGCCCTGGCCGTATTGGGCAAACAGCATCGACATCTGCGAATGGGTCGCCGTGGCTGATTCGATCGCGTAGGTGCCCATCGACTTCGCGTTGGAGCCCGATGTCGGTGCCGCCCACTCGCCGTAATCCATCGCCATCACGTTGATGCCGTCGAGCACCACCTCGGCATCGAGCGCCGCCCTCACCACGGCGATGCCGTCGTTGGTGAGGCCCGTTGGCAAGACCGGCAGCGTGTACCAGATCTCGAGATCCGGACGTGCCTGCTGAAGGAGATGGAGGGCCTGGCTCCGCAGGGTGATCGATGCCGGATGAGCCACCGCCGCACCCTCGATGTCGAAGTCGAGCCGGTGAAGGCCATAGGTGTCGACGATCGCCGCGTAGGCATTGGCAAGCGCCTGGGCCCCGAGCCCACGCGCGGAATACCACTGGGCCAGGCTCGTGCCGGCGGCGCCTCCGAGCGAGATCATCACATCACCACCAGCCGCCTGAAAAGCCTTGATCGACTGGTTGATCGCCCGAGCCTGGTCGTTGGTGGAATCGGGAGTGAGCGCCGCGAGGCCCGCCCAGCCGAGTTTGCCGTCGGGCGTCGCCTGCATGAAACCAAGCGTGAGAAGCGACGTGCCGCGGGCCGCGGCGATCTCCGTCAGGTTGGGCACCGGCCAGGCTCCCATGTCGACGTAGGGCGCGAAGTAGGCCTCGCCCCACTTTTCGTCGCCGGGGTTGCCCGAGTTGATGCCGCCGGAAAGCACCGTGGATCCGGGATCGGAAGAGCCGGCGTGATCGAAGTCGAACTGAACCGGCTCGAGGGCCGCAACCTTGTCGGTGCGCACCGTCTGCCAGTCATCGTTCAGGATGCCCCCTGTGTCGCCTGAGTTGGGATTCCACGACCAATATGTCCAGCTCACTCCCTGTTGACCCGCTGCAAGATCGACGGAGCCGTTGCCGTCGAGATCTCCTTCGAGGTAAGTCACCATTGCATCGAACCACGCCCGATCACTCGCCGTGTCGAGCTTGGATCCAAACTCGCCGACGAGCACGGGCGCCGTGCCGGTGCGGAACAAATAGCCCCAGTTGCGATCCCAGACGTTGAACAGGTTGCGAGGATAGTCGGGGGCGCTGAAGTAACTCTGCGGATAAACGCTCGCCGGGTAGTCATGAGCGGAGTAGACAAGCCTGCCTGGCACGCTGAGCCGCACCGGCGAGGCGCCCGCGTTCGACAGGTTGCCGCCCCACCAGTAGTTTCCTGACGCGCCCGCCTCCACACCCTCGACGATCACGAGGAGGTTTGGATTTGCGGCGAGCACGGCATTGCCCGCCCGCTCGGCGGCCAGCCGCCAGTCGTTGCCACTCCCATCGCCCCAGGTCGCCTGCCCATGGGGCTCGTTGTGGAGGTCGATGCCGATCACCGCCCGTGAACCGGCATACCTCGTGGCGAGGAACTTGAGGTTGGCAATCCAAACGCTCTCGGGATACGCCGACGAATACCACAGGCCCGACCCGTTGGGGCCGCTGCCCGCATCCGAGCGATGATGATCCAGAATCACTCGAAGCCCGATCTCGCCGGCATAGGTGACGATCGCATCCATCACCTGAAGGCCGGTGAGCCCTTGGAGATCAGGATTCTTCGAGAAATCGACGCCGTTTGGCTTGCTCGCCGGATCGAGCAACTGATCGCTATACGGCAGACGGATCGTGTTGAAGCCCAGTGACGTCATCTGATCCATCATCTCGCGATAACCGCGGGACCAGAGACCGTGGGGCGCGAAGTTTTGCGTTTCGAGACCGAACCAGTTCACGCCGGCAATCCTCACAGCCTGGCCGAATGCATCAAGAATCTGGCTGCCACTGGTCTGGAGATACCAACTGCCTGCCGCAGGGGGCGTCGGTGTCGGGGTCGGTGTCGGTGTTGGAGTCGGTGTTGGAGTTGGTGTCGGAGTTGGTGTCGGATCAGCGGTCATTCCTGTGACCGCGAGGTTCCGCACGACGGCGCTCGTGCCACCAGGACTCGCCCCAAACCCGACGGTCACGGAGGCCCCGGGCGCGATCGAGGCGTTCCAGCTCGCTGGCTTCACCGTGTAGGTGGATCCCACATGGCGTTCAATCGTGCCGTTCCAGAGGCTCGAAATCTGGCCATCGAGATCGAAGGTGAGCGTCCAGCCGTTGACGGTCGCCGTGCCCTTGTTGGTGATCGTGATGTCACCGTTGAACCCCGAACCCCAGTCGGTCACCACCTTGAACGTCACGGTTCCTGTTCCCGACGATGGTGGGTCAGTCGTGGTGGGTGTCTGAACCGGCCCGACCACGGGTGCCGGGTCAGTCGATGGCGGTGGCGGGCTGGCCAGCACGCCGGCGATGAATGCGGTCGCCGAAGCATCCTTGCACGTGAAGTTGGCGGTCGAGAGCTTGGCAAGCGGCACACCAAGCAGGGTGTACGACTGCTGCATCGCAGGAATCTTCAGCACCGCGCTGCCCGACTCCTCGACGAGCAGAAGTTCGCTCCCGCGAAACCAGTCGAGCGCCAGCACGTCGGCCGACGGATGGAAGTCGATGAACGTGAGATTCTCATTCCACGACCAGGTGATCGTGTAGGTGCGCGACGCGGAGGTGGTTGCCACCGCGGCCGCCGGCTCGGTCCCGCCGTCGACAAGCGTGCCGCCGCTGCCGAGGTCGGTCATGGTGGCCGAAAGAAGTGCTCGAGGCTCGAGCGACTCCGGACGAAACTGCCCCGCGTGCCGCTGGAGTCGGCGGGCCAACCGCCTGGCGTGGGCACGCCGCAGCTGGCGTGTGGGGAGATGAAAAGACAGGGTTCGGAGCAGGTCTCGCGCGTCCATCGCAGCACCTCGGGGTCGGAGAAGCGTCACCGATCCGATACGCCGCGTCGCTCACAAAAGATCGCCGACCCCGCCCGCCAGGCTGCAATTTCATCAGGATTTCACGGGCGATTCACGGTCCGTTCACGATTCGTTCAGGCCGCCGTTACGCCACGGCCGGAAACCGCGCCACAAACGTGGCCCCGCCTCCGGCCGTCGGCTCATGCACGAGGTCGCCACCGTGGCTGTGAAGAATTCGTTGCGACAGCGCCAGTCCGATGCCATGCCCGCCCGATGGTTTGCCGCTGTGAAACCGCTCGAACAGCTTCGGCAAATCATCGGCTGCCACGCCGGCACCGTGATCCACCACCGCCACGCGGCAGCCCGCCGAATCGCAGCCGCACTCGATCTCGATCCTCCCCGACGACGGACTGTGTTCGACGGCGTTCACGAGCAGATTCACAAACACCTCCTCGAGCAGCGCGGCGTCGCCTCTCACCACGACGCCTCCGGCTGGCGAGACGATCGTGATGCCTCGCTCACCCGCCAAGGGTGAGGCACGATCGACCGCCGCGGCGATGATCGGCTCCAGATCGATCCGCTCGAGCCGTGACGGATCGAGCGCGGCCGACCGGGAATAGGCCAGCAGCACCTCGCAGATCGCCTCGATGCGACGGGCGAGCGCTCCGGTACGGCCGAGCGCGGCAGACAGCACCTCCGCCGGACGCGTGGGATCCGCGGCGTCGACCTCGAGGAGAATCGAGTGAACCGGGTTCATGAGCTGATGGGCGACATCCGCATTGAACCGCGACTGCGACTGGCGGATCGACTCGAGCCGATCAAGCATATCGTTGATCGTGCCCGCCACCTCGACAAACTCCGCATCGGCATGGGCCACATCGAGCCGCCGTTCGAAGCTGCCGGCTCGGATACGGCGGGCCGTTTCGGCGATCCGAGACAAGGGGGCGAGCGCCCGCACAAGCGCGAGGCACGCGATCCCCACGACGAGCGGCCCCCACAGCGCCAGGGTTTTCACATGAAAATCAATCGCGTCTCGCTTCGCCGCATCGAGCTGCTCGAGGGGCACGCCCGCCACGATCAGCGTGTCATGGCTTCCGGCCGTCGCGGCGAGGCGGTGCCTCCCGTCGGGTGAATCCCAGAGGGAATCGAGGCGACTGGACCACCCGGCCTCCCAGGCCATGCCGGGCGGAAGGTCGATGCTGTCGATGAGGACGCCATCCGCCGACCACACCCCGGCAAACCAGGGAAAGTCGGGGTGTCCTGGCCGTGGCATGAGTGTCGGCAACACCCACCAAAGGATGGTGTCGCCACGATCGTAGCCCGGCGGCAGATCGGGCAGAAACATGCCCTCGATGCGATGACGCGAATCGTCGAGCGAATCAGGCTCGAATCGCTCCTGAGCCTTGAGCGTGGCCAGCCGCGACCAGAGTTGCACATCGAGATCGCGTGAAAGGAGGCTGACAGCCGCCCGATAATGGAGATAGCGAAGCCCAATCGAACCGATCAGAAACAGGAGGCTGAACCAGATCGCAAATCGCCAGAGCAACGAGTGAGGCGCGGTGCCAGCAGGCCCCTTGCCCAATCCTCCACCAGCACGCGGGAGCTCAGCCATCGATGATAAAACCCTGGCCGCGTCGGGTCGTGATCAGGTCGTGGCCGAGCTTCTTCCGAAGTCTGAGCACGATCACGTCGACGACGTTGCTGACGGTGCCTTCCGGAGGCGACTCGCCCGGATACATCGCCTGTTCAAGCATCGCCCTGGTCACGAGCCTGCCGCGGTGGGCTGCCAGACACCCGAGCACCGCAAACTCCTGGGCCGTGAGCGGCACCCTGGCACCGGCCCGAGTCGCCGTCCGCGCGGGAAAGTCGATCGTCACCTCACCCATCACGACGGTCGATGTGACCTCCCCTTCACTGCGGCGGAGCACTGCTCGGATACGGGCGAGCAGTTCCCGCACGGTAAACGGCTTGACGAGGTAGTCGTCGGCACCGAGATCGAGACCGATCACGCGGTCGTCCACCTCCCGCTTTGCCGACACGATGATCACCGGCACACCGCTGGTGAGCCGAAGCCGCTCGAGGAGCTTCTCTCCCTCCAGCCCAGGAAGCCGAAGGTCGAGGAGCACGATATCGGGCGCGTCACGGACGGCTGATTCGAGACCGCGGATTCCGTCTCCGGCTTCGAGCACCTCATACCCGGCCTCGGCGAGACCCTGGGCGAGCGTCCGGCGAGCCCCATCTTCATCGTCGATGATGAGGACACGCGTGGCTCCAGCGGCGCCGGATGGCTGCATGGCGGGGCGGTCCAGCGAGATGGGGCCGATACCAGTCAAAATGAGGCTGCTGGGACTCGAACCCAGGACCAACGGATTAAAAGTCCGATGCTCTACCGACTGAGCTACAGCCTCGGGAATAATCGTACCGATGGCACGGGACCGGGCAACACATCGGGAGAATGACGGCATGAATCAGCATCTGACGTGGATGGCGTGCATCGGCATGGCGGCGTCGGCCGCAGGGTTCAGGCTCGCCGACGGAGCTGAATCCCAGGCTCCTTCACCGACCGAGCCAGTGATCGTGCGCCAGGCCGACGACGGCGTCGTGCTGCTTCACGGCAGCGCGGCGACCATCCGCGGCACGACGCTCCGCTGGGAGCCACAGGAAAAGAAGCGCACGCTCGGCTTCTGGAAGAAGGTCGATGATGCCGCCGAATGGACGTTCACCGTGACGCGACCAGGCGAGTTTGACATCGAGGTGCTGCAAGGCTGCGGCAAGGGCCAGGGGGGCAGCGACATGCTCGTGACGCTCGACCCCGACCATGCCGAACCGCAACGGATTCCATTTGTCGTCGAAGACACCGGCGGATTTCAGGAGTTCAAGCCGCGGATGGTCGGCCGCATCTCGATCACGGCCCCCGGAGACCACGTGATTCGCGTGAAGCCGGAGCGGATTGCCAAGGCGGCGGCCTGCGACATCCGACAGATGCGTCTGGTGCCGGCGCGGTAACGTGATCTGGAATCCGTCGGTGCCAAGGCGTGCAACGTCCATTCACCCGTGAGGTCGTGAGGGCGAGGGATCAGCCTGGCGAGGCCACTCGCCGCCGCTGGATCGATGTGGATCCGTCGATCATCGTGTCAGCCACCCCTCACAGGATTGCCCATGCCCGGCCCCCGATCACATGTGCTCCACGAAGCCACCTACCGTCAGCTGCGCGATCACAGGCCAACCGTGGCCGTTCTCCCCTGGGGAGCGACCGAAGCGCATGGCTGGCACCTTCCCCACGGCACCGACGTCATCGAAGCGACGTCCCTTGCGGAAGCCGCTGTGGACCGTGCGGCGACGCAGGGGGCAAAGGTCATCCTGCTGCCGGCCATTCCCTTCGGCAACAATGCGCAGCAGCAGGATCAGGTGGCCACGATTCACGTGTCGACCACGACGGCACTCGCCATCCTCCGGGATGTCACGAGCAGCCTTATGCGACAGGGCATCGACCGGCTCGTGATCGTCAACGGCCATGGTGGCAACGCATTCGCTCCGCTCGTTCGCGACGTGATGCTCGAAACGGGCGCGACGATCGTGGTGGTCAACTTGTGGCAGTTGTGTCCCGAGGTGATGAAGACGGTTTTTCGGGATCCGGGTGACCACGCCGGTGATCTGGAGACATCGCTGATGCTGCACCTGGCCGGCGACTGGGTCGACATGGAGCAGGCGGGCGACGGACGGGCGATTCCCTTCGCGATTTCGGAGATCACACAACCCGGCGTGTGGACTCCGCGCCCCTGGTCGACAACCCACCCCGACACGGGCTCAGGTGATCCGCGTCAGGCCACTCGTGACAAGGGACGCGTCTTTTTTGAGGCGGCCGTGGCCGCGGTGGCCACGATGCTTGTGGCGTTCTCACGCGCCACCAAGGGCGAGTCGCCATACCTCTGACGCCGCTCGCGACCTGCGCGATCCGGAGAGTGCCCGAGAGAGGACTTGAACCTCCACCCAGTTACCTGGACAAGAACCTGAATCTTGCGCGTCTGCCAATTCCGCCACTCGGGCGAGTGGACCTGAGATCGTAGCAGCGCCGCCGGCTGAAAAAAGACCCCCTCAAACCGGCATAGCCGCGGCGACGGGTAGCGCGGACAATCCCCGTCCAGCGTCTCGACCCAGGAGCTTTCCATGCCATCCCCCTCCGCCGTGATCGTGATTCCTGCCCGGCTTTCGAGTACCCGACTTCCGCGGAAAATGCTGCTCGCAGAAACCGGCCGGCCGCTGATTGCCCACACGTTTGAAGCAGCCCGACGGTCGAAGGCGGCCGTCGACGTTGTCGTGGCCACCGACAGTGACGAGATCGCCGACGCCGTCGAAGCCTTCGGCGGCACGGCGGTGATGACGTCGCCCGAGGCGCCGAGCGGCACGGCCAGGATCGTGGAGGCTCTCGACCGCTTGCCGGCGGCGGATGTGATCGTGAACGTGCAGGGTGACGAGCCGGAACTCGCCGCCTCGGCCATTGATGCCGCGATCGATCTCCTGGCCCGCTGCCCCGAGGCCGGCGTGGCGACGCTCGTGACACCGATGCGGCGTGAGGAGGATCTCCATGATCCCTCGGCCGTGAAGGCGGTGCTCACCCCGTGGCGTCATCCTGCCGGCTCCGTCGAGACCGGTTGCTGGCGGGCGATCTACTTCAGCCGTGCCCCCGTGCCGGCGGCCCGCGACTGGGTTCCGTCGATGCTGCAGGCCGAACCGCCGCTCTACTGGCAGCACGTCGGCCTCTATGCCTACCGGCGTCATGTGTTGGAATCCTGGAACGCCCTCCCGGAATCGCGGCTGGCGACGCACGAAAGCCTGGAGCAGCTCCGCGTGATCGAGGCCGGCATCCCGATCGCCGCCGCTGCGATCGACCATGCCGCGCGAGGCATCGACACCCCGAAGGACTACGCCTCCTTCGTCGCGCGGTGCCGAGGCGTGTGACCAATGGGTGCCACATGAATGGGCCACGCCGGTCCCACGGCTCACGCCGTTGGGCTTCCA